>VFJO01000072.1 GCA_009886045.1 Verrucomicrobiota bacterium
ACCACGGATGGCACGGATAAGCACGGATAAAAAGGGGCTTGGATGCAGTCGCCGGGCGAATGGGGCGGAGAAAGAACAAACCTCCTGCAAGCGAGCTTGCGCGAGTTTCGATTTTTCTCTGCCAATCCCACTTTGCGGGATCATCCATGCCGCCCAAGCAATCTGTGAGTAGGCTCACACCCCAGTCTTCCCATCCGTGTTAATCCGTGTAATCCGTGGTTAAATAAAAATCTTGTGCGTAACATGATAAAGCATTTCAGTTAGGGGCCTCTCAGTTTTCCCCCAATCATTTAGCTGTCCATAATTTTGCCATAGTTTTCGTGCCTCCTCGTGCCTCCTCGTGCCTCCTCGTGCCTGTAAAATCCAAAATTGGGGTCCTCACGGAGGAAGACCCTCCAACCGAAATGGGCTACCCTCGGTGGTCACAGACCGCCGCTACAGATACCGGCCACCAGTTACCCTCCACACACCCCCAGTCTTCCCATCCGTGTTAATCCGTGTAATCCGTGGTTAAATTCCCCTCTGCGTCAATGCCGCTGAGGAATGTAAAAATTCAGGTGTATCGAAAAAAAAGCATGATTTTTTTCCGATAGACTCTAAAATAATCGCATGAATCGAGCGATGAGAAGTGATGTGGCGTCGGATCTTGGGGAGAAGATGGTTTTTGTGGGAGGTCCGCGACAAGTCGGCAAGACGACATTGGCCCTGTCGTTTTTGGAGAGCGGGTCGGAGTCCGATCCGTGTTATTTGAACTGGGACCATCCGAGTGCTCGCAAAATGTTGCTGGGCGGCGGACTGCCAAGCGGTGGCGAGGTGGTAGTTTTGGATGAAATCCACAAATACAAAGGCTGGAGAAATCTCGTCAAGGGATTCTATGACACGAACAAATCGAGCCGGAAGTTTTTGGTGACGGGATCGGCGCGTCTGGATCACTACCGCAAGGGCGGGGACTCTCTCCAGGGCCGGTATCATTACCACCGGCTGCATCCGTTTTCATTCTCGGAACTGGGCGGAGGCCCCGGAGAGGCGAGCCTTGAGCAGTTGCTGAAATTCGGTGGATTTCCGGAACCCTTTCTGGCGGCCAACGAGCGCCACTGGAAACGCTGGCAGAGAGAGCATTTGAGCCGGGTGGTGAGGGAGGATTTGCTTTCTCTCGAGCAAGTCCGGGAAGTCGGGCAGCTCGAATTACTGGCCCAAACACTGCCCGATCGTGTGGGGTCTCCACTCTCGATCAACAATCTGCGCGGGGATTTGGATGTCTCATTTGAGACGGCGGATCGCTGGATTCGGATTTTGGAAAATCTTTACTTTTGCTTCCGAATTTCGCCATTCGGCCTGCCGAAACTCCGCGCCTTGAAAAAAGAGCGCAAACTCTATCTTTGGGACTGGTCGGTTTGTTTGGATGAGGCCTCACGCTTCGAAAATCTGGTGGCATCAAATTTGTTGAAATATTGCCACCATTTGGAAGATACAGCGGGAGAGGCCATGGAGCTGAGGTTTATTCGTGACGCAGCCGGTCGCGAAGTAGATTTCGTGGTGCTGAAAAACCGCAAACCGCTCTTCGCCGTGGAGTGCAAGCTGGGCGAGCGAGGTCTGAGTAGCCAAATCTCCTACTTCGCGCAAAGATCCAGTATTCCGAAGTTTTATCAAGTCCACTTGGGAGAATCGGATGTGGAGTTTTCGGAACATAGAGCCAGAGTTCTTCCTTTTCCCCGGTTCTCGGAAATTCTGGGTGTATAACCCAATGCGAACTCAGCAGGATTTAACCACGGAGGACACGGAGAGCACGGAGATAAAAAAAGGCACAGGGTGGCTTTCAAGTCTGTGGTTTTCAGTTTTCTCTGTCCTTCACTCGCCTCGGCGGTCACAGACCGCCGCTACAGATACCGGCCACCAGTTACCCGTCACGCCGTAGTCCCACAGGGGAATGCGGACCCGTCACGCCGTAGTCGCGTAGCGCGTAGGCGGACCATTCTGTCTAAAAAATTTCCGCTAAAACATGTCTTGAAAAAAGCATTTATATTGCTATTTTCAAAACATGAAAAGACACATTCTCGCATCTCTTCAAGAGTGGCTTCATCGCAAAAGTCGTAAACCCCTTTTGCTACACGGAGCGCGCCAAGTGGGCAAAACATGGCTCATTCGCGAACTCGCCCGCATCGAAAAAATTCCTCTGGTCGAAATAAATTTTGAACTCCAGCCCAGCGCCAAAGCCGCTTTTGCCACTCCCGACCCGGCCGACATCCTCCGCCAGCTTGCCCTCATCGGCTTTCCGCTTGCCGCCGGTGGACTGCTTTTTTTTGATGAAATCCAAGAATGCCCCGAAGCCATCACAGCGCTTCGCTACTTCCACGAACTTCAACCGCACATTCCACTTATCGCCACAGGCTCCCTGCTGGAATTCGCGATGGATGCCGCGGAATTCTCCATGCCTGTTGGACGCATCGAATCCCTCTGGCTCCACCCGATGGACTTCACGGAATTCCTTCTCGCCAAAAGCAAGCCCGACCTTGCGGATGCCATCTCCAGCCTCGCGCCTGGTCAGTCACTTCCACCCGCAGCTCACACCGTTGCACTGTCCCTGCTGCGAGGCTACTTTTTCACTGGAGGCATGCCAGAAGCCCTTCGTGAATCAATCGAGAACGCAGATACCTCTGCATGCCGCCGCGCCCAACTCTCGATCCTGCAAACCTATCGGCGCGACTTCGCCAAATACGCTCCACGCATCCCGGCCGACCTTGCCGAAAATCTCTTCCTTCGCACACCCGGCCTCGTTGGCGAGCGCCTGAAATTTTCCAACATCGATCCCGATCGCCGCGCCACGTCTGTCCGCCAAGCTCTGAGTGCTTTGGAAAAAGCCGGTGTCGTCCGTCAAATCACCCACTCTTCCGGACAAGGCCTGCCCCTTGCCGCACAAGCAAATCCCCGCCTCGTCAAACTCGCTTTCCTGGACATCGGCCTCCTCCACGCCGCCCTGCGCATCGACTCCGAACTCGTCGCCCAACCTGACCTTTTGGGCATCCATCGCGGCGCTGCCGCCGAGCAATTCGTCGCCCAAGAACTCCTCGCCGCCGCACCTCCTGATCAGGAATCCGAACTCTACTTCTGGATTCGCGAAGCCCTCAACAGCCAAGCCGAAGTGGACTTCCTCATTGCCGTGGGTTCATACATCATTCCGATTGAAGTCAAATCCGGCGCCACAGGCACGCTCAAAAGCCTCCACCTCTTCCTCCAAAGCCATCCCGCTACCCCCTACGGAATCCGAATTCATTCCGCTCCTGGTCACAGCGACCCTCGCCTCCGCCATATCCCCCTTTATGCAACCCGCACAGCGCTTACCCCAAGCGCCCTGTAGCGCCTGTCTGTGACTGCCGATCATCCAAAGTATTTAACCACGGAGGACACGGGGAGCACGGAGATAAAAAAATGCAAAAGGTGGCTTTCGGCTTTCAAGTCTGTGGTTTTCAGTTTTCTCTGTCCTTCACTCGCCTCGGCGGTCATAGACCGCCGCTACAGATACCGGCCACCAGT
>VFJO01000261.1 GCA_009886045.1 Verrucomicrobiota bacterium
AAACTCGCACCCGAATTTGTACCGGGGAAATTGAGGATTTTTGAGCGCGCTCCGGAGGCGATGTCCACGTTGTAAATGTCGGCGTAGCCACTCTGGTAGCCCGTGTAGGCAAGCCTCGATGCGTCGGGCGAGATAGTCGGGGCCACGCTGATCGCCTTGTCCTGCGTGATCTGGCGCTGGTTGGCACCATCGTAATCAGAAAGGTAAATTTCTTTTGCCCCGCTACGGTTGCTGACAAAAACAATTTTCGAGTTGGCGATGCCTTTCCCGCCCGTGAGGGTGTGAACGATGTCGTCCGAGAACTGGTGGGCTGCCGTGCGCGTGTTGGCTGAGTACGTTTTTTGGAGGATAACGCTACCTTGGTTATCAGTCACAGTTCCCTGGAGCGAACCGCCCGATGCTGTTGCACTCACGCTGAATTTCGCCCGCTCGGGGATGCCGATGGAGAATAGCCCGGAGAGGTCGAGGTCATTGGCGAGCACCTTGCCTGCGATGGCCGCGTCGGGGCCGGCAAAGGGTTTGATAGAGATATTGAGCGTATCGCTCTTTTTCACCGTGATCGTTGCTTCTTCCTGAGCTTGGAGGAGCATGCCAGAAAGAGCGATGGAGAGCAGATAGGCGAGAGGTCGGATTTTTTTCATAAAGGTTGCTTCTTCTGGCAAACGTGGAGGGTTTTGACAAGTCAGGAACGGAAGCGCCGGCCAAGCGGGAAGCTTCCTAAAATCGAAATTTCCTGCGCTTGACGTTTGGCGAGTTCCAACGCTCGCGCGACGCCGGGGTCGGTTTCAGATCCCTGCACTTCGATGTAGAAGATATAAGTCTGCGGTTGGCCAGGAATCGGACGCGAGACAATGCGAGTCAGGGTCACATTTTGTCGTGCAAACGGGCCGAGGAATTTGTGAAGGCTGCCGCACTGGTTGCGCAAGGTGGCGACGAGTGCCGTGCGATCGGCCGCATCGGAGGCGAGTGGTTTGCGCGCAATGGTAAAAAAGTTCGTAACATTGACTTCTTGGCCGTCCGAGGGAGTGGCAAGAATATCCAGCTTGTAAATGGCAGCAGCACCGGGCGAGGCAAGAGCCGTAGCATTCGAATCGGCCACGGCGCGTTCGGAAGCAATCGCCGTACTGGCGACCGGCACTAGAGCCGCTTTGGGGTGGTGGGTTTTCAACCAGTCTGCGTGGTGCTTGATCTGAGTGAAATGCGAATACACCGTTTTCACGGGCATTCCAGCCGTTCCAATGAGCGCGATCCGGATGTCGAGGGACAGTTCCTCCAAGATAAAAACTGAGCCCGCATGGCGGATGAGGAGGTCAATCGTGTCGTAAACTGTGCCGCCGGAAGAATTCTCCACAGGAACAAGACCTAGGGCGGTGGAACCACTCAGGACGCTTTCGAAAACGCCATCAATCGCGCCACGTGCGATCAGATTCGCTTTTTTTCCGAATCGTTGGCGGGCGAGGATTCCCGAGAACGTTCCCTCGGGTCCGAGATAGGCAACTTGGCTCATGAGAAGACCACTCAATCACAAAACTCATGCGGCGCGCAAACCCAAGACCAGTCATCTGCCAATAAAAAAGGCTTTCGCCTCTGCGGGTGCTTGCTGTAGCTGGAGCCATGTCATCCCTGTTTTTGCGCTGCGCAGCGCGTTGTCTCCCCTGCCTGGCTTTGTTTTTTTTGTCATCCTGCGTGAATTTGAATCCTCTGGGACATGACTCCAAGGGGCCAATACCACGCCCACCGCGCCCGCTACCTCGCGCAGATGCTAGCTTTGCATGGGGAATTTCCACGGCCAGCTACCAATACGAAGACCCCGCAGTGAAACCTGGTGATGCGGATTACTTTTCCACGGACTGGGACGTTCTTGTTTCGAAGGGCGGCGCTCCTCGGAAGGGAAATGCTTTGTACTCTTGGAGCCACTTTGAAAAAGACCTCGCCGCTCTGAAAAAAACTGGCGTCACCCACTATCGGTTCAGCCTTGAGTGGGCACGGATTGAGCCGCGAATGGGGGAATTCAACGAGGATGCTCTGGATCGCTATGTTGAAATGGCCAGGCGTCTCAAAGCCGCAGGCATCGAGCCAGTCGTCTGTCTCTGGCACTTCACATTCCCCAGCTGGCTCTACGATCAAAAACATCCCAAGGCGTCGAATTGGATGCATCCGAAAGCCCGCGAGCGCTGGCTGGTCTATCTGGACAAGGTGCTTCCGCGCTTAGCTCCCTACACGAATTACTTTGCGCCGCAGAACGAGCCGAATGGCCAGATCACAACGGCCTACATCGCCGGCCAGTGGCCCCCAGCGATGACCCTGGCCTTTGGATCTTATTGGAAGGCGATTGATGCCAGTACGGGAATGTTCCGCGATGCCGCGGCGCGGATTAAAAAGGTGAAGCCGTCTGCAAAAGTTGTATCGGTCGAGGCTCTGCCTTGGTGGGAGCGTTCCCCATTGGATCCGGGTGGGCTTTTTTACAACACGATGATCCATGGAAATATCGACCACCTCGATCGCATCTGGGACGTGTGTGATATCATCGGAGTCAATTACTACTATTCCCAAGTCGCCAGCCCGACCTCATTCATCGCGGAATCTTGGAGGAGGGGACATGACTACACAATGATGGGATGGCGTATCGACCCCGACGGGCTCTACAAGGAAATCCAGCGTGTCGGTAACCGCTACGGCAAGCCGATGATGATCACGGAGAACGGCATTGCCACTCGGAATGACTCGAAGCGAATTTGGTACATGAAAAACCATCTCGCAGCCATAGGTCGCGCCATCCGAGATGGCTACGATGTGCAGGGCTATTTTAGTTGGTCCCTCGCCGACAACTACGAGTGGCACTACGGCTACGAGGCACCATTCGGCCTTGCGACGATGGATTCGAAAACCTATGACCGCATCCTGAAACCTTCGGCATACTTCTTCCGCGACACCATTCGCTCGACCAAGACAGGTGCAGGCGTGAGCGGTCTCAAGCCCTCGGATTCCTTCAAGAAAATGCCCCGTAAACCATGAATTCAAGCCGCGCGATTTATCCAGGCAGTTTCGATCCTGTTCACTTCGGCCACCTCGATGTGATCCATCGCTCCACGCATCTTTTTTCAAATCTCATCGTCGCTGTGGCCGCCAGTAAATCCAAGGGACCACTCTTCAGTGTGGAGGAACGCATGGCCATGCTTCGGGAAACTCTTGGCGATAACCCTGCGATCACAATCCTGCCCCTCGAAGGCTTGCTCGTGGATTTTGCGAGGGAACATGGCGTCTTTACCGTGATACGTGGCCTACGCGCGGTCTCAGATTTTGAATTCGAATTTCAAATGGCCCTCATGAACCGGAAACTCGAGCCACGCTTGGAAACAGTCTATCTTACGCCCAAGGAAGACTACACCTACCTCAGCTCGCGAATTATGAAGGAAGTCGCTTGCTTTGGCGGCGATGTAAGTCAGCTTGTGCCACCTTCCGCTCAGGCTCGCCTTGCGCGGCTTTCCTCTCAGGATTCGGCATAACACGCTCGGGCTCGACTTTTCGAATGATCTTCGCCGGCGCAATGCCGAAGCGTTTTTTGAATGCGCGAGTGAAGTCGCCCGGATAGCGGTAGCCCAGCGAGTGCGCGATTTCCTTCACGCTTGCACTCGGATTTTTAAGCAACTTTGCCGCTTCGTTCATTTTGAGGTCCAGAAAGGCTTGCCCCGTGGAGACACCCGCGGCCTCACGGAAGAGCCGGTGGAGCGTCATGGTCGAGATGCCAAGATATTCTGCTAGGGCCTTGACTGGAGAGCGAATGTCGAGGTGGCGGCGCATCCAAGCCTCCGCAAGATGGAGGCGCTGGGCATCACGCGATTTCTGGTTGCCGGCAGATCCCACAGCCCTCTCAAAAGCTACATCAATGAAGCTCTGGAGCGCGTTGAGAATTCGGGGCGAGCAGGCGTCCGTATGCTGGATTTCTCGACGGGTGCGAAGGTGAAGCTTTTCGATTTCAATCATCGCAGCAGTGGAGCATTTCCTCAACCAACAGGAGTGGCCATGCACAGGAATCTCAAACGTCGGAGGGCGTTCCCAGACCCACACCAGAAGCTTGCAGGAGGCATCGAGGTGATCGCTCCACCCGTAAGGCACGTCAGGTCCCGCAACAATGAGTCCTCCTTTTTCAATGACCTCCTCTCTGGAACCCACAATCAATAACGGCCTTCCAGACAAAATGGCCATGTAAGTCCAGCCATGATGCAGACGTGGTGGGATCGGTTGCTCTCCGTACTGACGGTGCCCCCATGCCAGATAAAGCAGGCCGCCGGGAGCACTGCCTGCGGGAAGCCAGTGGGGCGCCTCTGGACCTGGAAGAAATAACTCGCGACGGGGTTTCATGAAAAATTCAAAGCCGGTTCACTGGGAACTGACATAGCATTTTATAACATGCGGAAATTTTTGCTATGCCAATTTTGTTTCCTTCAGTGATCCCGCAGCTTAGCGTCATTGCACCTCTGAATCGAAAATATGAAAATCCTTCTCACCACGACATCCTTCCAAGACACCCCAGGCCCACACCACGATTTGCTGGCTGGCACAGGATATGAAATCATTCGCGAACGCGGTCCATTGCCGGAGTCGCGCATGTTGGAATTGGCTGGTGACTTCGATGCCTTTCTGTGTGGCGACGACGCGATTACTCGTTCCGTTTTGGAGAAGTCGTTGCCTCGTCTCAAGGTCGTTGCGAAGTATGGGATCGGCTTGGATAAAGTGGACGTCGTCGCCGCGACCGACTTGAAGATTCCCGTGACGTTTTGTCCGGGAGTGAATCATACCACAGTTGCCGAACACACCTTTGGGCTGCTACTCGCCATTTATCGGGATATCGTCGAGCAATCGAACGCCGTCCACACCGGCAGTTGGAAGCGACTCACGGGATATGAACTTACGGGCAAGACGATCGGGATTGCTGGTCTTGGACGCATTGGCAAAGAGGTTGCCATCCGTGCGCGGGCCTTTGGAATGCGGGTATTGGGCTTTGACATTTACTGGGACGAGAATTTTGCCTCTCATCATGGAGTGGAGCGCGTTGAGAATATCGACGACCTCATTTCCCGCAGCGACATCCTATCGCTTCACATGAACCTCACGCCAGAGACCAAGGGCCTCATCAATGCGGAGCGTTTGAAACTTTGTAAAAGCAACTTCGTCCTTCTCAACTGCGCGCGCGGGGAGTTGGTCGACAGCGTCGCTCTGGCTCAAGCGCTCGATGAAAAGCGCATTTTGGGCTATGGCGCCGATGTCCTCGACGAGGAACCGCCGCCGGCAAACCACCCGCTTCTCAAATGCCGTGGCACCGTACTGACCCCGCACATCGGCTCCCGCACCCATGAGAGCGTGGTTCGCCAAGCCAACATGGCGGCTCAAAACATGATCAATGTTCTCAATGGACAGCCTGCACTCGCCCAAGCCAATAAATTATCATGAGCACATCCCAAGAGTATTTTGTCGTCCCGCCAGCCCTGCACAACGATCTCGTTAGCCGCGCCTACATCCGCCGTGGCTACACCAACGAGGAAGCCGCTGATGCCGCTCGCTTCTGCCACAGTGCCTCGCGTCATGGCATTCGCACGCACAATGCGCTGAAAGCCCTTCACCTCGATGACCTCTTCGGCAGCAAGGTCGGGGAATGGGTTCCCGCTGCGGAAATCGAAGTCCTGCCCTCCCGATTCGCGGCGGCGGAGATCTGGGATGGTCACAAAAAGCTCGGTCAGGCCGTAGCTTACAAAGCCATGCAGCGATGCATGGAACTCGCCGATCAATACGGTGTCGGCATGGTGAGTGTGGATAATGCCACTCACTATTTGTGGGGTGGGGGATATGTCATCGATGCCGCCCAGAAAGGCTACATCGCCTACACAAATTGCACTTCCGCGACATCCGAGGTCGTCCCCTTCGGTGGAAAAACCCCGACCATGGGCACTAATCCTCATTCCTGGGGATTCCCCACCCAGTCTGCGGTGGGTTTCCCCATCGTCATCGACTGGGCCACGTCCACCGTAGCCATGGGCCGCGTCCAACAATTCGCCCGCGAGGGCAAGGAACTCGCCCCAGGTTGGGCGGTGGATGCCGAAGGCAGACCCACCACCGATCCGAATAAGGCGGTCGCGCTGCTGCCATTTGGAGCGCACAAGGGTTACGGACTCGGCCTCATTGACGAACTCTACGCCGCATTCATCGGTGGAGGGTTGCCCTCGATTCGTGGCACAAACCGTGGCCCTGCCGGCGAGAAGCGCGGTTCCACATTTTTCTTTCAATGCATCCACCCCGAGGCCATGCATGGTCATGACTACGCACTCGGCCGCTCGCAGGAGGAAAACCTCAAAATATGCATTGCCGACATCCTCGGCGCAGGCAACGAGGCCTGCATTCTGCCCGGCCAAATCGAGGCCCAATCCGCCAAACTCACAGATGAACATGGAGGGCTCCTTTTCACCAAAGCCGAAATCGAGGGCTTTGCCCACATCACGGATGAACTTGGCGAACCCGCCTGGAACATTGAAAATTTCAAAAAAGTCACTCTCTAACCCAAAAACTATTTATGTCACTCCCTCTCCGCGACCCATCCACCTGCCTCTACGACCAAATCTCTCTCGGTGAAGTCATGCTTCGCCTTGACCCAGGCGAAGGCCGTATCCGCACGGCGCGCCACTTCACCGCATGGGAAGGCGGCGGCGAATACAACACCTCCCGTGGTCTCCGCAAATGCTTCGGTCTCCGCACCGCTGTCTGCACGGCCCTTGTGGACAACGAAGTGGGCCACCTTGTCGAGGACTTCATCATGCAGGGCGGCGTTGACACCGAGTTCATCAAATGGCGTGAAGACGACGGGATCGGCCGCTCGGTGCGCAATGGACTGAACTTCACCGAGCGTGGATTCGGCATCCGCGGAGCCGTCGGCAATCCCGACCGTGGCAACAGTGCCGCCTCACAGCTCAAACCCGGCGACTACGACTGGGATCACATCTTCGGTCAACTCGGAGCCCGTTGGTTCCACACAGGCGGCATTTTTGCAGCACTATCTGAGTCCGCTGCCCAGATCACCATCGAAGCTGTCACAGCAGCCAAAAAACACGGCACCATCGTAAGCTACGATCTCAACTATCGCCCCTCACTCTGGAAATCTATCGGTGGATTGGCCAAAGCCCGCGAAGTAAACCGCGATATCGCCAAATATGTGGATGTCATGATCGGCAATGAGGAGGACTTCACGGCATCCCTCGGCTTCGAGGTGGAAGGTGTGGATCACAACCTCAGCACGATTGAGACCGAGGCCTTCAAGCGCATGATCGAGACGGCCGTGAAAGAATTTCCCAATTTCAAAGTGGCGGCTACGACGCTGCGCCGCGTCATCACCGCTTCGCGAAACGATTGGAGCGCCATTTGCTGGCACGATGGAGCCTTCTACGAAAGCCGCAAATATCCTGAGCTCGACATCCTCGACCGCGTCGGCGGCGGCGACAGCTTCGCCAGCGGTCTCTCCTTCGGATTTCTCTCGCAAAACGACCCGCAAGCCGCCGTCGATTACGGCGCCGCCCATGGTGCCTTGGCTTCCACAACGCCCGGCGACACCTCCATGGCCACGCGCCAGGAAGTCGAAAAACTCATGAAGGGCGGCGGCGCCCGCGTGGTGCGCTAAGCGCTCCCCTCCGCGCGACGACTGCGTTATTGAGTGAAGACTCTTTGTTGTGGCGTAAAAACGCCACGTCGCAGCGTAAATAGGCTCCGTGCGCCGAACTATTTGAAAAAATAGCGTTTCGTTCATCAAGGCTGCTTCAGGCAGTGCCGATCAATTTCTATCGGCCTTCTGGCAGCGAACGTAGAAACAACCTTCGCCGCCGGAATTTCGCTTGACCACGCACCCGCGCTCTGACAGAACTTCATAAAGTGCCTTATGTTCACGCTCCGCCAACACATCGTCTTTTCCTTATGCGAGCACCAACCTGCGCCACGCAACAATCCGCACTACCCAACCCTTCGCATGCTCTCCCGCATTTTATTGCCCCCATTTGCGCTTCTTCTCAAAAAGCTCCATCAACTCAATCAAACAAAAAACTAATTGTCCACTTTTTTCGCAACATGAATGATAAACAAGAAATTTGTGTGACCAAACAACGTTGGGCAAACACATAACACTTTATGCCAGAATCATACGCTCAGATAATCGCGCGCCTAATTGCCGCTGCACCATTCAATATCGACACTGCGATACAAATGGAGGGACGCCCTCCATCGACAGCAAGTTCTGAGTTTTTGACGAACAAAGAGCAAGGTGATTGGGCAGAGAGAATTGTTTTGGGAGCAATTAACGAGAATTCACCGGAATATATAGCAGTTAAGTATGGGAGAGCTGAATCGCTTGCTGCAGGAGATGAAGGATTCTCCAGCTTCTATCTGGAATATCAGGATGAGCTGAACAAAATTGGGAAAAAGCCAGATTTGCTGATTTTCCACCGCTCAGATTTTCCTGACTCTGCTTTGATTGATTTGGACGACGATGAAACAGTGCGGCGAGCAGTAGCAGCTATCGAAGTCCGTTCCAGCAGTTTTTTAGCAAACAAGTATTCAACCTATATGGAAAGTCGCAGCATAGCTGCCAACTTAGAATGTGAACGGATCCGCCAACAAATCCTCGCTGAACCACTCATAAGCGCATTACGCGAAAAAAGCCCTGACATTCTTAATATGATTGAGGGAGCTACTCAAAACACCTTCAGGGAATTAGATTTCAGACTCAGAACATGGTCGTCTTCATCCACCTTGCGTGACCTATCTGATCAGCTCCGCGCCCTAAAAGAACAAATCAGGATTTTGCATAAGCGGGACTATCTGAGCATTACCCCAAAGCTTGAGGATTTGGCATTAGTGAATAGATGGATTCAACATTATGGCGTCAAGCACTACTATCTTCAGGTATTCTTTGACAAGGCGTATGTAATCTCTTTTAAAGAGATTCTAGAGATTAGTTCTGATCCCGCGAAAGAGGATGTTGTGTTTTCAGTTGAGCGAGATGTAAAGAACCAAGGCAAAACCACTATCAAGATCAACGTCCAGGTGGGGCGAGAGATTTTAGGAAAGATTGATATGCCAGAGCATGTTGCTGCTTTAAAAGAACTAGATCGAGGCAGGCTGCTTTTTTATGTTACTTTTCATGGCGGTCGCGGCTATCTTGATCCAACCGTATTTACCCAAGAAATCATTAATGATTTTTGATCCGATCCAATATTGCAGAATTGTTGCAGAAGACCACCGAAAGGGAATTGGTCAATTCTTTACTCATGCCGAAGTGGCTGACTTTATGGTCAGATGGGTTTTGGAATCGGGCATTAGAGAGCTATACGATCCTGCATTTGGGCTTGGAGCCTTTCTGCCAAAAGACCCGGATGTTGCGTTCTCAGCCTCTGAAATAGACTCTGTAGCAATAAATTATTGCCGCGAAAAGGCGGCAAGTAACCTTCCATTTGTTTTTCAAGAGGATTACTTGACATCATGGGGTAAGAGCCACCCAAATATTGTTTGTAATCCGCCTTACATGCGATTTCAGAAGTTTCTTACTCGCGGTTCGGTGTTCGCAGACTTCAAGAAGCATCTTGAACTCACCCTCTCAGGTTACACAAATACGGCTTCTGCTTTTTTGTTGAAGTCTCTCTCCGAGCTAGATGGTCGTGGCCGTCTGAGCTATATCATGCCATTGGAGTTTCTCAACACCGGATACGGAACGTTGGTCAAGAAAAGGCTCCTTGAGGGGCGCCATCTTGTTGGAATAATCAACTTGGAATGCGAAAAGGACATATTCCCAGACGCAACGACATCAGTTGGGATACTACTTTATGATTGTGCTATTGAGTGCTCGAAGGTCTCCTTTTACTCTCTCACAAAAATCGAAGAACTGCAGTCGCTTGATTCTCTGGAGCCTACAACGATAGTTGATGCTGATAAGCTTGATCCTAAATCAAAATGGCTCCCTCATTTCCAATCAAACAAGGTCTTATTCAATCAGGAACACATGGTTCCATTAGAATACTACGGTCGGTTTAGTAGGGGTATTGCGACCGGCGCAAATGAATTCTTTGTTCTATCACAGTCAAAAGCAGCGTCTTTAGGACTCTCACCCGACGATTGCAAACCTTGTATCACACGCAGTTCTCAGATTTTTCACCCGGTTTTTTCTCAACAGGATGTAACAGAGATGTTAGACGCTGATATTCCCGCAATCTTGTTTGCCGCAAATGGCTCGGCATCAGCAGAAGCAAAGAAATACATAAGGCACGGGGAATCTTTAGGCTATCATGAGCGGTTTCTTACAAAGCACAGAACTCCTTGGTATAAGACAGAAACTCGTTCTCCATCACCTCTGCTTTTGGGTGTTTTTTCCAGAGGAGGGTATAAAATAATTCTTAATAGATCCAATGCTCTTAACCTTACCTGCTACCACGGCTTTCAACCGAATCTGTTTGGACTGCAATACGTTAATCATCTTTTTTTATATCTTCTATCTCAAACTGGACGAAAAATTATCGGTCTCTCAATGCGAAAGTATGGGGATGCGCTAGACAAGTTCGAGCCGAATGATTTGAACTCTGCATTTGTTCCGAAGCCTGAATATTTTGATACGATAACCGACGAAGAAGTTGAATGTGGAATACGTGTAGTGTCTTCTGAGGGTATCTTGCCCGAAGTGCTCGAAGTAAAATACGCACAATTAAACAAAAGCCCAACAGGCCGGTGCAGCTAATCCCCATGCCTTCGGCACTTTTGTCATGCCTCCTGCTTGCGCAGGAGATCATGCCAAAAGCAAGTGGGGATACCTGACCGGGGACGTTCGGCTATATTTTCTTATGAATCCAAATGTCATCGCTGAGCGAATGGCGGGCAAAATCGACGGGGCTTTTTGCGTATTTTTAATCGGGATGAGGATCAACAGCCCGCTCAAAGTCCACAAATGGTTTCCAATCGCGATGGGGATGGGAAGAATGTTACGCGAGTTAGGAGCGAATAAAGAATTAGGGTAACTGCTCAGGTAGCCCTCGTCACCATTTTTTCTAAAAAGAACCGGATATTTTTAGCTGGACTCACTTTGAGAAAGGCTCTATTTTGCATCTATGGCAAGCGTCAT
>VFJO01000160.1 GCA_009886045.1 Verrucomicrobiota bacterium
ATGACGCTTGCCATAGATGCAAAATAGAGCCTTTCTCAAAGTGAGTCCAGCTAAAAATATCCGGTTCTTTTTAGAAAAAATGGTGACGAGGGCTACCTGAGCAGTTACATGAAAACAACTGTAATCCTATCCGCGGCGCTGCTGTGCGTCCTAACGCCGATCTCCTTTGCCGTCGAGGCAGCACCCTCCGCGCTCGAGGAAAACACCGCCGCCAAACCCCTGCGCATCCTTTGCGTTGGCGATTCCATCACCGCCGGATACACGGACAACCCGAGATGGGCTGTGCCTTTTGAATTTGGTTACCGCCAAGGGCTCTTCGAGCGCCTTCAAAAAGCAGGATACCAGTTCCAGTTTGTCGGGGATTCGCCGGAGCCATGGGATGGCCGGTTCGGTCTTCCTAAAAACTCGCCCTCGCCGGATTTGAGACCCAACGGCCAAGACCGCCACGAGGGCCATGGGGGATGGAATACCGCACAAGTTTTGAAACACATTATACTCCTATAAAAAGAGGAGGGTCCCGCGTATTAACGCATTTTTCTTTCCTGGCGTTTGAGCCTTTCGCCTACCAGGCACCTTCTCCGGCGAGCAAGGAGAAAGCGACAATATGCGGGACCCCGCCAACGTAAAGCACCATCTTCGGAGTGATATTCCAATTAAAAATTATGACACAAACTTCACGTTCCAAAACCATACAGTGGTGCAGTCGCGCTGCCCTTTTATCTTTGCTCGTTGTCACGCCGCTCCTTTTACGGGCAGAAACTTCCGGTAGTTCCAATGCCTCGGTTTTCCGACCTGGCGAAGTATGGCGCGACACGGATGGGAAAGCCATTAACGCCCACGGCGGCGGCATTTTGTTTCACGCCGGGGTTTATTATTGGTATGGCGAATTGAAGGAAGGGCGGACTTATTTAGCGAAGGTGAACAAAAAATGGGGTGGCACGCGCGTCGTTGCGGGCGGGGTCTCGTGTTATTCGTCCACCAATCTTTACGACTGGAAGAACGAAGGAGTCGCACTGCCATCGATAGCGGAAGATCCCGACCATGACCTTGCCTGTGAAAATGTCATCGAACGGCCCAAGGTGATATACAACGCCAAGACCAAGAAGTTCGTCATGTGGCTGCATCAGGATAGTCCCAATTACCAAGCCGCGCGTTCGGGCGTGGCCGTCAGCGATACGCCCACCGGGCCGTTCAAGTATCTTGGCAGCTTCCGTCCCAACGCCGGTGTGTGGCCGGTGAACGTCACCGCAGCGGATCAACAACCGGGTTCCACGAACTTTCTCGCCCGCGATTTCGAAGGCGGCCAGATGGCGCGCGATATGACGTTGTTCGTGGATGATGACGGCAAGGCATATCATATTTACGCGTCGGAGGGAAATCCCACGATTCACGTGTCCCTCTTGACCGACGACTACCTTAAGCCCGCGGGCAAGTATGCACGCATTTTTCCGGGACGTTCCATGGAAGCCCCAGCCGTGTTCAAGCACGACGGCAAATATTATTTGATCGCATCCGGCTGCACGGGTTGGGATCCCAACGCGGCCCGCTCTGCAGTTGCGACGAACATATTCGGCCCGTGGACGGAATTGAAAAATCCTTGTCGGGGTATCGATGCCGACAAAACGTTTTATGCGCAGAGCACGTTTGTGTTGCAGGTGGCGGGGCAGACGAACCAATTCATCGCCATGTTTGACCGTTGGAATAAATGGAATCTGCAGGACTCGCGCTACGTCTGGCTGCCGCTGGAGTGGGACGCAGCGGGAAATCCCACTTTGTCTTGGCAGGACCGGTGGTCGTTGCCAGTGAACTCAAACCGTGAATCTAAGGCCTCTCCAAACTCACCATGACCCAGCCAACCTCAATTCAGATAGATCCGATTGGGCAGACAGCTTCCGGGTTGCTACCTCGCCTCGCTTTTGGTTGCCACCGTCATGGCTTGGGGTGACCCCTTTTACAACTCGAGTGCGGCTACTGGAATGCCCCATCCGAAAAGCGCCTCCTCGCCTCACTGCTCTTTTCTTGGGGCCGCTGGCGATCTGGAAGAGAATTTTGTCAATCCGCCGGATTCGGTGGCAACTGGCGCGTGCCGAATGATGTCCGCAGGTCGGCGTTCCTCTCGGATGGATGGCGCGAGCTCTACAAATTCGCGCTGTAGCGAGCCAATCGTGTCAGGATCAAGGGGGATGTCACCGAGAGTAACTTCATTTCCCAAGTTCAGTGCCAACGCCGAAATCTGTGGCGCTGGCCAATCGGTAGGCGCGAGGGGAGCTTCCCACAACCGCCCGGAAGGTTTTGGTGAAGTGAAAGGCGTCGAGGAAGCCCACTACCTGAGAGATTTCGGCCACAGGCTTGTCTGTGGAATCAAGCAGGGCACAGGCACGGGTCATCCTTGCGTGCATCAAGTAGCGCATCGGACTCAGACCGGTTTGCTTTTTGAACAAAGCGCAAAAATGGGGCACCGAGATGCCAGCCCGGCGGGCGATCTCCGGCAGGGAGAGGGGTTCCGCAAGGTGCTCGCGAATCCATTGCATCGAATTCAAAATCCGAAGGCCAGTGAGGCGAGATTTTTGTCCGTGGGCTTGCTTGGACTGAATCGCCAAGGCGAGAAGCCGTGACAGGTTTGCCGATAGCAGCAGCAGGCCCGAGTCGGTGTAGCCTTCACTCAGCACTTCCTGGGCTTGCTCGAAGGCCGAGATGATTTCATCAGTCTCCTCGGGCAAAACCTCCCCGAATAGCTCCCCGCCGAGTCGAGCCAGATAATCGCTGCCTTTGCTTCCGCTAAAATGGACCCACCGGATTTGCCAGGGAGTTTCCTCGGAAGCTCCGTAGCGGTGCGGGCGACCGGCAGGAATAAAAAACAGCCCCCCTTGCCGCACGGGGATTTTCCGCTTTCCAGATAGTGAAACCCATCCGGTGCCAGCCGTGCAAAAAATCATAATATTCGTATCGCAGCCCTCCGGACGATCCACCCAGTGTCCTGCACTGGTTGGAAAATGACCGATGTCAGTAAGGAAAAGATCGCTAATTAAAGTATCAGAACGGCACTTTTTGACAATTTCCAGAGGCACTCGTGTGAGCTGCTGATGCGGAAATCCCTCATGCTTTTTTTTCATAAAAAACGACAGGTATTTCAGAATTATATCCATGGCTATAAAATTCGGCGTTGCTTAGTTTTCACTCAGTTTCACTCCCTTCATGAACCGTCTGCACCTATTAAACGAAGCTCTCTCCCTCGAGATTCTGCCGTCCGTGGGAGGTAAGATCGTGAGCCTCTTTGACAAGTCGTATCGGCAGGAGTGGCTGTGGGCCAATCCTTGGCTGCCGCTGCGCAATCCGGTCTTCGGCGAGAGCTATGTGGGATCCCTCGATTTCGGAGGGTGGGACGAAATTTTTCCATCGGTCGATCCATGCCGGATTCCTACTGCTTGCGGCGAGGCTTTGGTTCCTGATCACGGTGATTTGGTTCAAATGCCGTGGCGCGTGGTTTCAATCGGAGCAGAGCATGTGGAGATGGAGGTCGAGGGGTTGAGCCTGCCATTTCGATTTCGCCGTCGGTTGGTGCTGGTCGGGCGAAAGATTCAATTCCACTACAGCATCGAAAACCTCGCCGCGTTTGCATTTCCTTGGCTCTGGTGTGCGCATCCCCTTGTGGCTTTGGATGCCGATTTGTCATTGGAGGTCGGGGCATCCTTCCATGTGCTCTATGCTTCCGGCGCGGCGGCGGATTTGCAGGGCCGAATGGTCTCGTGGTGCCAACTCCCCCCGCGATCGGAGCGGTGGGCTGCCAAGCTTTTTTCCGAAAAGGGAGCCCTGGAACGCGTCCGCATTCAAAAGGGAAATGGCGCCTCCCTGGGCCTTTCCTGGAATCCCTCCGAAATTCCCTACCTCGGCCTCTGGGTTAACAATGGCGGATGGTCGGGCTGCGGCTCCGAACCCTATTTCAACCTTGGCATCGAGCCGGCGACACTGCCCATCGACAATCTCGCCGCCGCCGAAAATCCTCCCGTCCTCCCTTCCGGCGAAACGCGCTGCTGGAGCCTTGAAGTCCATTTGAACCCCGACAAACCATGAATCCTGTCACTGCCCGTCTCGAAACACTCAGCATCCCGACCTACGGCCTCGGCCAGCCGGAAAAAAATCCGGTTTTCTTTGAAAAGCGCGTCTATCAAGGCTCGTGCGGCAAGGTTTATCCGGTGCCTTTCATCGACAAGGTTTATCAAGACGAGCCACCGAAGCCGGTGGATTATGTCGCCGCGCGGTTGGAGAATGAATTTGTGCGGCTGGTCATGCTGCCGGAAATCGGCGGTCGGATTTTCCTCGGTCAGGACAAATCGAACAGCGACTACGACTTTTTCTATCGGCAGGATGTCATCAAAGCCGCGCTGGTCGGTCTCGCGGGTCCATGGATTTCGGGAGGCGTGGAGTTCAACTGGCCCCAACATCACCGCCCCGGCACCTACCTGCCGGCGGATGTCATGATCGAAGACGAGGGTGGGGGAGTCTTCACAGTTTGGCAGTCCGAGCACGACCCGCTGAACCGACTTAAGGGCATGCACGGCATCCGCCTCAGCCCCGGTAGCGCCCTCGTGGAGCTTCGCGGACGACTCTACAACCGGACCCCGTTCACGCAGACCTTCCTCTGGTGGGCGAATGTGGCCGCGCGCGTCCATGAGAACTATCAAAGTTTTTTCCCGACTGATGTCCACTATGTCGCCGACCACGCGGTGCGCGCGATGTCGTCGTTCCCGATCGCGGAGAATTTCTACTACGGCGTCGATTACGCAGCCCGCCCGGGTGCGAACGATCTGGCGTGGTATAAAAACATCCCGGTGCCGACGAGCTACATGATCTGCCAGACACAGGAGGATTTCTTCGGTGGCTACGACCACGACGCGCAGGGAGGATTTGTCCATGTCGCTAACAAACACATCAGCCCCGGCAAAAAGCAGTGGACTTGGGGCAACCACGAGTTCGGCTGGGCGTGGGACCGCGAACTCACCGACAACGGCGGGCCGTATGTCGAGTTGATGGCCGGCGTTTTCACAGATAACCAACCTGATTTCAGCTACCTCGCGCCCTACGAGACGGAGACCTTTTCGCAATACTGGTGGCCCTACCAGAAGCTCGGCCCGGTCCAGCAGGCGAACACGCTCGCTGCCCTGCGACTCGTGGTGCGTGACGACCGCTCGATGGATTTCGGGCTGGCTGTTTCGAGGCCAATGCAAGGTTTGCGGGTGATTTTGAAGGATGGCGATCGCGTGGTTTTGGACGAATCCGCCAGCGCCTCGCCTGTTGCTCCGTGGCAACGCGAGGGGCTGCGCTTCACGGGAGATTCCCAGACCTCGCTGTGCGTTTGGGTTTTCAACTCCGACGGCGAAGCGGTCATTGGATACCGTCCGTCGGATCCTGCAAAAGCCCAGCGCAACCGCGAAGTCGCCACCGAACCTCCGGCACCCGAAGACATCGCTTCGAGCGACGAATTGTATCTCACCGGCGAGCATCTCGAGCTCTACCGGCACCCCACGCGCTATCCCGAGATTTATTGGGAAGCCGGTCTGCAGCGCGATCCCAAGGACGCGCGTTGCAATATCGCTCTCGGCCGCCAAAAGCTCTCGCGCGGTCAATTCGACGAGGCGGCACGGC
>VFJO01000131.1 GCA_009886045.1 Verrucomicrobiota bacterium
CCCATGAAAAAATTCGTTCGCGCCGAATGATCGGCGTTGCAGCCATATCCAGCCGCTTCTTTACCTCGAGGAAGAAGAGCGGCGGCGGCGCAGGATCATCAGGGTCGTGAGGCCTCCTGCCAGCAGCACCCAGGTCGATGGCTCGGGCACGACATTAAGCATGAGGTCATTCCCGGAGAGTGAAATCGTGCCATCAAAGGCGCCCACGGTGCCGGTGAGTGTGCTGAAGCCACTCCAAGATCCGAGACCTGTAAGACTCATCAGCGTGTAGTTGTTGCCGCTTTCAAATCCGCTCAGAGTGTTGAAATCGAATCGGTCAAAGGTGAGGGCCGAGGCGTTCACCGTGGTCAATCCGGAGAAAGTGATTTGGTCGCTGACGCCATTGGCAGCCAGGTCAAACTTAATTCCGCCCAGCATGGCGTTGACGAAGGAAAAGGAGGTGGCCGCAGTCGCAGTGGCTCCGGTTATATTTGTGCCGGTGAAGTCTTCAATAATGAGAGTGCCGACAGCGCCGACTGCTCCTGGCGTCAGGCCTTTAGCATTAATTGTCAGTGTATTAGTCGACCCGGCCATTTCCCCTCGAACCGTTCCGTTGCCGGTCACGGAGCCCAGCGCTGCAGTGCCGTTGCTCGGTTGGGAGCCTGTGTAAGAAAGCGGGCTCACAACACCCAGCACTGTGCCGGAGCCCAATGCGAAGGTTGCCTCTCCCACATCAACCGAGCGGGAGGTGCTCGCAGTGGTGCCAAATGTGACCAGGGAAACTTGTCCCTCGCTGATGTTGACCGTGCCCGTGACCTTGACCACCGCATTGGCTCCGCTTGTGGTCTGGGCGTGAGCCGCGATGAGCATGGTTCCTGCACCCGCTTTGGTGAAGCTGTTGATGTTCAGTGTAAATGTATCCGCCGTGGTGGTGTATTGGCGCATATTCAATTCATAAGAAAAGTCGGCGCGGTCCTCGACCGTCACCACCGCACCCGTTCCAAAGGTGAGAGTGCGATTGGCCGAGGCTGACAGCGCGGGACCGGTTGTGCCGATCATGTTAGCCAGTCCTTTGATCTCCAAATTCCGGACATTCAAATCGGCAGTCAGAGTGATCGCGGTAGAGTTACCAGTGTTACTGACAAAATTGAAGGTGGCATCGTTCGGTGTGGCTACATCGTTGACCCAGTTTGTTGTGGTGATGTTTCCGGCGCCGGATGTGGTCCAGAGGGTGCTGTTGGAGGTGGTCCAATTCCCATTGGGTGTGCCAAAACCGGCGGTGGTAGTGTTGTTATCGCGGTAGTAGAGGGTTTGGCTGAATGCGGTGGAAGCCGTAGTAAGAAACAGGAGGGCCAAGAGGGAGATTTTCATGGTGGTTTGAGGGAGTTTGGGTGGATTGAGGGTAAAGTGATTACAATTACTGAGGGTTCGCTGCAGATGTCAACAATTTATTTCGTTTTGTTTTGCGCAAAATCACGGAACAGACGCAACGATGAGCATGAGCCCCCTCTCGTCGAGCTTCAAGCTGGCGCGCGCGGCCTGTTCGGGCGAGACGCCGGTGATTTCGAGCTGTGGCACCTCGCCGGAGTTCGTAGCGCCGCGAACGATGATAAACTCTCCCTCCGGAAGATCGCTATTGATAACTTCTTTATCCAGTATCACCTGCACAGTGGCGTCGGCCGAAATCGAAAACTCTCTCTCGACGGAAATCAGCGCGGATCGGTTTTCCGAAAAGACCCTTTTGAGCATCTCCTGAGTCTGGATGCTCAAACGGACTTTGGCATCTTCAATATCCAACGACCCACCCTCAACAACACATTTTCCAGCCATCGAGAAACGGGCGCTCGGCCCGGCGAGCTTCATCGTCCCGTTCCAGCGAAATACAGCTGACTGTTCGAGCGCCAGTGTCGCATCCGCGCCCTGTTTTGACGAAATAGACACATCTCCCAGAACGCGCAGCAGGACCTTACGCACATAGAGCGCCGCCCCGAAGCGCTGTCCGCTGCCAACTTCGAGCCGGAGCTCCGCGCACTCCAATTCCGGGCCAGCCGCGTCATTCAGCAAGACCCTCCCCTCGACGCTGAGCACGGCATCGCGTTTGATATCACTCACGGTATGGTTGCCAAGGGAATCGAGAAGAGGCGCTGGCGCTAGTGCTTTTGCATCTGTGTTTCCGACGAGAGACACATCAGCAGCCAGGCAGCGGCTGGGAGCATGACTGGCCATCGAACAAATGACAGCCGCAGCGATTTGGGAAAGGGGGCGGATTTTCATGAGGAAATAGCAAAACACAAAAAACAACTTCATGCAACTTATTATTTTTTAATTTTTTTTTGGCATATCTCAAGCGACCTTTTTCAGTATCGTTTGCACAATGAAGTCCGCCGCAAATTCGTGACCAACGAGATTGGGATAGTTTTTGCGTTCGGTCGGCAGGCTATACCGGGTCGCTTGCATTCATGGGTTTTAATTTGTTGCGGGGAGTTTTATTTTTAAACATAAAATTTGGGATCAAAAAATCTTGCTGAGTTCTCAATCCATGCCTCGAAAACACATCGCACTCACAGCACCGATGCCGCCTTTTATGCAAGGGAGCGCCTTGTTCGAAAGAGTTCAATTGAAAGCTTCCAGCCCTTTGAATCCATGCATCCATCCCGTAGGTGTGCCCTCAGGAAATCAGGAAAACGATTAAAAACTTTCCCTTTGACACAATCCCCCTCAGTGTGTTTTATTGCGTATTGTTTCGCTAACTTACCTCACTCCTCACCCCCGAGCATCAATCCATGAGACCCCCCAATTCTCCCTCCCGCTGGCGCTTCGCACCCCTGATCACGGGCGTCATCTTCACCATGGTCGCCCTCAGCCAAACGATGCACGCACAGACCACCTGGTCGGGCACTGGCACGAGTTGGGGCAACGCAACTTGGAGTGCGGGCGTTCCCAACTCAGCGACGGCGGCCAGCCTCACTGGCAACGGAACATTCAATATCAACACCGCTGCCACCGCTGCCTCGGTGGACTTGGCGAATAC
>VFJO01000152.1 GCA_009886045.1 Verrucomicrobiota bacterium
AACTTCTGACAACCGTTTTGCAACTCCTCACCACCGAATGTTCCTCCGGCTTTGCCGAGGGCCTGCGCCTGCTCGTCAACGAGGCCATGGTCCAGGAACGCTCCGCCGTCCTGCAAGCCCGCCCCTACGAGCGTTGCGAGGATCGCCTGGGGCGTGCCAATGGATTCAAACCCAAAACCCTCGCCTCCCGTGTCGGCCCCCTCCTGCTCAGTATTCCTCAGGTCCGCGACGGCGTGGATTTTTATCCCAGTGCTCTCGAAAAAGGAGCCCGCAGCGAAAAAGCCCTCCTGCTCGCCCTCGCCGAGATGTATGTCCAAGGAGTCTCCACCCGCAAAGTCACCAAAATCGTCGAGGAACTCTGCGGCCATTCCGTCAGCTCTACCCAGGTCAGCGCCTGCTCCGCCAAGCTCGATCTCGAACTCCAATCCTGGCGTGATCGCCCTCTGGGAAGCTATCCCTACATGATCCTGGACGCCAGATACGAAAAGGTCCGCCAAGGCGGGCAACTTCTGGATTGCGCCGTTCTCATCGCCATCGGGATCGGGCAGGATGGTAAGCGCTCCGTCCTCGGCGTCAGCGTCGCCCTCAGCGAGGCCGAAGTCCACTGGCGCTCATTCCTCACTTCCCTCCAAGCACGCGGCCTCCATGGCCTCACCTTCATCGTCAGCGATGCCCATTGTGGCCTCTCCGCTGCCCGCGCTGCCGTTTTCCCCTCTGTCCCTTGGCAGCGCTGCCAGTTCCATCTCCAGCAGAACGCCCAGGCTTACGTCCCACGTCTCGACATGCGCGCCAGCGTGGCCGCCGACATCCGCTCCATCTTCAACTCTCAGGATCTCGCCTCCGCCCAAGCCCGCCTCAAAACTCTCGTGGATCTCTACTCCAAATCGGCCCCAAAGCTCTCCGCCTGGATGGAGAAGAATATCCCTCAAGGCCTCGCCGTCTTCTCCCTCCCGACCGCCCACCAGTGCCGCATGCGCACAAGCAACGCCATCGAACGCGTCAATCAGGAACTCAAACGCAGAACCCGCGTCGCCTCCCTCTTTCCAAACGAAGCCTCTCTTCTCCGACTCATCTCTGCCCTCCTCTGCGAAATCAGCGAAGAGTGGCTCACCGGAAAAATCTACCTCAACATGAAACCTGCTGACCTGCCCCAAAATTAATTCTCAACTTTTACAGAATAAAAATTGCGCCGCCACAAGAGCGTTTTCATTGCCATCGATGACCCTGATTCGAAAGATGGATCACCGCTCTTGATTCCCATCTCGCGCGACAAAACGACTTTCAAGCTTCTCCCATCATCATCAAGCTCCAACCCAACAGCACCTGCCAGCATCCCACGATCTTTCGAAGCACCGCGCGACCCGGCAGCAGAGCAATGGCAGCGCATTCAGAAAATTAACAAC
>VFJO01000113.1 GCA_009886045.1 Verrucomicrobiota bacterium
AAAGGAGTCGAACGTGCCGGAATTCGCATCCCTCGCGTACAAGTGGATCGCCCCGCTTTTCTCGCGCCCAAGCTCGGACCAGTCGCGAATGGCTCCGGAAAACACTGCGGCTATTTGTTGTTTCTGGAGGCGTGAAATAGGGTTCCCCGGGTGAACAACGACCGCTAATCCGTCCAAGCCAATGACGTGTTCGCAAGCGGGCGTGCGCATGTCTCCCTGCCCACGTTGGATCAATTCTTGACGCGCCTCGTCGCGGACCGGATTTGATGACATTGCCAAGTCGCAGGTGCCATTTGTGAGGCTGGAAAATCCTGTGCGGGAGCCGTGAGAATGGATTTCCACAGAACTCGGCGGTGATCCGGCTTCTTTTGAGAACTCAATCCGGCGCTCGAGCGGGACGGGTCCCTGCTTGATTTGAATGCCCGAGACGCCTTTTTGTTGGAGGAACCCTTCGACCAGTGCGGGCGCGAGTTTTGACCCCACCGTATTGGAACCATGCAGACGCAAAATCGGAGTTGCTTGGGTAGCAAGTGGAATGGCGTTGGGAGGTGGTGACTTTGAACTCCAAGTGAAGAACCCTACGATGAGGGCTGCCACTAGGAGGAATCCAGCGACGAGTGGCCACTTATTTTTTTCAGGCGGAAGAGGCGTTTTTTCCTCCACGCTCTTCGTGGGTATCGTCGGTTCGGAACCTGGCGGGGTTGTGGCCCCTTCGTGAAAATCAAACGAGCACGTCGAGCCGTCAACTGGCGTCTCTGAGGGTTCCAGAGAGATCCGAGGCATCGGCACCATACGCGTCGATATTTGGCGGCGTCCAGTGATGACTTCTAACTCTTCGAGAGCCAGCGTGGTTCGAGAGGGTCTCTGTGACTTATCTCTGGAGATCAGACTCATTATCCAATCAGCAAGGGCAGGGGGCAGGTCGCTGCGGAATTCTGAGATATGCCTGATCGTGTGGTTAAGGTGGGCATCGAGGATGTTCTCCTTTGTCTTACCTGAGAACGGCGGGAATCCCGTGAGAGAAAAATAAAACACGCAGCCCAAAGAATAAATATCGCTGCGATCATCTGCGGCCGCTCCCTCGATTTGTTCGGGAGAAATCCAATGGATCGAACCGGAAATTGCCCCGTCGGATTTTTCCGCCTCGTCATCGCTTTCTTGCAGAAATGACGCGATGCCAAAGTCCAGAATTTTTACCTGATAAAAACCGGTGGGTAGCCGGCAAAGCATGATGTTTGCTGGCTTGAGGTCGCGATGGGCCAGCCCTGCATGATGTGCCCCGGCGAGCCCGTCGAGGCATTGCCGCGCTACGTCAATAAATGTGGAGAAGTCCAAGGGATTCCGCTCGACCATATGCTCCAGCGTCTCACCTTGGATATACTCCATGACGATGTAGGGAGTGTCCCCATCGATCCCCAAATCGTAAACCGTGACAATGTTGGAGTGCCGGATGGAGGCGAGGCACATGGCCTCTTGCCAGATATCACGGACATCATTTCCTTGCAGGTGATCTATCTTGATCTGCTTGATGGCAACCGTCCTTCGGAGGTGCTTGTCCCAAGCTGTAAAAACCTGCCCCGCTCCGCCTTCTCCAAGTAATGACTTGAATTGGTAGCGCGAAGAGAAGGTCTGGCTGTGAGGGTTAGAATTCATCGTTCTCAATCTAACTCTAACAACGCTCCGGCGTTGCGGATGTTTGAAATTGTTACAATTTTGACATGTAGCCCATCGACACGTCTTCACTAAATCCCCATTCACACCTACCCGTTGCCTCGAAAAAAAACTTCAGAACAGCGCCAAGCAGGTGTAATCTAATTTATGCATCTTGCCGAAGCCGTTCGATATCTTGACACCCTTTTGCAAACGCGGGAGGTCGGAGATTTTCCTCAAGCCATGAATGGCCTCCAAGTCGAAAACTCCGGCGGATTGACTCGGATCGGTGCCGCAGTGGATGCCTCCGAGGCAGTCATCCGCGAGGCGGCTCAGGCTGGGGTCGATTTTTTAATTGTGCATCACGGGCTTTTTTGGAGCGGGGCGCAAAGAGTCACGGGGGCAGTTTATCGAAAAATGCGCATAGTAATGGATGCTGATATGGCTATTTACAGTGCGCACTTGCCTTTAGATATTCATCCCGAGCTTGGCAACAACGCGCTCTTAGCTGCGGCGATCGGGCTTGAAAATGGGGAGCCTTTTTTTGCAACGGCGGGACAACCCGTAGGTTTAAGATTTGAGGCAGAGGTGAGCCGAGAGGTGCTGCGGGATCATTTGGCCAGGGCCGTTGGAGGGCCGGTGCATCTCGCCCCCGGAGGCCCCGTCCTAGCCCGGCGCATTGGGATTGTCACGGGAGGGGCAGGCGCTGACATCGCCAAGGCGGCAGAAGCGGGAGTGGACACATTCATCACTGGCGAAGGGCCGCATTGGTCCTACACGGCAGCGGAAGAGCTTGGTTTGAACCTCTTCTACGCTGGCCATTACGCTACAGAAACCTTCGGCGTGAAAGCGGCTGCAGAAAGGGTCTCCCAAAAATTTGCCCTTCCTTGGCAATTCATAGACCACCCGACCGGCCTTTGATTAATCTTCGGAATCTTCGACCGAGAGAACCTTGAATGCCTTTTTCACGTCGCTCACGCGCAGGATGAGCAGCCCTTTTCGGGCGCTCGGCATGGAGGCAAGGTAAGCGTACTCGATATTTATTTTCGACTTGGCGAGTCGGCGGGCAATGCGCGACAGGCTGCCCGGACGATTGTCGTTCTCAATCATGAGCACCTCGCTGTCGAGCACCAGTGTGCCGCGCAACTCGAGTAGTGCAATGGCCCGTCGGGCGTCACTCACCACCATGCGTACAGCTGCGTGATCCACCGTATCGGAGACGGTCAATCCGTAGATGTTGATGTTCTCTTCTGCGAGGGCATCGCACAACTCGGCAAGAGTGCCTGGACGGTTCGCAATAAAGATGGCGAGTTGCTCGAGAATGCGCACGTTTTTCATATGGCTTCACTCTCCTGCTGGATGCCTCTCGAGTCGAATGGAAAAAGGCAGGGCTTGCCAGCAGCGGAAGCTGGAGCGATTGGTTGGAGCATGCCGAATCCTAAGAGAGGCGAGCGCAATAAGCCGTCGAAGAGTCCATCGCAGAGCAAAAAATCCGAACCCAACAGTGCACGACCGCCTAAAACGGCGAAGCCAACACCTGTTCCAGCCAAACGTGACAAGGCATCCTCAAAGCCCAGCTTCGAGCCGTCTCAGAAGCTACGGCTCTCCGTTCTTCGTCAGATTGAACAGCGTCCACTGGATGCCGCGGGGATCGCGGCAGCACTTGATTTGCCTCCAGCTTGGAAGGGCAAGCTTCTTCAGCTTCTCAAAAACATGGAGATCGCTGGCGACATCGCACGCATCCGAAAGGACCGCTACATCATTCCCAAAGAGGCAGATCTTTTTACGGGAGCCATCCAAGTACACGCCAACGGAGGGGCTCATGTTCTCAATGAAAAGCAGGGCGAACCAGATCTCTACATCCGCG
Source organism: Verrucomicrobiota bacterium (assembly GCA_009886045.1). Taxonomy (GTDB): domain Bacteria; phylum Verrucomicrobiota; class Verrucomicrobiia; order Chthoniobacterales; family Terrimicrobiaceae; genus UBA967. The sequence continues at coordinate 3,518 of VFJO01000113.1, forward strand.
CCGAGAATTGCTTCACAGCCATGCATGGCGACCGCGTCGTGGCGCGCATTTCCACCCACCCCGAGGAAACAAGTTTTTTCTCCCGAGGAGAAAGGCGCCGCGAGGGCAAGGTCATCCGCATCCTCACACGCGCGAATGAAACCATCGTGGGAACACTTCAGCGTTCAAAAAATTTCTTCTACGTCGTCGCCGACGATCCTCGCTTTGCGGAAAACCTCTACGTGCCCGCTCCAGTTGCCCCACTCATGGCAAAAGTCGGGGACAAGGTCGTGGCGAAGTTGGATTCCTGGCCCTCCCGGCATGTGAATCCCGAGGGTCACATCGTTGAAATCCTTGGCCCCACGGGAGCCCCTGGCGTGGACATGCTCTCCATTATTCGTAAACACCGCCTGCCCTTGGAGTTTCCAGATGACGTCTCGAGGGAAGCTGCCCGCGTCTCGCCCGAAGTCGATCCTTCCGAAGCATTGCGCCGTGAGGATTTGCGAGACCGGTTTATTTTCACGATCGATCCGGACGACGCTAAGGACTTCGATGATGCCATCAACGTCGAGCGTATCCCAAATGGTTGGCGAGTGGGCATCCATATTGCCGATGTTTCTCACTACGTGAAACCAAAGTCCGCACTCGATCGCGAGGCACATACCCGCGGCAATAGTGTTTATCTCGCTGACCGCGTCATCCGATGCTTCCAGAGGCCCTGAGTAATGGCATTTGTAGCCTGAAACCCCAGGTTGACCGCATGGCATTCTCGGTCTTTGCCGAGATTCTCGAGAGCGGAAAAATCCAATCTGTGCGCTTTGCCAAAACCGTAATCCGCAGCGCAGCACGGCTCACCTACAAACAGGCTTTTGCCATTTTGGAGAAGCCACCAATAAAGGGCGATCTCCTCTCGGAACGCGTACACACCGCTTGGGAGCTTTCTTCCTTGCTGCGCAAAAAACGATTTGCGGCCGGCTCGCTGGATTTGGAGTTTCCAGAAGTGAAAGTCTGGCTCGACGAATCCGGTCGCCCCGTGCGACTCGAGCGCGTTGAGAACGACATTTCTCACCAACTCATCGAGGAGCTCATGCTGCTGGCCAACGAAATGGTCGCGCGCGAACTCAAGCATCGCAAGCAGCCAGCCGTCTATCGTATCCACGAAAAACCGGACCCCGAGAAACTTGCCGAATTTCGTGAATTCGCAGCCTCCCAAGGCATACTCGCTGGCGATCTCACCCACCGCCCAGAACTGCAAAAACTTCTCGCCTCCCTGTTCGGCAAACCTTGTGCGTCCGCAGTAAAAATCGCCCTCCTCAAAAGCCTTAAGCGTGCTAGGTATTTTCCCGAGCCCCTCGGCCACTACGGCCTCTCCAAGTCAGACTACACACACTTCACCAGTCCGATCCGTCGTTACAGCGACCTCATCGTTCACCGCGCTCTCGAGCGTCAACTCGGGCTTACAAAAGCTGGTCCAGACTCCTCCGCACTTGGAGCCATGGCCGAACATATTTCCACCACCGAACGCTCAGCCGCCGACGCTGAGAAGGAATCTGTACGCCTCAAAAAACTGGAATATTTCCAACTCCAAACTACCGAAGGAAAACGCCAGAAATTCCGCGCCATGATCATGGACGTTAGAAATTTCGGCTTCTTTGTTGAGCTGCCAGAGTTCCTGCTCTCAGGCCTCGTTCATGTCTCCGCACTCGAAGGCGACTTCTACGTCCACGAACCCTCACGTGGTCGTCTGTGTGGACGGAAAACAAAAAAAATCTATCAAGTTGGCGACTTCCTCGAGGTAGCAGTCGAGCGAGTGGATATGTTCAAGCAGCAGGTTGATTTCAAACCTGCCTGAGAAACAATCGGGCTCCGCAGACAAGGAACTGAAGAGTTTTAAATTCGCGCTTGCCCCTCTCGCTTTAAGTAACTAATAACTACCGCTCGCAATTCCTCCACTTCATGGGAAAAAATCTCATCATTGTCTCAATCATCCTCGTGGCAGCCTCTGCCGCCTTGGGTTTCGTAAATCGCAGCAACCTCATCAAGACCAAGGAGGATCTTTCTCTCGTACAGAATGATCTCGTGAAGACCAAAGATGACCTCGCGAAGGAAAGCAAAACCGTTGGGGATTGCAATAAGGCGCTCAGTGACCTCGCCCTCCAAAAACAAAGTCTTGATTCAGACCTCGCAAAACAAAAAGCCGAGTTGGACGCGAAGGCAACACAACTCAGCGCGGCTGGTTCTAAATTGACGAAAGCTGAGGGAGATCTGGCCATTGCTAATACGGATATCCTAGCCAAGTCTGAAAAAATCACCCAACTCGAAGCGCAGGTCGCCGCAGCAGCGACTGTCCAACAGGCACCCGTTTCTTCTGAAGACGACAAAGGTCGCATCGTGAGTCTCGAGAGCGATAAAGAAAAACTCACCGTCGATAATGAAGTGCTCGTAACCAAGTTGGCTTCCCTTCAAAAAGCAGATAGGGAAAAGCAGACCAAAAAAAATCTCACTAACGTCACCGGCCGCGTTCTCGCCGTCAATCAGGCTTGGAATTTCGTAGTTCTCAGTCTTGGCAATAAAAGCGGGATCGAGAGCAACATGGAATTTCTTGTGAAACGTGGAGCCACACTCGTAGGCAAAGTACGAGCCACCACAGTAGAACCCTCCACTTCCATAGCGGACATCATTCCATCCAGCCAAGCACGCGGTCTCAGTATCCAACCCGGCGATGACATCATTTACCCATCTGTTGAAAATTAGCCTCATTCTCTTTGTGGCTGGAATCTTGTCTGGCTGTGCAACGGATGACTCCCAATCTGCCGCGCATGCCGAAGGTTCACTCCCATGGAACCGTCCTGCATCTTGGGAAGGCGCTGGTGCCCTTGGCTCCGCCATGCAAGGTACGAGATAGGCAAAGGCCGGAAAATTTCAAAGCTGTCACGGGCAACAGGTTTACGATATCCCTGTGATTCCAATCGCTTCTTGAGTTTGGGCTCTTGAATGCAGCGCGGCGTATCGCTTGCGAGCGTGAACCGCTATCCACAGCCCAAAGTCTGGAGCCCCCTAAAAAGCATTCGCTCTCCAGTTATGAAGAACGCTACTTCTTCGCTTTTCCCAAGGCTCTCAATTCACGAGTTATATTGAACCAAAAAAATCGACGATCGTTCATTTTTTTGGTTCACAAAATTTGGAATTTGTGCGGGAGGAGGAGTTCAAGCCTCGTGATTTTTGGGTTCAGACGCCGCGGAGGCCTGTGAGGAGGAGTTCGGCGTTGGAGCGGGTGTGTTGGAGGTTGGTGACGAGAATTTCCATGGCCTCTGCGGCAGGTAGCTCGGAGAGTTGGCGGCGTAAAAGGAGGATGCGCTCGTATTCGTCGGGGTGGAGGAGAAGTTCGTCGCGGCGGGTGCCCGATTTTACGATCTGAATAGCTGGAAAAATCCTCATTTCGGCGATCGAGCGGTCGAGGTGTAGCTCCATATTGCCTGTGCCCTTGAACTCTTCAAA
>VFJO01000085.1 GCA_009886045.1 Verrucomicrobiota bacterium
GACGCCGCACTTTTCGAGCGCAGCCTTCTCCACCCGCCAAAACTCTCAACCGTGTTGAGAGTTTTGCACCCGCAGGCAGCAGATTTTTTCAAAGACATCTACTCGCTCGAATTTCTCGGTCCTCCTGCCGAACATGACGAAGCCGACCTCCACCGCAGCCTGCGAAATTTTGAATGAGCAATTTTGAATTCTGAATTCCAACACCCATCCAAAATCCAAAATCCAAAATTTGCCCCACCCGCCACCAGCTACTAGTTACTAGCCACAGCGGCATCGCCGCCTTCCAAAATCCCAAATCGAGCGAAGCCTCAACGCTTCGCCTGCCATAGAACTTCAATCCAACGAAAATGAACTCAAATGTCATAATACGTGGGACTGCCCCTTTCCATAGCTACCTCAAGAAAATGGGAGCGGCGTTATGAGCAAGCCGAAGAAAGTTCAGATTCGCAACAGCACCGCCGAGTTCCTCGTCTTTACCACGCAGGCTGGGAAGAAGGGCATCGAAGTTCGCGTGGAGGACCAGACCGTTTGGCTCACCCAGAAGCTCATCGGCGTCCTCTTTGATAAGGGCCGCAGCACCATCACCGAGCATCTTCAAAACATCTTTGCGAACGGTGAACTCGATGAAAAAGCAGTGTGTCGGGATTTCCGACATACTGCCGAAGACGGCAAGGAATACCTCACCGCCTTCTACAATCTCGACGCCATTATCGCCGTCGGCTTCCGCGTCAACTCCGCCCGCGCCACCCAATTCCGCCAGTGGGCCATCGGCATACTGCCCCGTCCCGAGGGCGACTACATCTCGCTCACTGACATGGTGCGCAACTTCGACGGCGCTGGCGCGCTCATCGAACAGTGGCTAAAGAACAAAGACACAGTCCTGTTCCTTGGTGTCTGGGAGCGGATCAACAACCCGCATTTTAATTCCCCCGAATTCGAGGGAATTAGATATGCAGGCCCGCTTTAACTAAGCGGGATTCACGCCATGAAAGCCAAACCCACGAATTCAGTGCAGCCGAAAAGAGCCAAGCCGCCGACCACTCCCGATCGCGTCGCTGGGAAGCTCTTCGACCGCGTTGCCTCCATTCTCGACGAGGCCCGTTCGAGCGTCGTTCGCGCCGTCAACAGCCGCATGGTTCTCGCCTACTGGCTCATCGGCCGCGAGATCGTGCAGGAATTGCAGGAAGGGGAGAAGCGAGCCAACTTTGGCTCGGCTCTTATAAGTAATCTCTCGCAGCGATTAACTTTGCGATACGGGCAAGGCTTCTCAATTTCTGGACTCAAAGATTTTCGCCTTTTTTTTCTGATTTACGCAGACAGAGAGCCTTCAATTCGGCACTCGCTGCGTGCCGAATTGGAAGTGCCAAGCGAAAAAAGCCACACAGCGTGTGGCCAATTCGAAACAACACCCCAAATCCAGCACTCGCTGCGTGCCGAATTCCCATCACCCTTCCACCCGTCGCTCTCTTGGTCCCACTACCGCGCCATCATGCGCGTGGAGAAGCCCGAAGCCCGGGATTTTTACGAACAGGAAGCTGTCGCAGCCGGTTGGAAGGTCCGCGAACTCGAGCGTCAGATTCACAGTCTCTACTATGAGCGCCTTCTCGCCAGCCGCGACAAAAAAGGCATGCTCCTCAGCCAACGAAAAGCCCCCGACAAAGACCCCACCAGCATTCTCAAATCCTCCGCAGTCCTCGAATTCCTCGGCCTCCCGGACAGCCCTCGCCTCCACGAATCCGACCTCGAGCAAGCCATCATGGACAACCTCCAGACCTTCCTGCTCGAGATGGGGCGCGGCTTCTCCTTCGTCGCCCGCCAAAAGCGAATCGCCTTCGAGGATGATGAATTCTATGTCGACCTCGTCTTTTATAACTACCTCCTGAAATGTTTCGTTATCATCGACCTCAAAATCGGCAAGCTCACTCATCAAGACATCGGGCAGATGGACAGCTATGTCCGCCTTTACGAGGATCTCTTCAAAGTCGAAGGCGACAACCCCACCATTGGCCTCATCCTCTGCTCCGAGAAAAATGAAACCATCGCCCGCTACTCCGTCCTCAAGGAGGGCCGACAACTCTTTGCCAGAAAATACCGTTTGCACCTACCCACCGAAGATGAACTGGCCACGGAGCTGAAACGCGAGATTTTGGCCATCCAGGATGGGGTGAAGAAATGATTCACAAGGAGCCCATCTTTTGAACGAAGATCTCCCACGCGAAGTCATGAAGGCCCGCGTCCAGCTCATGCTGGGCGAGCCCTACTTGGCCTCCGCCATCGCGCGTCTCCCAGTCGTCAATGCCGATGGCCTCGGTTGGTGCGATACCATGGCCACGGATGGTTATTACATTTATGTGAACCCCGCCTTCTGCGCCACCCTTACTCAGAAGGAAATTGTCTTCGTGTTCGCCCACGAAGTCATGCACTGCGTCCTCGGCCACATCGACAGGCGCCAAGACCGCCAGAACGCTCTCTGGAACGAGGCGATTGATTACGCCACGAACCTCATGCTCGTCCAACTCGGTATGAAGATGCCCAAGGTCGGCTTGCTGGATCAAAAATATAGCGGCAAGACAGCCGAAGACATCTACGCCAATCCACCATTCAAAATCCAAAATCCACCATTCAAAATCCAAAATCCAAAATCCAACATTCAACATCGTCTTCCTGCCCGCCACCAGTTACTCGTTACCCGCCACAGCGGCTGCGCCGCAATCCACCATCCTGCAAATCCTGTCCTCCTGTCTAAAATTCACCCAAAATCCAAAATCCAACATCTCCGCTTCCTTCACCAGCCACCCGTTACCAGCCACCCGCCACTTCCTCTCCGGTTTCCAGTTTCCAGTTTCAGGTTTTTCTTCACCCCTCCTTCCTGCAAATCCTGTCCTCCTGTCAAAAATTCACCCCAAATCCAGAATCCAAAATCCAAAATTTTTTTTCCTTCCTCCCTC
>VFJO01000045.1 GCA_009886045.1 Verrucomicrobiota bacterium
ACCATGTGGTTCGCCGGCGGCGGCACGAAGCCCGGTATCACCTACGGAAAAACCGACGACTACTGCTACAACATCATCGACAAGCCTGTGCATGTGCACGACCTCCACGCGACGCTCATGCACCTCATGGGAGTCGAGCACGAGAGGCTCACCTACCGCTACCAGGGCCGCGATTTCCGTCTCACCGATGTCCACGGCCACATCGTCCGCGATATTCTGGCTTAAAACCCCAACGAGTTTCTGAATGACAACACCCTCCCGCCTCGTGCGGATCGTTTTTGGTTTTCTTCTGGCGGGCTTGGCCACCGCCGCATTGGTTTACTCGGGTTTCGCACCGTCACCTCCGGTTCCTGAAAATCTTCTGCTGTTCGTCGGGCGGTTTCACCCGCTTGTCGTTCACATGCCCATCGGCTTCCTCGCCGCGATCGCCGCGCTCCAGGCTTTGCAATGGGTTTTCCGCCTCGAGTTCCGCGCGGCGAACCGAGCACTGCTGTGGCTTTGCGCGCTGTCAGCGATCGCCTCCACCGCTCTCGGCACCTTGCTCATCTGGCCCGGTGGCTACAGTGGCGAAATCCTCAACGACCACCGGTGGCTTGGCATCGCCACCTCAGCGGTGTGCGTGTGGATGCTCGTCATGCACCACTTTTCAGGCTGGCTCGGCCGGACTGCCTACACGCTTCTCCTGTTCGCCTCGCTCGGCCTCGTTGCCGCCACCGGCCACTACGGCGGCTCGCTCACTCACGGCGAAGATTACCTCACCGCCTACCTTCCGGTCGCCCTCGGCGGAAAACCCGAGCCCATCCCCGTGGACACCGGCACCAAGGAGGACGCCGCCATTTATGTCGCGGCCATCCAACCGATCATCGAATCCAAGTGTGTGGAGTGCCACAACCCCTCGAAGAGCAACGGCAACCTCCGCATGGACACTCTTCAACTCCTCCTCGCCGGCGGAAAACACGGCCCGTCGCTGAAGCCGGGTGACGCCTCGGCGAGCTTGATGCTTGAGCGAGCGAGCCTCCCGCTCGATAACAAGGAGCACATGCCGCCGGTGGGCAAACCCCAGCTCACCGAGCCCGAAATCGAACTCCTCTCGTGGTGGATCGAGCGTGGTGCAAAGGAACGAGCGCCCCTCGTGGAAGACCTTCCGCCGCCAACCGCCCTTGCGTTGCTCGAAAAGAATCTCGGCTTCCAAGTCGCCGCCCCCGAGGTGCCCATGCTCGCGTGGGAGGAAGTCGTCAAAGCCGGTGCGCCGCTCGCCAAGGTCCCGAACCTCGCCATCCGCCGATCCTCGATGGACTCCCCGGCGTTGAATGTCTTCATCGCCTCGGACGCCAAAAATCCCGACGAACTCATCGCCAGCCTCGAACTGATCAAGGCGAATATCGTCCTACTCGATGCGGGCAAAACCAAAATCTCGGAAGCCGCGTTCCCAGTGGTCGCTGGGTTTGCCAACCTCGAGGAACTCCGCCTCCAGGAAACTGACACCGACGACCAAGATGTCGCCAAACTCTCCCCGCTCCGGAAGCTCAGAAAGATCAACCTCAACGGCACCGAGGTCACCGACCGCTCGGTGGATTTCCTTTCTAAATTCCCGAACATCATCCAACTCGCTGCGTGGGATACCACCGTGAGCCCTGTGGCCGCCGACACCTTCATCAAGACGCGTTTTCCCGAAAACAAAAAGCGCCGCGTGGAGGAGGAAATCCAAGCCCTCGAAAACCGCCTCGCCGCGATGAAAGTCGAAGTCCTCGGTATCGACATCCCCGACCAACCGCCGCCGCCGATGGTCGACGGCACACTTTATTGGGCACCGCTCGCGGCATCGGCCTCATCGGAGTTTGACGACAAGTATCTCGTCAAAAATCTCTACGACGGCAGCGCGAAACTCGCCGACATCGGCTCCCCGAACAACCAAGGCGCCGACTACGCAGGCAAGGGACCCGGACCCTTTATCGTGGTGTATGACATGGGCTCTGAAATTGTTTTTTCGGGCCTCCTCTACGCCCAGCGCGGATTGGCGGCCGACAAGGCTGGCAAAATCGAAATTCGCGCCACCAATACCGACCCCGGCCAAGCCTCCAAGGACATGGCTATCCTCAATCGCCCGGCAGACGCCGAGGTCATGCTGAAGCCGAGCGCGTCGAACGACCGCACCCTTGAGCGCTACGGATTCGGCAAAGACCTCAAAGGCCGTTATACCGTTTTCTCGATCAGTAGCCCGCCAACCGCCGGCAACATCGGCGGCTACGAACTTGTTCTCGGCCGCTTCGCGGTTTCCCGCGAGGAGCTTCTCGCCACGGTCGCCGCCGACCCCGCCAAATACGGCACGCTCATCGGCCCGCAGGCCTCCGCCACCGCGAGCAGCAACACTCCACACACACCGCCGGACGGTCCCGTGAAATTCCTCGACACCGCGATCAGCACGATCCCCTTCGCGTTCCACACGGACATCGAAGCGCACCCGTGGGTGAATATCGCTTTCCCAGACAAAGTCCGCATCGCCGCGATCTCGATCGTCAACCGCCGTGAATACATGGAGCGCGCCGAAGGGCTGGAACTCCAACGCCTCACCGACTCGGGCGAATGGGAGACCATTTGGAAATCGGAAAAACCCGAAGAGTCTTGGAACCTCGACCTCACCGGCCTCGATCCCGAAGAGCGCGAAGGCAAGGAATTCCGCCTCTACATCGCTGCGGAAAAACCCACCTACCTGCACCTCTCAAACGCGGCCATCTGGGGCGTGGAAGTCCCGCCGCCAGTCCCCGCACCGGCTCCCACAGCTTCACCCGCACCGAAAAAACAAAAATGACCAAAGCCACCTTGTTCGCCAGCCTCGCGCTCGGCCTCGCCATTTTCCATCCCGCCAACGCCCACCCGGAAGGGGACCACAAACCAACCGCCACAATTCCCGCACCAGCCCCGAAAGACGGCGCCCTCACTGGCCAAGGTGACTGGGTTTACCAGACCGTCCTGAACTGGGGCCGTATCCCCGGGCAGGAACACATCGGCTCCACCCACGGTGGCGTGGCAGTCGATAAATCCGGAAAAATCTATGTCTCCACCGATGGCCCGAACGGCGTCATTATTTACGAGCCGGACGGCACCTTTGTCCGAAGCTGGGGCGAACCCTCCCGCCGCTTCCACAGCCTCTCCCTGCGCGAAGAGGGCGGTAAGGAATACCTCTACGCCGCCGCCGGCAAGCGCGTGTGCAAACTCGACCTCGATGGCAACATTGTTGTCCAACTGAACAATAAACCCGGCTCCGAGGATCTCGGTTGGACGAATGCCACCGCCGTCGATGCCGCGCCGGACGGCACCCTCTTTGTGGCCGACGGCTACGGCACGAACCTCATCTACAAATACGCGCCGGACGGAAAATTCCTCGGCAAGTTCGGGGCCCGTGGCAAGGAACCCGGCCAGTTCATCACCTGTCATGGATTGACGGTGGACACCCGCAATCCCGAGCGCCCGCTCCTCATCGTTTGCGACCGCGAAAACCTCCGCATCCAACTCCTCGACTTCAATGGCAAACCCATCGCCATTCCGATCACCGGCCTCCGCCGCCCCTGCGCCACCTCCATCCATGGAGATCTCATCCTCGTCGCCGAACTCGCCGGCCGCGCCGTTCTCCTCGATAAGGACTACAAAATCCTCACCATCCTCGGCGACAACCCCGTCGAAGCCCAACGCGCGAATTTCGGCGTCCCCCCGCAGGACTGGAAGGACGGCGTCTTCACCGCCCCCCACGGCTGCGCGATCGACCAAAACGGCGACCTCTACATCCAGGATTGGAATAAGTGGGGCCGCATCACCAAACTGGTCAAAACCTCCGCAAAATAATAGCAGTGGCGCGGCTTCCACAAATACGTGCCAGTGCTCTGAAAATTGGAGGGCGACGCTCCGTCAGCGCCCAAGACCCAGCCGCAAAGCGGCGCAGAATATTCAGCCCGCGAATCACACAAATCCTCGCGAATACACTCCTTGGAACGGCGCATTCGCGCCTGAATCCTGGGCCGACACGGAGGTCAGCCCTCCAAAGATACCATTTTTTATTTCCGCTGCTTTTTTTATCAACCATCCCATGAAGCACCTGATCATTCTTGGCTTCGCAGCCGCCTGCCTTTTCCCCAACCCGATTTGGGCGTGCTCCGGCTGCCGGGGCGATGGGAATGCCGCCCCCCCTGACGGTATCGGCAAATTCCACATGGGGCGGGAAATTTCCAAAGTCATGGGGCACGAGGGGATCGATTGGCTCGAGCGCGACAACCGTGAGGAAGAAGAGGCCCCGAGCCGTGGCATCGCCGCCCTCGAGTTGGAGCCGGATGATGTCATCGCCGATATCGGCGCGGGTTCGGGCTACCACACTTTCCGGATCGCGCCGCTAGTTCCGAAGGGGCGTGTGGTGGCGGTCGATATCCAGCCCGAGATGATTGCTTTCCTCGAAGCACGCGCGAAGGAACTCGGCCACGCCAATGTGCATCCGCATCTCGGCGCGATCGACGGGGTGCAACTGCCGGCAGAGTCCATTGATCTGGCCTTGATGGTCGATGCGTATCACGAGTTTTCGCACCCGGCCGAGATGCAGCAATCCCTGATGAAGGCGCTGCGCCCAGGCGGGCGGATCGTTCTTTTGGAATACCGCGCCGAGGACCCCAAGGTGCCGATCAAGCCGCTCCACAAAATGAGCGAGGCCCAAATCCGCAAGGAATTCGAAGCCGCCGGATTTGTTTGGAAAAAAACCCACGATTTTCTCCCCTGGCAGCATCTCGTGGTTTTTGAAAAGCCCACCGAATAAACAGCGGGGGATACCGTCTTCCCCAGCGTCTTCTAAGACCGCCGCCAATCTTCGTCAGCCAAAAAAATTGCCTCCTGCCGACCACCTCGGCTCAACTCATGATAAATCGCTCCCGCGTATTCCAACCTCGGTTGCCTTGCCATCGCAAACCCCTCTCAGAACTAAAAGATATGTGAAAATGTGGGACACTTTTGGTTTGGCCGTGGTTTTGTTGATGTGATTTGCTGGTTTAAGGTGTTTGGTGTCGGGGGTTTTTATCTCCTGCTCATCAGGTCGTTTTCAATTTGCTCGAGCGACTTGCCCTTGGTCTCAGGCAGGCTGGTGAGGACAAAAATAAATCCTGCGATGCAGATGCCCCCGTAGATCCAGAATGTTCCCGCCGCACCAAGCGCCTTGTTGAGATAAGGGAAGGTGTAGGTCAAAACGAAGCACGCCACCCAGAGTGCCATCACCGCGACCGACATGGCAGCGCCGCGGATGCGGTTGGGGAAAATTTCGGAAATGACGACCCACACAACGGGAGCGAGGGACATCGAGTAGCATCCGATGGCGGCGAGGACGAGGAGCAGGACGGGCAGACCCTTGATGCCTGTAGCGAAGCAAATGCCGAGCGCGCCGTAGATGACCGCAAGACCAACCGCACCGAAGAGCATGAGGGGACGGCGGCCCATGCGGTCCACCGTCGCCAAGGCCACAAAGGTGAACACGAGGTTCACCGATCCCGTCCAGGCGATGTTCGAGAGCACATCGGAGATGTCGTAACCGGCGGCGCGGAAGATTTCCTCGGCGTAGTTGAAGACGACATTGATACCACACCATTGCTGGAAGACGGCGAGCGTGATGCCGAGCACGAGGATGCGCCCCATGCCAGGGGAAAAAACCTCGCGAAACCCGGATTGGGCGGATTTTTCCGAGTCAAGGGCCATGTGGATTTCCGAAACGGCAGCAGCGGCGTATTCGCGGCCGCCGATGCGGGAGAGCGTTTTGCTGGCCTCGGAGGAACGACCACGCTGGAGGAGCCATCGCGGACTTTCCGGAACGAGGAGCATTCCGATGAAAAAGAGGACGGATGGCAGGGCAGTGAGGGCAAACATCCAACGCCATCCAGTTTGTCCAAACCACGAGTTGCGGATGAACTCGTCCTTCGCCGCCGCCGTGGCATCCGCCCCGAGAACCGCTTCGATCGAGGCACCGAGATCGCGGACCAGCCACCAGTTCACCAATTGTGCAACGAGGATTCCGACGACGATTGTGAGCTGGTTGATCGAAACCAGCTTGCCGCGCATGCGGGCGGGAGCGACCTCGGAGATATACATCGGCGAAAGGCTCGATGCGAGGCCGATGGCCACGCCGCCGAGGATGCGCCAGATGATGAAGGAGGTGAAGGTGTCGGCGAGGCCGTTGCCGATTGAGGTGACTGCAAAAAGGAGCGCTGCCAGCGTGAGGAGGGGTTTTCGACCAAAGCGGTCGCTGAGGACTCCCGCGCCCATCGCACCAAAGAGGCATCCGATGAGCGCGCAACTGTTGGCCCAGCCGATCTGTGCTTCGGTAGTGAGGTGGAAGTAACGCTCAAAAAACGGCTTCGCGCCGCCGACAACGACCCAGTCCCACCCGAAAAGAAGCCCGCCCATGGCGGCGACGATCGAGATGAGCCAGATATAGCCAGTGTTGAGTTTTTCAGGGACGCCCGGAATTTGGGGCGCTGGAGATGAGGAGCCGATGACCATAGGATTTAGCGTGGGTTGAGGTTTTCGTTAGAGAGCTGAAGGAGTTGGCGCATCTGGGATTTTTTGGCCTCCTGGATGTCCTCCTCAAACACGAGAAGGTTTGGAAGCGAGGTCGCAAAGTAGTCGATGCGGGCGGGAATTTTCGATTCCGCCACGGCATGCGCCGCCATGGTTTCGAGCACCTGGCGGGCCTGGGATTCGCGGCCGAGTTCGCGCAAGGCGAGCGCCTTGAAAACGGTGAGTTCGGAAAACGCGGTGACCGCCATGCCTTGAAAGTCGCCCGATTCGGCGGCGGCGGCCTCGAATTTCGCGAGAGCCTCGGCTTCGCGTTTAAGCGCGCGGAGCGCCTTGCCTTGCCAGAAAGTCACATCGGCCTTTGCCTGAAGTAGGTGGTATTTCTCGCCGAGGCGGTCGGGAGTTTCCATGGCGAGGTTGAAATGCTCGAGGGCGGATTCAGCATCGCCAGCGGTCAACGCGGATTGTCCCAAGAGGAGCCGGGCGGTGGTGTATTGGCGGAGCACCTTGCCCTCGCCGCCTTCCCAGGGGTGGAAACTCCGGGAGGTCAGAAGATCGAGAGCCTTTTGCGGTTGGCCGGTCTCGTTGAAGAGCGCGGCGAGTTCCACCGTGGCGTCGTCGCGCTCCAACACAAGCGCGCGGTGGCCTTCGAGGAAGGCGAGACGGTCGACCGCACTGTCGCCGAGTTTGGCGCAGAGTTGAACGAATTCCGAAACCAATCGGGAATCGGCGGGATCGAAGGCGAGGGCTTTTTCGTAGCTCGCTCGGGCGGCGGAGGCATCGCGTCGTGCGTTCCAATAGGCGATGCCGAGGTTGCGGTGCACCGTGGTAAACGCCCCGTCGGCTGTGCGGGCTTTCTCCCATGCGGCGATGGCATCGAGGTGGCGCTTCTTGTCGTAGAGAAAATTCCCGAGTCCGTAAGCGGCGTTGCGGTCGGGGCCGGGCTGGGCGAGCGCCCACTGCAGGACCGCCGCCTCATGGAGACGCGAGGGGCAAAAATAATCCGGCGGCAAATCTCGGGCGGCGCGGAGGGATGCTTGAGATTTTTCCCGATCCCCGAGAAGCGATTGAACCCACGCCAGTGCGTAGCCAGTCGAGGCGGAGCGCTCGAGTGGGTTCGGCACGGCAACCGCTTGCACTTCGTTGGCGTGGTGGTTTTCCAGAATGGCAGCAGCCTCGACGAGACAACCGCAATCCGCGTAGTCGAAGGCGACATCCAGCGCGGTCTGGGCATCGTTACGGCTGAGCGGCGAGAGACGGGCCGCAGCTTTTTGTTGGTGCGCCAACTCGGCCAGCGCCCAGTGATCGAGGCGATCCACAGCGAGAAGGGCCTCGAGCGTTTGCAGCCCTTGAGTGTGATGCCCGAGCTTGCGGAGACAAATTGCCTTTAACACCTGAGCCTTGTTGTTTGTGGTGTTGGTTTCGAGGGATTCCTCAACGTGGCGAAGGGAGGTTGAGGCATCGCCGTTTTTGAGATTAAGGCAGGCGAGTTCGTAAGACGCCGCTGCCCGCCAGGCGAAGTTCCACGCGG
>VFJO01000083.1 GCA_009886045.1 Verrucomicrobiota bacterium
ACGGTGAGGGCGGAAGCGTCCGAAATACGTTCGTCACCTTGCGTGGCCAGGGTTCCTGCCGAAACCGTGGTGCCGCCAGTGTAGGAGTTGATTCCCGAGAGGGTGAGGTTGCCGGCGCCGCGCTTGAGGAGACTGCCGTTGCCGGTGATGGCACCGGAAATCGCCGTGTTGTTGGAACCGCTGACGGTCAGGAAGGTCGAGTTGGCGCCAAAGGAAATCTCACCTCCAAAGGCAAGGTTGCCGCTGTCGGCCGCGAAGAGGACATTCTTCGCCAAGGTGATGTTGGAGTTGATCGTTTGGGTGTTCGTCGAATCGTTTTCGACATTACCCGCGAGGGTGATCGTGTTGTTGGAGATGGTGAACGCCGAGGCCCCCGCATTGAAGACGATGCCGCCGACAGATTGATTGGTGTTGGTATCAACGGCGGTTTGGTTGGCACCGGCGAAGTGGACGGGGGCACCGGAAACGGGGGCATTGACCCAGTTGGCGGAGTTTGTCCAGTTGCCGTTGCCCGCGCCGCCGGTCCAAGTGTAGTTGGTGCCAGGAGGAGGAACGGCGGTGACAAAGAGGAGTGTGTTTCCACTCACGACGAAGTTGCCACTGACGGAGAAATTGCCGACGGCGTTGTAATGGAGATTACCGGTATTGAACGAGGAAACGCCAGTGCCAGTAAGGACGGTGAAGTTGCCGGCGGCGTAGCCGAGGTTGCTAAAGTCAAAGACAACCGGGCCGTTGAGGGTGGCGTTGCCTGAGGCGTTGATGCGGTCGCTGGTGCCATTGCCGAGGTTATAGAGGAGGTCGCCGCCATTGAGCGTGATGCCGCCGAGGGAAATGGTGTTGATCGTGTTGACCGCGCCGGGGCTGTAGGCCGCGCCGCTTTGCAGGACGAGGTTGGAGTTTGAGAGGTTGCCGCTCACGAGGGTTCCCGAGGCGACGGTGGTGGAGCCGCTATGCGTGTTTGTGCCGTTGAGGCTGAGAGTGGCAGCTCCGGATTTGGTGACCGAACCGGTGCCGGAGATGTTTCCTGAGAAGGTGCCGTTGGCGGTTTGGTTGAAGACGAGGGCAGCGTTGTTAGCGATGTTGCCCGCGATGGAACTGGAGGAAATGGCGAGCGTGCCGCCGGAGATCGTGGTGCCTCCCGTGTAGGTGCTGGTGCCTGCGAGATTGAGTGTGCCGGTGCCGGTTTTCACGAGGCCGTTTGAGCCGCCGATGGTCGAGATCGCGACGGATGGTGAGGTGCCGTTGACCGAGATGGTGGTGGAGGTTCCTGCGAGGACGAGCGGGGTGGTGATAGACACATTACCGGCGGTGGACTCGACGGCGATGGCGGTGGCGAGGTTTCCGCTGATGGTGAGGATACCTGTGCCGCCAATGGTGACCGGCTGCGCGGTGGTGATGGTGAGGCCGGTGATGGTGGCGTTGGAATTAAGGACGGAGGCGGCGGTCGTGGTGGTGTTGGCTCCAGAGGAGGCGAAGGTGACGGATTGCGTGCCGTTGGTGGCGAGGGTGGCGTTGCCGAGGGTGTCGGTTGCGGTGGCGGACCAGTTGTCGGCGGCGAGCCACGAGGTGCCGTTCGAGCCGACCCAGTAAAGGCTGGATGGGTCTGGCGGTGTGGAGCCTCCGGTGATGTGGAGAGAGAGGTAATCGTTCAATCCGATGAAATCCACCGTGGCGTTGCTGCCACTGAACCAGGCTCGGCGGCCATCCGAGAGGAGGTATTTGTTCGAGAAGGGGTTTTGGAGGTTGGCCGTATTGATGTAGGCGGGCAGGTTGGGCGTGGTGGTTTGGGGGACATTACCCGTATTGGAGGCGAAGAGCCGGAAGGATTGATTTCCCGTGGTGGAGGGGAGGTTGAGAATGTTTGCGACAGAGAAATTTCCAAAGGTGAGGACTGTTTCCGGGCCGGTGAGGCTGAGGGAGGAATTGCTGAAAACATAATTCGAGCCGGCGGCGAACGAGATGTTTCCGCCGATGGAGCCGCCGCCACCGCCGAGGGCGGCTCCGCTGGCGATGGTGACGGGCGTGGAGCCGAGGGCGCCGGTGACGAGGAGCGTGCCGGAGTTGATTGTGGTGGAGCCTGTGTAGGTGCTGTTGCCGGCAAGCGTGAGGGAGCCGGTGCCGTTTTTCACGATGGAGGCGGTGCCGTTCTGGTTCTGAGTGATGGCGCCGGTGACGCTGGTGTTTGAGGAGCCGTTGAAGCTGAGGGCGAGGTTTTGGGTCGTCATGGGGGCCATCGCGATGTTGCCGAGGACGAGGTCGCCGGATTGGGCGAGGATGCTCTTGCCGTTGCCGAGGTAGGTCAGGTTGCTCGTGATGGTCTGGGTGACGCCGGAATTGTTCGTGATGCGACCGCCGACCGTGAGGGTGTTGTTTGAGATAGTGAAACTCGCGGCGCCGGGCGCGAAGGTGATCGTGCCGGTGTCTTGGTTGGCGACGGTGTCCACCGAGGTGTTTTGGTTTCCAGTAAATGTGAGGGCCGCGCCGGCGGCAGGACTGGTTCCAGCGATCCAGTTCGACCCGGTGGTCCACGATCCGGTGGTGTTGCCGCTCCAGATGGCGGCGGAGGGTGTAGCGGTTGTGGTGAAAAGGATCGTCTTGCTGACACTGGAGAAATTTCCAGCGGTGGCATTTAAACCTAATATGTTGGTAGTGAATGTAGTGGGCGCGTTCACTTGGGTTCCTGTGCCCGCCGCGAAAATCGTGTAAGTCTGGTTCCCCACAAAACCTTGGTCGCCGAAGTCGTCGTTGAAGAAGATGCTGGTAGTCAAACTCCCGATGGGATTTAGCAAAGACATCGTGTCGGAGACATTGCCCGAGGCAAGGTCCAGAACCAAGGTTCCGCCAGACCAGCCGGCTTGTTGAAGCGTGAGGTTCTGGGTGGAGTATGCGCCGCCCGGGCTGAAGTAGCCTGCTGCCAGTTGGAGATCGTAAATCGTAAAATTGGAGCCAATTGTGGCCACGGTTCCGTTGAAGCCGGCGGTTCCACTGGTCAACACGCTGGCGTTACTGGAAAAATTGCCGCCGATGTGGATCGTGCCGGATTGCGAATAGATGGTCTGCGACCCGGTCGAAAGCAGTTGCGGCAGGAAATTGTCTCCGGAGAGGTTCACAATCGAACCGGCTGCGGTGATGGTGTTGTTGAGCGTGATGCCGCCCAGGAGGGCGAGCGTATTGCCGCTGGTGATGTTTTGGCTGGCCGTGCCAAGCGCGTTGTTGCCGGCAGCGATGATGCTGGAACCTGTCACCCCGGGGAAAAACGAGAAGGTGCCGTTGAATCCGTAATTGTTGCCGGAGAGGGCGATTTGGCCTCCGCTACCGGATTGGCCGATCTGGATGGTGCCGTTACCGGAGAGGTTGCCCGAGATCGTCGCAGGAATGTAGCCACGGTCGGTGGGTGCGGTGATTTCGAGGGTGTTCGACCCGATGGCGACGGGACCGGCGAATGTCAACGAACCTGAGGAAATGTTGACCCAGGAGTTTCCTGCTAGGGTGGTGGTGCCGGAAATGGTGTTGAAGCCGGTGGTGTTGAAGATCGCACCATTGGCGGCTCCTCCCGCGGCCGAGCCGTTTCCACTGAGGGAGAGGTTATTTTTCAAATCGAAGGGGGACTGCGTTCCGGACACGATAATCGCGAGGTTGAGGGTGGCGTTGTTTCCGATGGTCCAGAGGCCACCGGCGGTGGACGGTATATTCGTGGGGCTGTTGAGCGAGAGGGTGCCGGCGTTGATCGTGGTGGCGCCGGTGTAGGTGTTGTTGCCGGTGATGTTGAGCGTGCCGGGGCCGTTTTTGGTGAGGCCGCCATTGCCGGAGACGGTGCCGGAGAGCGCGAGCGTGCCGCTAGAAAGGACATTCAAGCCGAGGCTTGAGTTTCCGGTGAGGATGTTGCCGAAAAACGAGATGGTGTTGTTGGCTCCGGAAGTGATGGCGCTGGCACCCTGGAGGGTGATATTGCCTGTTAGATTTGTGGCGGCCTGACTGATGGACAATGCGCCGCCATCGGCAAGGGATGGGTCGCCCAGGCCAGAGAGGATGAAGTTGTTGGTGACATTCCCGGTGAAGTTATTGAGAACCAGCGAGCCATTACCCGAGACAACGGTGGTGGTGTTGGCTCCGAGATTCTGGTTGTTGTTCATTTGAACCTGGCCCTGGGTGACGGTGAGCACGCCTTGGTAGTTCGTATTCGGGAGGCTTGAGGGCAGGGTGCTGGGAATGGCGTTGTCGGTGAAAATCAAGATTCCGGAGCCGGTTTTGGTGATGCCGCCGACGCCGGTGATGCCGCTATCGAGCGTGATGGTGTGGCCGTTCGTGTCTAAAATAGCCGTTTCATTCAAGACGATGGCCTGACGTGGTGCTGTCCCGTTTGTGTTAGAAGTCGTCAGGTTGCCCAAGGCTTGCAGAGTTCCTCCTGCAAAAATGAGAGTGGGAGGCTGGGCTGGGTTAGAGAAATTGCCGATCCGTCCCGAAGCAGCGAGGACGCCCAGCTGAATGGTCGTGGTGCCGTGGTGAGCGGCGCTGCCGGTGATGAGGAGGGTGCCGGCGCCGGTTTTAACGATGTTACCGGCAGGAACGCTCGGGTTAACCGAATATTCGTCTGTGATGTTGCCAGAGACGGTGATGGTCTGGTTCGAGGTGGCGTTGAAGGTGGCGGTATTGACGCGGTTGGTCGTGCCGAGGTCGATATTCGTCAGAGAGAGATTGCCGGTGAACGCGTTGAAGGATCGGTCCCAATTGATCGCGATCGTGCTGTTCACGGTCTGCGTAGCGGCGGAGTTGTTCGTGAGGTCGCCGCCGAGGGTGATGGTGTTGTTTGAAACCGTGTAGGCTTGGGCACCGGCGAGGAAGGTGATGGAGCCGGTGGTGCGGTTGGCGGCGGTATCCACAGCGTAGTTCGTGGCGTTGCCGAAGAGGATGTCGGCTCCGTAGGCGGGGACGGTGCTGCTTTGCCAATTGGTGCCAGTGGCCCAGGAGCCGTTGGTGGTGCCTGTCCAGGTGGCGTTCACGCCGGCGGCGCCGGAGAAGATCACCTGCTTGTCAATAGCACTAAAGCTGCCGACGAGGCCGGGGATATTCGTCGAGGTGTAGGATATGGGGTAGGAGAAGGTGCTATTGGAGGCCATGTTATTGGACAACACATAGGTGAAGTTGCCGGCGGTGAGGTTGCTGCTGTTGAAGGCAAAGAGGACGGTCGCGTTGGTGGAGTTCGTGAAGGAGTCGGTGAGGTTGAGTTGGTCGGACGAATTGCCGGGGGCCAGATCGAAGAGGAGAAAGCCAGAGTTGAATGAGGCGGAGCCGACGGTGAGATTGGCGACTTGGCCCAAGCCGCCGGGACTAATGCCGCCTCCGGAGAAGGTCAAGTCACCATTACCGACAGAACTTGCGGCGAGAACGCCGCCGGCCAGCGTTGTTCCGCCCTGATAGGTGTTGTTTCCAGAAAGGAAGAGGGTGCCGGTGTTGGCTTTGTTCAGGCCGCCGACACCGGAGATGTCACCGGTGACGGTGAGTTGGACGGGTGCATTATTCGAAAAAACGTCAAATGCCGTGATAGAGGTGATCAGATTGCCCGTGGAGTTTTTTAGGGAAAAATTCGGGTTGATCGTGGCCGTGGAGTTGCCGGTGCCGAGGAATTGGATTGTGGCGGTATTGCCGAAGGTGGAGATGGTGCCGTTGCCCGTGACATTGCCGCCGTAGAAGATCAAGGAAGCGCTGGTGTTGGCCGTGGTGGTCGAGAGGTTCAGGGAATTCGAGCCGAGGGCAAGGGTGGAGCCGGGATGGAAGGTGATGGCCGGGGAGCTGGAATTGCCGCCGCCGGTTGAATAGCTTGTGAGCTGAATCTGGTTTGCGGTGGAGACGAGGACGGTGGCGGGCAAGTCGTCGCCGCCGATGGTGAGCGAGTTGATGATGGCGGTAGCGTTGCCAGTCTTCGCAAGTTCCAGCGTGCCGCTGGTGACGGCGACGGAGCCATTGTAGGTATTGGCGGTGCTTCCGCCCATCGTGAGGGTGGAGTTGCCAGCGAGGGTCAGGGTGTAATTGGCGGTATTGTTGCCGGAGGCACCGATCGTGCCGTTGAGGGCGACGGGGGCGTTTGCGGTAATGGTGGCGCTGGTGGAAACGGTGGTGGCACCATTAAAAGCGAGCGAGCCCTGGCCAGTGATCGTGGAATTTCCACTGAGAACGAGATTGTTCGTGAGGGTGTAGTTGCCGGATCCCTGCCCGGCGAGCGTGCCCCCAGAGAGAGTCACGGTGCCCGTGCCGAACGCTCCGCTACTTCCGATGGAGACGGTGCCATCTGCGAGGGAGACGCCACCGGTGAAGGTGTTCGCAGGTCCCGTGAGGGCGAGTGTGCCATTGCCGGACTGGACGAAGCCGCCATTGCCGCTGACATTTCCCGAGAAGGTCGCAGTCTTGTTGGCACCCGTATTGGTGAGCGTGGCGTTGTTGAGTTGTGTGGATCCGGAGAGGGTGAGGTTGCCATTCACCGCGGCGATGGTGCCGTTCGTGGTAAAAACGAGGTCGTTCTGGATGGTTTGGTTGTTGAGGGAGGAATTGATGATGTTCGCGCCGAGGGGGAAGTAGCCGTCCTGCTGGTAGCCCTTGAGAGTGATGGTGCCGTTGGTCAGTGTGAATGGCTGGGCGGCGTAGCGGAAGGAGATCGCGGCGACCTCGCGGGCGCCTCCGAAATCCACAGTGGCATTCGTGGAATTGCCTGCCGTGCCGAGGAACTGGATGTTGGAATTCAGGGCAGGGATCAGGTTGGCCAAAGTGCCGTTGTTCGAACTCCAGTTCGCAGGGTTGATCCAAGACGAGCCGTTGCCAGTCCAAAGCGAGGCGGGAATCCCCGATCCAATGTCGGGGTTGATCGTGAGGACCATAAACCCCTCGCTGTCCTGAGTCACATCGAACGTGAGAAGATTGTTGCCGATGCGGTCGCCGAAGGGCGTGCCGTAGCCGGGCGTGAGCGGGATGGTGAAGTTGTTGTTCGGCCCAACGAGGGCGGCGGCATAGTAGTTATAGAAGGGAGTTGCTTTTGTTGTGACGGTGGAATTCGGTTGGGCACCGCCGTAGAGGAGCGTGCCGTTGCTGGAACCGGCGAGGCTCTGAGTCCAGCCCACCGAATACAGAGTGTCGGAAATGGGGATCCACTGCTGATCCGCCGACTGGCCAGATGCCCACCAGACGCTGCTTGGCAGGTCGCCAATGGGAGCGGCGTAGGTATGTGTGCCGTTGACGGTGGTGCCATTGCCGATCGTCAGATTGGCGCTGAAGGTGCTGCCGACAGTGCCGAAGCTGAGCCCGGCCAAGAGGTCGCCGACCACGCGGCCGAAAACATCGTCGACGATGCCGGTGTTGTTTTGGGTGACAGTGCCGGAAAAAACCTGATAGGGCGGATTGCTGCCATAGATGCCGGTGTTCGCGATCAAATCCGAATATTTTATCGTGATGGTGGCGTTGTCCCCGACGCCGTATTGGCCCGGCGGGTTTATTCCGGAGATGGCATTTCCGATGCCAGTATAATTACCGGTGCCGGAGTTCTTATTCGCGATGAGGGTGACGGTGCCATTTGGGCCGGTGCCGTTGAATTTGGCAGTGTAGTCGTAGATTTGTTCCTGGGTGGTGGGCGCATTGATTTGGCCTCCGACTCCCACGAAGCGGCCGCTCATCGTGCTGTTTTTGCCGTTCAGGCTGGTGAGGTAATTCGTAAAATCACCATACACGGTTTGGTTCCCGTTCACCAGAAATTGGGGGCTGATGACGCGGGCGAATTGCGGATTCGGCAAGAAGGCGCCCGCGACGGGGAGCGAGGAAGCGTTTGATGTCGAGGTGGGCAGTGTGGCATTGACCAGGGTTGTGCCGTTCCTCGAAATCTGGTTGGTGTTGCCGCCGTTGGGCGTGTTGGTGGCGTTGAGGCCGAAGGAAATCGAGGTGAAATCGATGTAGGAAAGGTCGGCCCAGACTTGGCCGTTGGTGATGGTCGTCTCAAAATATTGCCAGCGGGTAGCGTAGTTCGGATCGGTTGGAAGCTCCGGCGACGGGGTGTAGCCGGATGCACCAGTAGGGTTCACCATTCCGGCAGTGCCGAAATTGAGATAGACGCGGCCGGATGTGAGGTTCTCCACAAGAATGCCTGGGGCGTTGGCAAAGGTTGATGTGACGCCCTTGGTGTTGTTGGTCGAGTAGGTGCCAAGACCTTGAAGTTGGGCGAGGGAATACGAGACACTCTGCCCGTCGGACAAAGAAGTTCTGTTGCCAGTAGCCATATTCGTGTAGGTCCCTAAAATCGGCTTCCCGCCAAGAAACTGGATGTAGATTTGGCTGGGATCGAGGCCGGTTTGGTTGTCGAAAACGATCGGAACGGCGAGCGACGAGGTCTGCTGAGCGAGTGCCGGAGCGGCTCCGCAGGCGAGCAACAAGAGCGCGGCGAGCAAGCAAAGATTCGGATTTTTATTCATGAAGATAACAAAGTTGAGATGCGGAGCGAAGATTCTTAGAGGACAATTTCTATCTAACACCTTCTGCCACCATTCCACCAAGAGATTTCTCGAAATGATTTCTCCGATGGCCCGCCTTGAGGTGGATGATTTGAGCCGGCCAAGGAAGCTGCCAATTTGGCCAAGCACGGCGTGGATTTTTCCACTGTCCTGCGGGTTTTTGAAGGTTGTGATTCCAAAATGATTAGCCACAACCGAGCGGAGCGAGATGGAGCGACAACGACTGCCGCGTAGGGGCGAACGAAGTGAATCAAAGGACACAATCGATAAGGCGGGGCCTTTGAGATAGAGCAACCGAAGGGTGAGCCGAGCGGGAGCGTGCGAGTCAAAGAGTACAGAGAATGAGTTGTTTTTCATTAAATACCAGTGGCTTGTTCAATTTCCAACACCCTTCAGACATTTCTGTCCCTCCTGCTCATCCTGTCCAAAATCTGTTTTCGGGTTGCGAATCCCGCGCGCGTAGTCGGTGCTGGATATTGGAGGAAGCAAAAGAGCGTCTATGAAAATCAAAACCAAAAAACTTAATTACACAGCAGGACCCGCTGATGAGGGGTGGAAATTCGCGGCGGGGTCTACCTTGGATCGCGATCAGCAAATGGCTCTGGGAACCCCGGAGCCCTCTGAAATAGCGGAGATGAAAGTCGTGCGGAAACCGGCCCGGCCAGCACGTATCAGCATCCGCACCACACATGAGACGATTGCCGGCCTGCGGTCGCGGGCGGAGGAAGCTGGGCTACCCTACCAGACTCCGGCTGCCAGTGTGCTCCACATGGTCGCCGAGGGGGAGTTGAAGCTGTCCCTCTCTCGTGTGGGTTGATCGGCGGCAGAACGGGGTTTCAATTTTGCGCTTGTGTTTTGCTGTGGAGCATGGAAGGTCTTTTGAAGGATTTTTATCTGAACTATATCGGAGTTTCCGAACTCAAACAAACGAAGCGGATGTGGAAAATGCTGGATACCGAGGGGGAGCTCATCCTGACCAAGGAGGGCAAACCCGGGGCGGTGATCCTGGCAGTCACGCCGGAGACTCTGGAATCCACGGTTCGTTCGATCCGGCGGGCGCGCTTTTCCGATGCAGTAGCGCGCATCCGCTTGAGAGAGCCGGCCATGGATGAGGCGGAGATAGAGAAGGAAATCGCGAAGTATCGTGCAGGAAAGCCGTGAGGCCGGTTCTCGACACGAATGTCCTGGTCTCGGGGTTGCTCTCTGCAGGGAATCCGCCGGGGAGGATTGTGGACCTTTTGCGAGCCGGGAAAATCCAACTCCAAGTGGACGAGAGGATCGTTGCAGAATACGGTGGTGTTCTCTCGCGGCCAAAATTCCGGAAAAAAAATTCCCCGTTCGAGAGGGATTTGGTGATGGATTTCATCAAGGCCGATTCCGAGTGGCATGTTTGCACCACGGAGGTGGAGGGGTTGCCCGATCCGAGCGAAGCATGTTTCCTGGAGGTGGCTCGGGAAGCGGGGGTTCCGCTCGTCACTGGGAACGAAGGGCACTACCCCCAAGGGCTTCGCGGAGGCGTGGAGGTGCTGTCGCCCCGAGAGTTTTTGGAGAAGCTCAAGTAGGAGGACCCTTTCCGCGTCTGGAGTCTGTCTCCACCAGGTTACTTTGCCAAAGAACTGGCTCCAAAATTCTGCCCTAAAAGCAATGCCCTGTGGGAACGCCAAGGCCTTCCTCGGCACCGAGAGCTATCCCGAGCTAAGCCAATGGCACTGAGAATTTTGAACCACCAATCTCACGAATAAACACGAATAAGACCGAAAACAAAATCCTCCGGCGAAGCCGCTCCCCATGCCTGACAATTTGTGCTATTGGTGAGTAACCCAAAAAGAGTTTTTTAGACAGGAGTTACAGGAGGGTAGAGGGGCATGGTCGTCCCGACCGTGCAGGCGCGGGGCGTGGGTCTCTCACAGATGCACAAAGGCACAGAGGGGAGTCTGAGCGGAAATGTTGGCACGCGGAAATTCTGAAACTCCTCCGTGTTCCCCATGGCTCTGTGAGAGGGAAAATGCGGAGGGCGAGAAGGCCCTGGCGGAGCAGGGCCCTCCAAAGGTTGTGCGTATGTCTCGTTTTTGCTTAATTGCGCTAAATCTTTTGTACTTGAAACAACGCGTTGTTTTGTTAACTTAGCATGATAATGAAGCGTATCTTTTCTGATTTTCTTGTATCGTGGCTTACCTCCGAGCGGCGGAAGCCACTGATCGTGCGTGGTGCTCGACAAGTGGGGAAGACATGGTTGGTGAGGGATTTAGCCCGTGCGAGTGGGCGGGTGCTTTTGGAGGTGAACTTTGATCGGAACCCAGAGTATGCGCGGATTTTTCGGGAGGAGGGCAGCGGTCCCCGGCGATGGCTCGATGATCTCGCTCTCCGAACTGGCGTGGAGGCTCCGGTCGAGGGGTTGCTTTTATTTTTGGATGAGATTCAGACGGCACCGGAGGTGTTGGCCAAGTTGCGGTGGTTTGCCGAGGAGATGCCGGAGTTGCCGGTGATCGCGGCCGGGTCGTTGTTGGAATTCGCGCTTCGGGACTTTGAATACAGCATGCCGGTGGGCAGGGTTTCCTTCGCTTTTGTGGAGCCGATGTCGTTTCCGGAGTTTCTCCAGGCGCATCGTCAAGAAAGGCTTCTGCAGCGCTTGGTGGAATGGACGCCCGGCCTTCCGCTGGGCGATGCAGCGCATGCGATGGCGATGGGATTTTACGACCGCTATCTCATGACCGGTGGAATGCCCGAGGTGGTGGCGGCGGACGCCGCAGGCGCGCAGGCCAGCGAGTGTCGGCGGCTGCAACGCGATCTCGTCCAGACTTATCGAAACGACTTTGCCAAATATTCTGGCCGCATGGAGCCACGGATCTTGGACGATGTCCTGCGCGGTGTTGTCGATCAATTGGGCAATA
>VFJO01000007.1 GCA_009886045.1 Verrucomicrobiota bacterium
AGAGTTCGAACGCCGCCGCGATCTTGTCGCCGCAGCTCGGAACTATGCGATCCGCTACCCCAGGGACCGACGCGCGCCCCGGCTCCTAGTTGAAGTCGCGACAATCTGCGACAATGATCCCGACCTCAAACGTCAACTTCTGGATGAGGCCCGTCAGTCTTCGAAAGAAGAGGTGCTCAATCGGCGCATTGAGGACGATCTCCGGAGACTCGGTCTCCTTAACAAGACGCTGCCGCTGAAATTTCCAACCCTTCAGGGGGGCACATTCGACTTGGAAAATCAGAAAGGTAAGGTGGTGGTGCTGATTTTCTGGTCCGTTGAAGCCGCTCCCAGCTTGTTATGGATGGGGGATTTCCGCCGAGCATTGGACGGCTTGCCGAGCGGTCGCATCGCGGTTGCCACGGTCAGCGTTGACAAGAATCCCACACGAGTTTCTGATTTTCTCAATGAAGCCGCAATTTCCTCATGGCCGACTGCGTGCGATGGCAAGGGGTGGTCCGGCCCGATCCTCCGCGAGTTTGGCATCAACGCCCTGCCAACGATTTTTATTTTCGACCAAAGGGGCATTCTTCGAGCGCTCAACGCCCGAAACACGTATGAAACCTGGATTCGGAAACTTATCGCCCAGCCCAACGCTCTCTGACCGCTTAGAGTTCTTCTCCCTCCTCCACTCAAACCCACGAAACCCAGATCACTTCTTTTATGCCCGATTCGAAATATGGATCCACGCTTCCCGAGGTCTACGCCAATGCTGCTCTCCGTTACGATGCGCTTCCAGGCTTCTGCAAGCGGGAAAAGGCAGGCTCCTTTGCGCCGCTAAGCTTTCGGGAAGTCTATGAGTGCGGTCTTGATCTCGCGACCTCTCTCATTTCCCTAGGTGTCGAAGCACGCGAGCATGTAGCCCTCCTCGCCGATAACCGCCTCGAGTGGATACTGGCCGATTACGGCATTCTTCTGGCTGGAGCGGCTGACGTGCCCCGCGGCACCGACATTACCGATGCGGAGATGGTTTATATTTTGACTCATTGCGATGCCCGTTTTGTGTTCGTCGAAAACAAGGCCATGCTTTCGCGCGTTGAGCGCTGCCGATCGCAAGTGCCCAACCTGCGCAAAATCATCGTAATGTCTTCCGACGACTTGCCGTCGAAGGAGGGGGTGCACTGCTTGGATAAGCTGCTTGCCGAGGGGGCTCGTAAGCGCTCCGAAGGGAATTCTACGGCAGAAGAACGCGCGCGTGGCGTCCGCCCCGATGATCTCTGTACGATCATTTATACTTCCGGCACCACTGGAATACCGAAGGGCGTTCAGCTCACGCACGCCAATATGTGCTCTCAGATCGAAAACCTTCCAATTGCTCTTCGCTCCGGCGATCGCGCGCTGTCGATCCTCCCAGTCTGGCACAGCTATGAACGGGCTTTTGAAATGCTCTGCATCTCCCGTGGCGTCGGTACTTACTACACGAACTTGCGCGGACTTGCTGAGGATTTGAAAACAGTTCGCCCAACGGTCATGGCCTCCGCGCCTCGACTCTGGGAAAACCTCTATCTCAAAATCCTATCGAATGTGAAATCGGCGCCCCCGATTCGTCAGAACCTCTTTCATCTCGCGTATCGAGCAACCCGCAACGTCAAACGCGCTGAGCATTTTTTCAAGGGCCAGCAACTCGATCAACACGGGCGCGGATTTTCCGAAACCCTCGCGCTGTCATTGCAGCATGGTTTTCTCTGGTCGGTATCCGTTCTCCCGGCAAAATTGCTCGACGGCCTCGTTCTCAAAAAGCTCCGAGCGGTTGTGGGCGGTGAGTTTCGCGGCACGATCTCTGGAGGCGGTGCCTTGCAACCGCATGTGGACGAGTTTTTCAACTTCATCGGGATTCCCGTGTTGGAGGGCTATGGAATGACTGAGACCTCTCCTGTGCTCGCTGTGCGGACGTGGGACAACCTCGTGATCGGAACTGTTGGCGAACCTTACCCTCACACCGAAATTCGCATCGTGGACCTTCAAAGTGGTGACATCCTTTACCCCGATTCCAGTCGCTCGGGCGGAGGCCGGGGGCTGCGAGGTGAAATCCATGTGAAGGGACCCCAGATCATGCGCGGCTATTACAAAGATTCCGAGGCTACTGCCCGAGTGCTGCGGGATGGATGGATGAATACGGGTGATATCGGGATGGTGACATTCAATGGATGCCTGAAAATTCTCGGTCGATCAAAAGACACGATCGTCTTGTTGAATGGCGAAAATATCGAGCCTGTGCCGATCGAGGCGAGGCTTGTGGAATCGTCATTTGTGGACCAATGCATGGTCGTCGGGCAGGATCAAAAGGCGCTTGCTGTCTTGGTCGTACCAGCACTCGAGCACTTCCGGATCGCAGGGATTTCGGTCACAACCGCCGTCGAACTCGCCGCAAATCCTGAGGCAAGCCGCTTGCTTGATAAGGATATCCGCAGCCTCATCAATTATTCAAATGGCTTCAAATCTTTCGAACGTATCGCCGCGTGGCGCTTTGTTCCCAAGCCATTCGAAGTGGGGGACGAAATGACAAATACCTTCAAGCTCAAGCGCCACGTCATAACCAGCCGCTACGCCGCATTGATCTCAGAGATGTTTCCGAAGCAGGCCGATTAGAAAAAGCAGCCCTCTTTATAACGAGTCGCCGGTCTTCACCTCAATTACATCGTGCGGAGCGCTTTCACGAAGACCGGAGGAGGTGATACGGGTGTAGCGCGCATGGCTTCTCAGCTCTCCCAGATTTGCCGCCCCAAGATATCCCATCCCGCTTTGCAGCCCGCCGGCTAATTGTGCAAGAACAGTATCCACCGGGGCAGAGACCTCCTTCAGCGCCTCAATCCCTTCGGCCGCAGATTTGCGATTTATCTCCTTGCCATGGCCGTATCGGGCCGCGCTACCTGCCTTCATGGCGGCGTGGCTACCCATGCCACGATATTGCTTATAAAATTTCCCGTTGATTTCCATGATCTGTCCCGGAGCTTCAGGGCTGCCAGCAAGGAGACTTCCGCAAATCACCGCATGAGACAAGGTGAGGGCTTTAACAATGTCGCCGGATTTTGTGATACCACCATCGGCCAAAAGAGTGACGTTGCAATTCTCAGCCGCCTTCGAGCACACATATAGTGCAGTGAGTTGGGGAATGCCGACACCGGCGACCACCCGCGTTGTGCAGATCGAGCCAGGGCCTTGGCCGACCTTCACGGTATTTGCCCCGCATTCAGCCAAAAACTCGACTCCTGCTCCGCTCGTTACATTGCCCGCAATGATTGGCAAATTCGGGAATTCCGCGCGCACGGCCTTCACACATTCTCCAACCCCACGCGTGTGTCCGTGAGCTGTGGAAACCGCCACAGCATCCAAGCCGCGCTCGACCATCGCTCCGACATGTGCGAGTAGCGAATCCTGATCGAGTGAGCCGTCTGGAAGCCTCGGCGGGCTTATGGCTGCACCGCAGATGAGGCGGAACTTTTCATCCCTTGCGGGCTTCGTTTGAAGTGAGCGCTCTTGGGAAATCCGTTCGATATCGCTCAGTGTGAAGAGTCCTTTCAGGCGGTCCTCTTCATCCACGACAAGAAGTTTATGAATGCCGATGTTGTCCGTAAAAAATCGATCTGCACGGGCGATCGGATCCCCCCCAAGTTCATTCTCTCGAATCGTCAGCACCGATGGCCGACTCACCATCGCTTCGCTCACATCGCGCGAGGCGAATCGCGCTCGCACGCAATGCCCAGGCAGGAGGCCAAGGAGGCGTCCAAATTCGTCCACAACAGGAAATGTGCTGAAGGTGAATTTTTTCTCCTCGATGAGGTTCAGCACGTCGCCGATTTTTTGATCCGGGTTGACTTTGATTGGCTCGCGGATCAATCCATGGACGTGGTTCTTAACGCGGGAAACCTCCGAAAGCTGCTGTTTTGGGGGCATGTTGTAATGAATGAGGCCGAGGCCGCCGTGCAGCGCCAGTGAGATCGCCATACGGGATTCGGTGACTGTGTCCATGTCGGCTGAGACCACCGGAAGATGCAGGTGGAGGCCGGGAGCGAGGAGTGTGTCGTAGTTGGCCTCCTTGGGAAGAATCTCACTATAAAGAGTGGCAAGGGAAACATCGTCGTAGGTAAGAGCCAAGCCCTCGCAACTGATGAAGAAATCATCAGCCGATTTGTAGAAAAGACTATCCCAAGTCTGAGCGCTCTTAGCCCCGCGTGGTGTTGACTTCATACTCCATCATTAGGAGCGGCGTTTTTCGAGGCAAGCCGATTCTATCTCGAAAAAATGTGACACAGAGAGCCCTTTACTCGGTCACCGCAAAAAAATACCACTCACATATGCCAAATTCTGAAATCCACGTCGGACTTGTTCAAAATTCGTGTTCGCTCGATGCTGAGGCCAATCTCGCTGCTGCCATCCGTGGGGTGAGGGAGGCCGCTGCAAAGGGAGCCAATATCGTTTGCCTCCAAGAACTCTTCCTGTCCCTCTATTTCTGTCAGATCGAAGACCACAAGTATTTCAACCTCGCTGAGCCAGTTCCCGGTCCAACAACCGAGCTCTTACAAGCTCTTGCCAAGGATCTCGGCGTGGTTTTAGTGGCCTCACTTTTCGAGTGCCGTGCTCCTGGTCTTTACCACAACACTGCAGCCATCATTGATGCCGATGGCACCTTCCTAGGAAAATACCGGAAGATGCACATTCCGGACGATCCCCTCTTTTACGAGAAATTTTATTTCACGCCTGGTGACCTCGGTTTTCGTGCGTGGGACACGAGCTTCGGGCGTATCGGCGTGTGCGTTTGTTGGGATCAATGGTATCCCGAGGCGGCCCGCCTCACGGCACTTCAAGGTGCGCAGATTTTATTCTACCCGACCGCGATCGGGTGGCATCCGAAGGAAAAAGAAAAATACGGCCGTCGCCAACATTCCTCGTGGGAAACCGTTCAGCGTGGCCATGCCATTGCCAATGGTTGCTACGTTTTTGCCCCAAACCGTGTGGGCCATGAGGCTCCAGATGGGGGAGAGGGTATCGAGTTCTGGGGGCAAAGTTTCGCCGCTGATCCTTCCGGAGAGATTATTGCGAAGGCTTCATCAGACCGAGACGAAGTGATTGTTGTGAAGGTCGATTTGGAATCTGTCGATACCCAGCGTACGCATTGGCCATTCCTTCGCGACCGCCGCATTGAGAGCTATGGAGACATCACGCGCCGGTTTATAGATTGATATCGTATGCGCGTTACTTCTGCAGAATTTGTTCAGAGCAGTCCTGGTCTTGAGGGTTGCCCGCCTGATGAGGTCCCCGAGTTCGCGTTCATCGGACGCTCAAACGTCGGCAAGTCATCGCTTTTGAATCTTCTCACCGGCAAGCAGGGGCTTGCCCGTGTTTCGCAGACGCCAGGATGCACGCAACTCATTAATTTTTTTAAAATTAACGGATCATTCCGCATGGTCGATCTTCCTGGCTATGGCTACGCCAAAGTCCCCAAGGGCCATCGCGTCGCGTTTCAGGAAATCATAGCCGGGTACATTGCCGACAGGCCAAATCTTCAGCGTGTCTTTGTGTTATTGGACTCGCGCCATGAACCCCAGAAAATCGATCTCGAGTTTCTGGAATGGCTTGACGAGGTCGAGCGTCCTTTCGCCTTGGTGTTCACTAAAACCGACAAGCTCAAGCCCTCGCACGTGAAAAAAAATACGGATTCCTTCCTCCAAGCCCTCATGGCATTTCATTCAGCCACCCCCGACGTTTTTCTGACCTCCTCAAAAACCCGCGATGGCAAGCGGGAGATTCTTGGATTTATTGGGAGTCTCTTCGATGCCGGTCGATAAGAAAAATTGTTTCAGTGATCGACACCGGCCTATGAGGTGTGGAATGGGGTAAGGTATGGCTATTGATGCAATTCTCTTTGATCTGGATGACACCTTGATTGTGGACGAGGCCGTCTCGAAGGAGGCGCTGACCTCCACCGCAGCAATGGCTTCACAATGCGCTGGCGTCAAGAACTTGGCTTTTCTTGCTGATGTCAAAAAAATGGGATTCGACTTTTGGCAGAAGGGTCCTTGCTACGATTATGCCAAATCCATCGGCATTAGCTTTCATGAGTGCCTCTGGGGACATTTCGAGGGTGACAAGCCAGAATTAATCAAACTTCGCGAGTGGGCGCACACATACAGGGTTGCTGTTTTTAGCGCGGCGCTCAGGGCACAGGGGCACATTGATGAGGATGCTGCGGAAAAGCTTTCTGCCAACTTCAGTATGCGTCGCCGCCAATTACAGCGTCTCATGCCCGATGCGGTGGAAACTCTTGTTCGTCTCAAGACAACCTACAAAATCGCTCTGCTCACCAATGGCGCGCCCGATTTGCAAAGGGAAAAAATCGCCGCATCTGGCCTCGCCGGATACTTTGATGCTATTGCCGTTTCGGGCGAGCACGGGATCGGTAAACCTCGCCCCGAAATCTTTGACATTCTCCTTGGCAAAATCGGAGTCCCTCGCGATCGCGCTGTTATGGTGGGAAACAGCCTTGAGCGCGATATCGCAGGGGCCCTCAATTCCGAGCTTGCTGCCGCCGTCTGGCTTCAAGTTTCCGGATCTGAGGAGCACGCTGACGTCAAGCCGCACCACACCATCCGCGGATTGCATGAGATTCCCGCCCTCGTGGCAGGATTTTAGGAAAGTCTCTTTAAGGCCGAGCAGTCCTCGAGGGGAGGTGATCGGTGCAGTATTCTTGGCCATCTGCGGAGACGCGGAACTCTGCATCCGGATGAGAGATTTCTGTAATCTTGCAGACCTCGCAGCAGTGGACAGTCTGCTCGCCATTCCACGCCTTTTCAAACCGCTTGCGGCGTTTCCCGGTTTTTTGCAACTCCGCCCGGTTTCTGAAAAATGGTGGTGCAAAAAACACCAGATAGTTGCCGAGGCACATCACAACCATCATTTTCATGTCCAACGGTCCAAAGAGCAGGTAGCCGGCTGGAACGATGAGACTGAAAAGCGCCACCCACTTTATTTTCACCGGCAATATCATAAAAAGGAGAATTTCGAAATTTGGGGCGAGTGTGGCGGCCGCTAAAAACAGCGAGAGGTTCAAGAAAAAGTTTCCCCCTGCCGCTCCAAAAATCAGCGCTGATGCGATGCAGAGTGCCATCCCAAGAAAATAATAAGCGTTCAGTCGGAAAGCTCCCCAACTCTCTTCCAGCATGTCGCCCAGCCACCAAGTGAATATCAAATAAAACAAGATCCAGAAAAAACTCATCGTCTCAGGAATAAAAATCCAAGTGAAGGCCCGCCAAACCTCGCCGTTCCGGACTGCCGTAGGATCAAGTTCGAGGACTTGGATGTAATTCGGATCCAGCGTCAGTAGGATGAAAACCAGCGCATTCAGCGCGACGACGTATCGAATGAGTCCGGGAACTGCAAAACGGCCCAGCATTTTTTCCAAGCGGTCAAGAAATGTCATGTGTAGGAGTGCAGAATCCACACCTCTGAGGGGGCTTGTAAAGTGTGGAGAGTATTTTCCCGCTCATGTGCTGCTCGGAAATGCCTTTTCTTCAAGGAACGAAGTCGAAATAATGTGCTTCAGTAAGATTTTTAATTTCTGATTTTTTTCTTCAAATTATGTCCAAGTCTCAATCTTCCATGCGCCCTTTTTCCTCCGCTGTTTTTGATGGTCCCAACCGAGCGCCGAGTCGGGCGATGCTCTACCCCGTCGGATACAAGGAGAGTGATTTTTCAAAACCCCAAATCGGCGTGGCTTCGACATGGAGCATGGTGACTCCCTGCAACATGCATATCGACCAACTCGCCCGCGAAGCCTCTTTGGGGATCGATGCCGCAGGTGGTAAGGCGACGATTTTTAATACTATCACGATCTCAGATGGTATTTCGATGGGCACCGAGGGAATGAAGTACTCGCTCGTCTCCCGCGAGGTCATTGCCGACTCCATCGAGACGGTCGTGGGGTGTCAGGGCTTTGATGGCTTTGTGGCTATTGGTGGGTGTGATAAAAATATGCCGGCCTGCATTATGGCCATCCTTCGAATGAATCGTGCGGCGGTCTTTGTTTATGGCGGAACGATCCTTCCCGGCTGCCTCGCCAAACGCCAACTCGATGTCGTTTCTGTTTTTGAGGCGGTCGGCCAGTGCGCTGCCAATAAAATTTCCAAAAAAGAACTGCACGATGTAGAGGCGAATGCCATTCCAGGTCCGGGTTCCTGCGGCGGAATGTATACCGCAAATACCATGGCCTCCGCCATCGAAGCGATGGGCTTCAGCCTTCCCAACAGCTCCGCGCAAAATGCCGTATCACCCCAGAAAAATGCAGATTGCCGCAATGCCGGCGCTACCGTTTTGAATATGCTCAAGCGAGGTATCCTGCCCTCGGACATCATTTCCAAGGAAGCCCTCGAAAATGCGATTACTGTGATCATCGCCCTTGGAGGCTCCACCAATGCGGTTCTTCACCTGCTGGCGATCGCCCACACCGCAAAAATTAAACTGACACTGGAGGATTTCACCCGAATTGGTCGTCGCGTGCCGGTGCTTGCAGATTTAAAACCCAGCGGACGTTTCTTGATGTCAGAGTTGGTTGCCATCGGAGGCATTGTTCCTCTCATGAAGACGCTGCTTGCCGAGGGTCTGCTGCACGGAGACTGCCTCACCGTAACGGGAAAAACACTCAAGCAAAACCTCGCCCCCTTTAAAGCTTATCCGAAAGGCCAGGAGATCATTCGCTCGTTGAAGAATCCGATTAAAAAAGACAGCCATCTCGTGATCCTCAAGGGAAACCTCGCTCCCGATGGAGCGGTCGCTAAGATCAGTGGCAAGGAAGGCGAGAAATTCAGCGGCACCGCGCGCGTTTTTGAGTCGGAGGAAAAAGCTCTCGCCTCGATCCTCGCCAATAAAATCAACAAGGGAGACGTCATCGTCATCCGATACGAGGGGCCGCGTGGTGGCCCTGGTATGCGTGAAATGCTCTCCCCGACTAGTGCTGTGATGGGTGCCGGTCTTGGTAAGGATGTCGCCTTGATCACAGATGGACGTTTCTCAGGTGGCACCCATGGCTTCGTTGTAGGGCATATCACTCCAGAGGCGTTTGATGGCGGGCCATTGGCTATCGTGGAAGATGGCGACACCATTACGATTGATGGTGTGAAGCATTCGCTCACCCTTGATCTTTCGGCGAAGGAAATTGCGGCCCGCTTGTTGAAGTGGAAGAAACCCAAGCAGCGTTACCACCGGGGCGTCCTCGCCAAATACGCCAAGCTCGTTTCTACAGCATCCACCGGCGCGGTCACTGATAGCGGGCTCTAATTCTCGACCAAACCATGAGGCAATACCCAGCGAATCCGATGCAGGCAGCGGCTTACCACCGCTACCAGAGTGCCCCCACTGCTCCGGGAGCTCATTCGCAAATCTCCATCAGTTTTGGTGAAAGTACCAACTCGGATTTTCTCCGCCAGGCTTGGCAGATCGTGGGCCAAAGACACCCTATCCTTCGCTCTGCGTTCATGAAATCAGCCGATGGCCTCACAGTGCGTGAGCTCGATAAGGCCGATTTGGAGTGGATTGCCTTGGATTGGCAGAGCACCCCCCCCGAGGAAATTCCTTCGAAATGGAATGATCTTCTTGCCGCTGACGCCCTCGCCGATTTTGAACCCATCGCCACCCCTCTCATCCGCTTTCACGAAATCCGCCTCCCTGGCGGTTCAGGTCACTATCTCCTCACGACTCCTTCATTCCTACTCGATGAGTTTTCGACCACTCGAGTTCTCCTTGATCTCCTTCTCACGCTCGGCCAGTCGCCTTTGGCTCCAGCAGGAAGCCCGCTAGTTCCTCTTGAGCCTAAAGGTTGGAACGAATTTTTAAAAGATGCTACCGGTCCGATCTCTTTGCAGCCTCGCTTTGGAGACGGCACGCAAGTGCGCGCCTCCCTTCTACTCCATCGTGAAAAGACCTCCGCCTTCTCCAAGTTCTGTCTGAATCATGATCTGGAAGAGAGCCTCACGCTTCGGTGTCTTTGGTCCCTCCTTCTCCGACGTTTTGGGGCGACAGGTAACGTCATGCTCAATCTTTTCGATGCGCGGGCTGACTCGACCGAGCTCGGCTTTTTTCAAAACTGGCTTCCTGTGGTTCACTCATGGACTGGATCTGTGGGTGACTGGCTCGATGCCGAGCAGGCTCTTACCGATGCCATGTCTGAGAATATCTGGATCGCTGGCGACGAGGCCCTAGGCGCTGCGGGTCTGGATTTTTCCCAAAGAGAAATATCTGCCACCTTTGCGTGGAGGGGATCCTCGATCAACGACATCATTCATACCGCTCTGCCGCGTTGGATCAACTTCGATGCGCAGCTTCAGCCAGCTACGTTGCCGGGCTTGGTGCTCGAGGCGCGACCCGGCCAGCGTCTCGAATTTTCGCTTACGGGTCCTTTTGGTTCGGAGGCTCTACTCAAAGATTTTCTTTCCCGCATGATCGAAATTCTCGACGCCCTTCCTGAAAGCCTCGCCAAGCCGGTGAGTCGCCTGCCGGTCTTGCTGCCCGAAGAGATTCATCAACTTCGCGATTGGTCACATGGTCCTGAAATCGACCAGCAACCCGTTTCGATTATCGAAGCCTTTCGCAAGGTAGTGCAACAAAATGGCGATGCCGTCGCTGTTAAGTTTGGGGAATACGAGATGACCTATGCGGAGTTGGACGCCCTATCGGATAAGCTGGCCGCCCACCTTGCGCAGACCGGCTTAGCTGGCGGTTGGCATGCAGCGCTTTTTCTTTCTCCTTCGGCATGGATCAGCGTTGCGTTGCTCGGCGCTTGGAAGGCTGGAAATTCGTGTCTCGCTATTGACCCCACAGCTCCTGCCGAGTGGGTTGAATCGACGCTGGCCGCGCATGATGTGGCCCTTGTCTTCTGTGATGGGGCAAGTGCTGCGGCTATCGATCCCGGTACCCGCCGGCGCATCACGATCGACCAAGATTGGGAAACGCTCGAACCCGCACCCCCCGAGAACCGCAAAATCGAGTCCGATCAACTTGCTGCGACCATGCCAGGCCATTCAGATGGCGCCCCACCCTTGGTACGTGCCTTGACTCACGGCATGCTGGTTTCTTCAGCTTTGGAGGGTGCAAGGATTCTCGATTTCCAGTCGGGCCATACATTCCTTGTCCGTTCGATGCCGGGTGGAGGAGCGTTCTTTGATGAATGGCTCATCCCCCTTCTTGCTGGCGGTACTGCTTACGTGGCCGGTTACGACATGGTGGACTCCGCAGCGGCTCCAGTCACTCATCTGCGTCTCACAACCCCAGAGTGGGCAAACCAGGCTGCAGATTGGGGACACGAAGGGGAACCCTGCTCTCCGACTCTCAGATGTGTTGCTGTCGAGGCTGGTTCTCCGCTTCTCTCCGCTGCAGCAGTTTGGCAAAAGCACGGCCCTGACTCTCTCAGGCAGGTTGTTTTTTTCAGTCCTGCTTCGCTGTGCGGTCTCGGTCTTGGGGGAGTTGTTCGCAAGAACGCCTTGCGTCTCCCTGCCGGAAAACCGACCTCCGAAAGCGAAGCAGTCATCGCCGATGCCGATGGACTCGAAGTTCCTTCCGGTTATGTCGGGCGCCTCTTTCTTAAATTCCCGGGTTGGAAAAACCTGCCGGATGCCACTGGAAGGCTTGGCTTCGATAGCGGTCTCAACGCTTGGAGGGACTGGGACGGCAATGTCTATTTGGAGAGTGGGTTCCGCAAGGCTCTTGGCATTCCCTCGGCGGCTCAAATTCAATTTGCGTCTGAAGTTTTTCCGCAGGTGTTGGATTTCTTCGTCGGTACGCATGCGATCTACGCCATTTCGGACAATCAGGTTTCTAATGCTGTCTGTCTCAAGCAGTGGCTTCTCAATCGTGCCGGTTGGATTGATGAACCTGCCTTGCCCCAGCCTGTTCAGCCTACCACCAGTCAACAGGTCGCAGTAACAAGGGGTGCTCAGTCCATCCCCGCAGCCAAGCGTCCGATCCAATCTGCTTGGGCGCCACTTGTTGAAATGTGCCCGAAGGGAATCGGCAGCACTCTGGTTCTTGTTCATCCGGCGGATGGTCTCACGGATTCCTACTCCGATCTTCTCGGCGCTCTTGGCAAATCTCGTCGGGTCATTGGTATCGCCGCAAGAGGAGCTTTGAATCCCGAGGCCTGCCATCCCTCGATTGAAAGCGCCGCTGCCCAATACATAGCGGCTTTGTTTGAGGATGCTCCACTCCAAGATTTTCAGCTCGCCGGGTTTGGATTTGGTGCAATCGTGGCCTTGGAAATGTCCCGTCAACTTCAAGCTGCAGGGCGCTTACTTCCTCGCTTGGTCTTGATCGGCTCCCAGCCTCCTCAAACGGATAAGCCCAAAGGATGGCTTGACTCCATGAAAAAAGCCCTCAAACGATCAGCTCCCGTTCTGCGGATGGAACCACAGTCTGCTTCGACGGCGGTGTCTGCTCGGCATGAGTCGATCCTCAAGAATTATCGTTTTTCTGCTTGCGATATTCCGGCCATAATCATTCTTCCTGCCGATCTTGCTGAATCCACGGAAGCCTGGCAGGAAATCCTACCGAGTGCTTCGGTTGAAATAACCCGCTCTTCATGGGCGGACATGCTTTCAACCCCTGCCGTAAAGCGCGTTGCCTCCATTTTAAACACTGCCGAGAATCACGAAACGCTGAGCCTCTGATTTTGGAGCAAATGATCAGCTTTCTTCCGCTGACAAAACCTCAGACAGACTAAGTTCCCTACCCGTTTGAATCGAATGAGAGGCCATCTGAAGCATCGCGACGGCCCGAGCAGGAACAGACTTTTCCCAGATTGTAGCGATGGACATCAGAGCGCGGATTTTTACTCGCACGGGATCAAACGCTGGTAAGCGGGGGAGT
Source organism: Verrucomicrobiota bacterium (assembly GCA_009886045.1). Lineage (GTDB taxonomy): Bacteria > Verrucomicrobiota > Verrucomicrobiia > Chthoniobacterales > Terrimicrobiaceae > UBA967. Next base: position 12,889 of record VFJO01000007.1, read on the forward strand.
GATGTAGATTCAAAAACGCGATGGAGAAAAGCCAAGCCCATCCTTACGTCTCCAAGTGCAATCTCAGCCTGACCCCTGAGGAGAAGAAGTTCGGGATGCCAATCCTCTTCTTGACTAGCTGGATGAATGTCGCGGATTTCCTGGAATCGATTGAAATCCGCTAGACACGATGCAATGCGCACCAATGAGGCTTCGTGGATGCTATCGCCAGAGCACGTCTCTTCCGTGCATTGAAGATAAACTGAGAGAGCCTCTGCAGTGCGCTGCAAATCCATTAATGCAACGCCTTTAAGGAACAATGCCATCGGATGTGCTTTCTCTCCATTTCTGGTTATGGTTTCGAGAATCCGTAGATTGCGTTCCTGCTTTGTCGCGTTCACTTCAGGACTTGAATAACCAGTATGAAGGATTTCAATCTTGGTGTTCAGAATCGGGATATTTGCTCGATGCAGGCTTGTGACCACTTGCTCGTGAACAGGCCACTCGTAGCGCACGCGCGGATCGTTTGGAAAAAGTCTAACGATTAGTCCTGAAACGCCCGTGCGTCCCCCATCCGTTGTGCTTTTATTCACTAAATGATAAGCGCGATCCGCTGTATCTGCACTCGAAGTCAGCGCCCGAATAGCTTGAATACTGGCTGCTGATAGGTATTCATCCGCATCTAAAACAAGAATCCATCTTCCTCGAGCCGCCTCAAGTGCCTTATTGCGCGCAGCGCTGAAGTCATCGATCCACTTAAAGTCCAATACCCTCGCACCGCACGCGGTAGCGATTTCCTTGGTTCTGTCACTCGATCCCGTATCCATGACAATCATCTCCTCAGCAAGCCCTGATGCGGATTTGAGACATCTCTCAATGTGAGCTTCTTCGTCCCGTGCGATAAGAGCCAGGGAGACATTGGGTCGAATTTCATTCATCTTTAAACACTGATTGGTCGCAGAGCTTTTTAGCAATTCTCTGATTTTTTAAAAAAACTTCTAAAGGTCGAACATGACTTTGCCGATTAATATATCAACGGAGATACTCTCCCCCAGTGAGGTCGAACACTGAACCAAAACGGCCCGACAGCGAAACGGACTTCGCACACAAGAAAGACAAAGGATATGTCAGTAGTAATCAACACCAATCAAGCAGCCACATCAGCGGCCTACAACCTCGGCAACACCAACGCCAGCCTCCAGCGCAGCCTCAACCGGCTATCGAGCGGTTTACGTATCAATTCATCCTTCGACGACGCCGGCGGACTCGCCGTGTCGATGAAGATGAGTGCATCGATCCGCCGCACGGAAGCAACCTCAGCCAACGTCCAAAATTCCATCTCCTTCCTGCAAACTCAGGACG
>VFJO01000181.1 GCA_009886045.1 Verrucomicrobiota bacterium
CCGCGGGTGCTGATTCCGTTGATACCATTTTTCGCGCGCCGCATCGTAGTACGCGCAATGCTGAGTGTGGTCTATGGGACTCTTCGGCGTGCGTCGAAGCAGGATGTTGATGAATTCTGGGCCCCCACCCGATTCCCGGGGTTCACTGAAGCGCTTCGACATCTTCTGCACGAGTTCACATGGGATGCGCCGTTTCCGGAGATCGCTCCGCCCCTGATAACGATTGTCGGGTCTCGCGACCACCTGTCACGGGCGCGTGATGCGCAGCTGCACTCGCCTCCCGGGAAGAAGGCGCCGTTTGTGATCGTCGCGCGTGGCTAGGAAAGCCGCATGCGGACCCCCAAACCCAGGTGCGACACCAAAGCGCTGACTGGATCCTATAATGACATCTGCGCCACATTCGCCGGGTGGTTTGAGAAGAGTGAGCGCCAAGAGATCGGTGGCAACGATCGCCAAGGCACCTGATTCGTGTGTGCGGGCAACGAGTCTTTCGAGATCGCAGATCGAGCCATCGGTGGCGGGATATTGGAAGAGGGCTGCGAAAACAGATTCCTGAGGGCCATTCTCAGAGGAACCCACGAGGATGCGGATTCCGAGGGGTTCGGCACGGGTTTGCAGAACGGCGAGGGTTTGCGGATGGACGTGGTCTGCTACGAAGATCGCATCGCCACCTTTGATGTCGTGGCAAAGAGCCATCGCTTCGGCAGCGGCGGTGGATTCATCGAGCAGGGACGCATTGGAAATCTGCATCCCGGTCAGGTCGCAAACCATCGTTTGGAAATTCAAAAGCGCCTCGAGACGGCCTTGAGCAATCTCGGCTTGATAGGGCGTGTAAGCAGTATACCAACCGGGATTTTCCAGAATATTGCGACGGATCACAGCAGGCGTGTGCGTGCCGTAAATGCCCATGCCGAGATGGTTCGTTGCAATTTTGTTTTCCGCCATGATGTCCCGGAGGTCGGCCAAGGCCTCCTCCTCCGAGCGGGCGGCGGGGAGACTCAGATCCCGCTGCAAGAGAATCGCCGGAGGCACGGTCTCATCGATCAAGGCATCAAGGGAAGGCGCGCCGATCGTGGCGCACATGGTTTTGATCTCGGTGGACGAAGGGCCGATGTGGCGGTTGGCAAATGCGGTCATGTGAAAATAGTAACGATTGGGAGTGAGTGTGAGTTAGTTTTTCTTTCGCGACATTTGCGCAGATTAAGCTCACCCAACGCCTCGAAGAGTCGGCAGGCGATGGATTCCAGATTTGGCACGGGTTTGATTCAGGGCTGCTTGGAGGGCTTCCGCTTGGTTGCGACGAGAAAATCCTCGAACTCCGCGATGGTCATGCTCCGATCTGCTCCCTGTAGGCGGCAGCGTCTTTGAGCGCGGCGAGTTCGGCTGCTTCAGCGATGCGAATTTTAAAAATCCAGCCTGCACCAAAAGGGTCGGTATTGAGCAGCGAGGGGTCGGCTTCGATTGCTTCGTTGCGTTCCACAACTTCGCCGGACACCGGAGCGTAGATGTCGCTGGCGGCTTTCACGGATTCCACGACGGCGGCGACATCTCCGGCTTTCACGGATTTTCCAATCGCGGGAGGCTCGGCAAAAACGATGTCGGTGAGTTCGGCTTGTGCGTGGTCGGTGATGCCGACGGTGCCGGTGTCGCCCTCGACAAGAATCCACTCGTGGGAGGTGGCGTAGCGCAGGTTTTCAGGAATGTTCATGGTTTTTTGTAAAATGGTTTTTTGACGACTTGGGCGCGGAAGCGGCGGTCACGGACTTCGATATCGACCATCTGGCCGATATCGCAGTAGGCAGGCGGCAGATAGGCCATGGCGATACCGTAGCCGAGGCTGGGCGAAAGGACACCGCTGGTAGTCTCGGTGACCGGCTCGCCGTTGACATAGACCTTGTAGTGCGGCCGCACTGGGGGAGTCTTGTCGATCATGCGGAGGGCGCAGAGTTTGTGAGGCAGGATGGAGGCTTTTTGATCAAGCAAAACGTCGCGAGCCATGAAGGCGGGCTTTTTCAGATCTACAAAAAATCCGAGTCCAGCCTCGAGCGGGGTGCGGTCCGGTGAAAGATCAGAGCCATTGAGCGGGTAGCACATTTCGAGACGGAGGGTATCCCGCGCACCCAGACCGCAGGGCATAGCGCCCGCGGCGATGGCCGCCTGCCAGGCTGCGGCGGCTTCTGTGGAGGGCATGACCCATTCAAATCCCGCCTCGCCGGTGTAGCCTGTGGTCGCAATGAATGAACGGCTAGGCTGGAGTTCAACGACCCTGTTGCGCTCGGCGGGCATGGGGCGCTGGAAGAGTTTTTCAAAGACCGATGAGGCTTGAGGTCCTTGAATCGCGAGAGCAGCAAATTCAGCGCTGCGGTCCTCGAAAATGACACCCGATACCACATGTTTCCTGAGCCAAGCGGCATCCTCCGGAATTTTGGCAGCGTTCACAATGAGGAGATAATTTTCCTCCCCGAGGCGGTAGGCGATGAGATCGTCAATCACCCCGCCGCGTTCATTGAGGAGGATCGTGTATTGAGCATGGCCGATCGGGAGTGCCGTGAGATTGTTGGTGAGCAATCCATCGAGCCAAGCCGTGGCCCCGGTGCCGCTCACGAAAAACTCGCCCATGTGGGAGATATCGAAGAGGCCGCAGGCTTCGCGGACGGCTTTGTGCTCTTGGAGGATTCCGGTATATTGGACGGGCATTTCCCAGCCTGCGAATTCGACCATGCGGCCGCCGGTGGCAAGATGTTGGTCGAAGAGTGGAGTTCGCATAATTCGTACAAAGTATGAGCAAAAGGATGCCCCGCGCGAAGGAAATTTTTTACGCTTTTTGAATGCGTTCCGCTGGTGAACGGGTGGCAAGGCCATGTAGTAAAAAGCACACAGATCCAATGCAAAGGCCGAGGGTTACGGCACTCATACGCTCCATCGAATCGGTGATAAAGCGGTCCGGTTGAGGCAAAATCGTTGCAGTCACAGCAAACATCGCCGCAGCCTGACGGAAAACGGCGGCGTTCGCGGGCAGGCGCAGGGCAAACCACTCGAAGGCTCCGATGAGGGCTGAAAGACCCAGCAAAAAAAAAGCCAAGTCATTTCCAGAGCCGTTGATTGGAATCAAGAAAACCAACGCCACTACGATGCCGAGCAATCCTCCCAGGAATTTTTTAGCCACGCCTCCGCCACTCATGGTGAGAGCCAGGGCAGTTGTGAGGGACGATATGGTGGTGACATTCAACTGAACGGGCAAAATCGCGCAGGCCGCTATGAGACCGCACACGCCGGCGGCACCGATCGCCACTGCAGAACCCGGCGAGGGATTCTGGCTTTTGGCGGCTAAGGGTTCTCGAAAAAAGGCCAAGCCTACCAGTGCTGCAGCCAGCGTGGCGGCGATGAGGGAAAAGAGATGAGCGAAGCCGAAAACGATAGTGCGCGCTGGAAAAACAAAGGACTCGGCAAACATCGCAGCGATGCCGATGCCAAAGAGAATGCCACAGGCTGGACCAAAGCGCCGAAGCGCAGAAACCGTTCCCCAGCCGGTGAGTGTGAAAAACAGGGGCAGGGAAATCCATTGTTCATTCGGAGCGAGCGTGAGGATGGCAAGTCCTGCCAAGCAGCCGGCGAATGCGGAGAGGATGCGGCGGAAAAGTTCCGAGGCGCTCTGGCAAGGAATCCCTCCGAGTAACTGCGCGAGGAGGACGGCAAGGAACGCCTGCGGGATATGAAAAATGCCAACAACCAGCGCGGCAAGGGCCACGGAGAAGGCCTGACGCAATGCGCCACGAGCGGCCTCAGTCATTTGGGGCAGGGGGTATAAAGCCGCGCTGCTCGACCGATTGAAGCTTCTCGAGGTGTCCGGCATCCGACACGCTACGCGTATCCACGATGACCGCTGCGCGCCCGCCCATGCGGAAATCGCCCTCGCCTTCGAGAAGGATCCTGACCGGAAAACGCTGCGCCAGTTGCACGAAATCAAATGTTGGCATGACCTGTGAAAAGACGCCCCCACCGCCGGGCGTGGCTTTCGATGCCGTACCGAGGGGATAGACCGCCTTGGGGATGCCTTGAACAATTCCAGAGACCACCTTGCCTCGCTGAGCCATGAGATAGACCCTTGCAGACTGGCCAGGTTGGATGCGGCTGAGATCGGTCTCGCGGAAATTCGCGAGCACGAACCAGACCGAGGAATCAACAAGAGAAAAGATCTGCTCCCCAGCCGAGGCATAGGTACCCGGTGCGATTTGAAGGTTTGTCACATGCCCATCACACGGCGCGTAGATTTTGCAGTAGGAAACCTTGAGTTCGAAATCACGCAGGGCGGCGGCAGCCTGCTCCACGCGAGTGTTGCGACCATCGAACTCCCCGAGTTTATTTCGTGCCCGCTCGACGGCGGCCTCGGCTTCGCGCACAAGCGCGGTGGCACTCTCGGCATCCGTCTGCGCGCGCTGAACGCGGTCGGGTGAGGTAAAATTTCCTACCAATAGGGGCTGGAGCCTCTGGGAGTGAGAATTAGCGTAGTCTGCCTTGGCCCGGCGCTCGCGGAGTGTCGCTTCGGCTGCGGAGATCTCGTCACGGAACGCTTTCACATCAAGGCCGATCAACTCCAGATGTGCCTTTGCTTGGGCGGCTGACGCCTCGTAGGGACGGGCATCCAACTCGAACAGCAGATCACCCCGTTTCACAGCCTGATTGTCTGTGACATGAATGAGGGTGATCGATCCAGCGACCTGTGGGGCAATACCGACAACATTCGCCCGCACCTCGGCATCCTCGGTGCGGGGGAAGGTTTTCAGGTTTTGCCAGACCGCAAATACCACAAGAGCAGCGGCAGCTAGGATCGCAACGCGTAGAACCCAAACGAGCGCGTTATCTTTTTTTGGATCGGAATTCATCGCGCTGAGAAAAAAATAAGCCACGCACCGCCGGTGAGGGCTGCAAAGAGACTAGGATACATAATGGCGGACGGACGCAGAACGGTCGCAAGGCCGATCCGGGACAAAAACTCGCCGAGCAACCATGCCCCCAGAGAACCGGCGATCATGCAAGCCAACCAAGCGGGAAAGTAAGCACCGGCCACATCCACGAGCGGATCGCCTGCGGACTTGATCAATGCCAGCACTACAGGCAGTTTGGTAACACCAATGTTCACGCTCTTCGATAGCCGATGGCGGCACATTTATACAACGCCAATGATTGCGCTGGCGATCGGATGCCTTTTTTCAGGGCTGGCATTTGCAGGGAATTCCACAATCCGCGATACGCCGGTTTTCAAGGAATCGAAGACATACGATCTTGGGCGCTTGCTGGAACTCGGCATGGCGAGCAATCCCAAATCCCGTGCAGCCTGGTTCCGTGCAGAGGCAGCGTATGCCGGTTCCCGCGAGGCGCGGGCGCCGTATTTTCCGAGAGTCGGAGCCGCCTTTGAGGGAGGAGTGGACAAGTGGTATACGCCGGCAATCCCTGCGCCAAATGTGTTCACCCGCCAACAGGCCACGACGGTGCTTTCGATCGAGTACCTTCTTCTCGACTTCGGCAGGCGCGCGGCGGATGTGTCGCGCGCGGTGGCTCTCTTTGATGCGGCGGGTTTTGTTTATGAAAGAAAACTTCAGGAAGTTGTCTTTGAAATCCAGAGCCGCTACTTCGCACACGAGGCAGCGCTTTGGAAGGAGCGCGCGGCAGCCTCACTCCTTCACTTTGCCAAGACAGCCGAGCAGACGATCGAGATGGAAGTGCGGAACGGGCTCTCGGCGAGGCCAGAACTTCTGCGGGCGCGGAAAAATGTTCTCGACGCACAGTACGAGCTCGAGGCTGCTCACGCCTTGGTGCGGAACACGCTGGGCGAACTCTGCGTTGCCGTTGGCATTCCGGCCAGCTCACGCCTCTTACTCCCCCCAAACGACCTGCCGTCGAATTCGGGCGACTTGCGAAAGAGTGCGAGTAAACTCATTGAAACCGCTCTGACATCACGCCCCGATCTCGCCGCACGTGCGGCGGATGTGCGTGCGAGCGAGGCCGCCACCCATCGTGCGGAGGCGGATTTTTTTCCCGAGGTGAAACTCGAGGGCAACTACGCCTACTCGGCATTCCGGTATGGGGCGGAGACCGGCAAGGACAAGGGAACGAATGCGGCAGGCATCAATGGCTATGGAGGTTTCATCACGGCAAAGTGGGATCTTTTCGATGGATTTGAGCGTGTGGAGAGAGTGCGCAAGCGGCGTGACGAGGAGAGGGCTGCCCGAGAGGAGCTTGAGGATTCGCGTCTTGCCACGACGCGGGATGTCTGGACGAGCTACCACGACACGCTCAGCGCAGACCGCCGTGTGGATTTCGCCGAGGGGTTTGTCGCATCAGCTCAAGAAAACCTCGATGCCACCGAGGCAGCCTACCAAGCTGGTTTGAGCCAAGTCTCCGAACTAACCGAGGCGGCAGGCCAGTTGGCTGTCGCGCGTTCGGTGCGTGCGGGGGCCATGGCGGACTACTCGACCAGCCTCGCGACTTTGGCCTTGGCTGTGGGCACGATGGGGGATTGAGGCATTCTACTCGACAATATCCTCGAGAGGGATCACCTGCCCCTTGGCAAGATTGCTGGTCGCACAGCCGCGTTTTGATGAAGCGATGAAGTCGAAGAATTCCTGCGCTTCGGGCCCCCATTCCGACTCACGCGCTTTCTCGAGAGCCGCTTTAACAGGCAGGCTGCTCCGAAAAACAAGTTTGAATGCGCGGCGGATTTCCGAGCGTGTCTCGGCTTTGAAGCCCGCGCGGCGAAGGCCGACGATATTGACTCCGGACAACAGATTGAAGAGCTGGGCCATTGCGAAAGGCGGGACGTCTTTGTTGAACTGCGAGCCGCCGGAGATCATGGCGCGTTTTCCGATTCGGACGAATTGGTGAAATACAGCCCCTCCGCCAAGAACAGCTCCGTCACCAACCTGTGCGTAACCGCCGAGAAGGCAGTTATTCACTATGACGACCTCGTTGCCGACTTGCACGTTATGACCGAGATGGCAGCCAACCATAAGAAAACACTTGTCGCCAATACTCGTTAGGGTGCCCTCCTTCGTTCCGCGATGGATCGTCACATATTCGCGGATCCGGTTATGGTTGCCGATGACGACCGAGCTTTTGATTTCGGGTGAGTGGGCGTAATCCTGCGGTGGCGCGCCAATCACCGCGCCGTAGCCGACGGTGTTATCCTCCCCCAGCGTAGAACCACCTTCAATAACGGCATGCGCTTGAATGACGCAGCCTGCACCGATGACGACCCCCGCCCCAATGATCGCCCCGGGGCCGACTTCGACATCTTCGCCTAAGTGAGCCTCAGGTGACACGATAGCTGTTGGATGGATTTTCATATGATACCCGCTTCCTTAAAACTGAAATATGGCACGCGCCCCCCATCTGGCGAGCCAAGGATGACATGGTCTATGAGATGAATTTGAAGAAGGTGTGCGGCCTCTTTCAAGCTTCGGGTTACTCGATAGTCCGCCGGGCTTGGCGAGGGATCGCCGCTCGGATGGTTGTGAATGATGGCTACGCCGAATGCACTATGGATCACGGCTTGGCGAAAAATTTCCCTTGGGTGGGCGACGCATTCATTGACTGATCCCAAGCTGATCTCCTCGGCGCGAATAAGGCGGAGTTTTGTATCGAGCAGGAGGACCCGAAGCGATTCCTGACGGAGGGCCATGAGTTCCCGACCAAAGAAATCGAAAATCCTCTCGGCCGTGTCGAGAACCGGCGTGAGGTCTTGACCGCGAGCGAGGCGTTTTCCAATTTCGAACGCTGCGGCCATTTCAAGAGATTTTGCAGGCCCGATGCCCTTCGCATAGCGTCGGATTTCCTTCGGAGTGCAACGTGCGAGGGATGCAAAACCGCCGCAATCCCTCAGCAGATCGCGGGCCACGGCCAATGCGTTTTTTCCCGGCAACCCCGTACGGATAAAAATAGCTAGGAGTTCGGCATCCGAGAGGGCATCAAATCCATGGCGTTCGGCTTTCTCGCGAGGACGCTCATCGATCGGCATTTCCTGAAGGCGTATGGCTTCCACAGGATCATGCTAACCAGTATTCGGTTGGAAATACCAGCTGGAGATCGGAACGAATCGGAATTTTAATTGGCTGCCATGTAGGGCAGGGTTGCCGCACGCGTGCGGACGGCATCTAGGCCTTCCAGCAGGTCGGCAATGGCGTCCCATTTGCCTGTGACAAGGGCCTCATGAGCGTGGGCAGCGATGGTGAGGGGAAAGTCCATATCCGCAATCGAGAGTTTTTTCTCCGTGAGGTCGAGAGTGAGGATCGCAGCAGGATCCGACTCGATGAGCTTTGCAACGGAGCGGATGTCCTCGCCACTCATCACAACGCATGGCATTCCAAGCGTAATCGAATTTCCAAAGAAAATCTCTGCGAAGCTCTCGGCGATAATTGCTCGGATACCAAATCTGTAGAGGGCCTGAGGGGCGTGTTCACGCGAGCTGCCGCAGCCGAAATTCGATCCGGAGAACAAAATGCTAGCGCCAGTGAAGCGCTGATCATCGAGCGGGTGGGGGTGGCCTTCTGCCTTTGCAAAGGCCCGCGCGTCGTAGAATGCGAATTCTCCAAGTCCATCAAATGTGATGCACTTCATGAAGCGGGCCGGGATGATGCGGTCGGTGTCAAGGTCGTCGCCGGGCACATAGACGCCGCGCCCGCCAACTTGGGTGATTTTTTCAAGAGCCATGGTTTTTTAATGCGAAATGTGGAATGTGGTTCAACGGATATCGAAGACTTCGCGGGCGTCCGAGATTTCTCCGGAGACTGCGGCAGCTGCGACCATGAGTGGGGACATGAGAACGGTGCGACCGGTCGGACTGCCTTGACGGCCTTTGAAGTTTCGGTTGCTGGAGCTGGCGCAGAGTTGTCCGCCAACGAGCTTGTCGGGGTTCATGCCAAGGCACATGGAGCAGCCTGCACCGCGCCATTCAAAACCCGCTTCGCGGAAGATTTCGGCTAGGCCCATGCTCTCTGCGACACTGGCTACGCCTTGGGAACCGGGAACGACGATCGCCTTCACCCCACTCTTAACCTTGCGACCTTTCATGTAGCGGGCGACCTCCTGGAGATCGCTCAAGCGGCCGTTCGTACAGCTACCGAGGAATGCGACATCCACCTTCGTGCCTTTGATCGGAGCACCAGGCTTGAGGAGCATATGGGCGATTGCTTCCTCAGCAGTGGCACGGTCTTTTTCGGGAACCTCGCTCGGAAAAGGCACGTTCTCATTGATAAAAATGGCCTGTCCGGGATTGATGCCCCAGGTCACGGTCGGGGCTATATCGGCTGCATCGAAAGTTACGACATCGTCATAATGGGCATCAGCGTCGGAAGCAGTGGCCTTCCAGCGAATAACAGCAGCGTCCCAATCTGCACCTTTAGGAGAGTAGGGGCGGCCTTTCAGATATTCGAAGGTCGTTTCGTCTGGATTCACATAGCCCACGCGGGCGCCGCCCTCGATAGACATATTACAAACAGTCATTCGCTCTTCTTGCGTGAAGGCATCAAAGGTCGGGCCACCGTATTCGTAAGCGTATCCAAGACCCCCATTAACTCCGAGCTTGCGAATGATGTGCAGAATGACGTCCTTCGCATAGACGCCGAGGTTGAGTTTTCCGGCGACATTGATGCGGCGCACTTTGGGCTTATGGATTGCCATCGTCTGTGTTGCGAGAACGTCGCGCACTTGGCTGGTGCCAATGCCAAATGCAATCGCCCCGAATGCGCCATGCGTGGATGTGTGTGAATCGCCGCAAGCAATCGTGGTGCCGGGCTGCGTGATGCCCTGCTCGGGGCCAACGATGTGCACGATGCCCTGTTTACCACTGGGGAGGTCAAAAAAAGTAATCCCGTTTTCGGCGCAATTTGAGCGAAGCGCCTTGATCATGGCATCGGCAAGATCGTCGCTGAAGGGTTCGGCCCTTTCATCTGTGGGCACAATATGATCGACCGTAGCAAAGGTTCGCGAGGGATAAAGCACCTTGAGGTTTAAGTCACGCAGCATGCCAAAGGCCTGCGGGCTGGTAACCTCGTGAATCAAGTGGGTGCCAACCAAAAGTTGGGTGGCTCCATTCGGAAGGATGCGGACGGTGTGAGTGGCCCACACCTTGTCGAGTAACGTCTGGCTCATAATTCGGAAAGGGCAAGAATATCGTGTTGTCGACATTTTGCAAGACACGACGCTTGCAAATGCTGCGAAAATCGAGAAGATGTAAATCGTCTTACGATAAAGCAACAGAGCAATCACCTCACAAGCTTTGACGTCGGGTCTGTTTTCTATCCACTAAATGAAAAATCTCCTTAGCAAACTCCGAATCACCAACAGCGCCTTCCTTATTGGAACCTTTCTCGTCACCTGCACAGCCGTGCCACTCTACATTTGGCAGAATGGTCTGAATTTCTTTCAGGTGGCTTTGTTTTTATTCTTCACGTTCTCCACGGGCATGAGCATTACCCTTGGCTACCATCGCCTTTTTTCACATCTCACGTTCAAGGCGAATCCGTTGGTGAAACTTTACACCCTTCTTTTCGGAGCGGCGGCCTTCGAGGGTTCTGCCTTGGCATGGTCGGCGGACCACCGCAGGCACCACAAATTTGTGGATCACGATGACGATCCCTATGACATCTCACGCGGTCTATTTCACGCTCACATTGGCTGGCTTCTCTTTCGTCGTGGACCGGAGACGCCGCTCACATGGGTGAGGGATTTGCAAAAAGACCGCCTTGCTTGGTTCCAACATGAATACTATGTGCCGACCGCCATTTTCATGAGCTTCGCTTTGCCGGCCATCATTGGGTATATCTACGGTGGTGCAAATGCTGCCCTTGGCGCGTTCCTGCTCTCTGGTTTCGCCCGTGTCGTGTTGGTGCACCACTCGACCTTCTGCATCAACTCGCTCTGCCACTGGATTGGCGACCGGCCGTATTCCAGCCACTGCTCGGCACGCGACAGCTTCCTCATGGCGGTTTTTACCTTCGGCGAGGGCTATCACAACTTCCACCACGAGTTTCAGCATGACTACCGGAATGGCGTGAAACCTTGGCAGTATGATCCCACCAAGTGGGCGATCTGGCTGCTAAATAAAGTCGGTTTGGTGAGCAACCTGCGGACCGTGCCGGAGGAAAAAATCCTGAAAGCGCAAATCGCCGAGCATGACCGTGTGCTCCAAGAGAAACTGCTCGCCCAACCCACCCCAATTTCCGACTCGATCCATGCCATGGTGCAAAGCGCCCGCGCTCGCATGGATGAAGCCCTCCTCCGCTGGGAGGAACTGCTCGTCGAATACCGCGCAGCGGCCGCAGGAAAAACCGAGATTTCACGTCGAGAAATGTCCGAACTCCGCAAAAGCATGCAACGCGCTGGCGAGCAATTTCGCCAATCCCTGCGCGACTGGAAAAATACTTGGCAAAGCCTGCCTGCCGCCTGCTGACGGGGAGCGAGTCTCAAGTATTAAGTTTAAGGATTCGCGCTGCCGTGCGGGCGGTGAATAGTAGCCTGCCTGCTCAACGTCGACTGGAAGGCTGGACTTCGAGCTGAGATCCTTTCCTGAAGAGTAAAGTGGCTTTGGGAAGGCCGATTAGGTTTTATGTGGGTTTCCGGTCGACCATGCGAACTTGTATTAAGCCTGAAAACGGATTTTTAGACAGGATGATCCGCCGACGGGATTGCGTCTCCGACGAGACAAGGCAGGCCTTACAAGAGGATTCATAGAATGTAGGGGATGTTGGAAGTAATAAAAAACATGGAATGCTCAGGGAATTGTAAAAGTCTCATTCTCTGCGCTTTTTGTATTCTTTGATTCATACCAATATCTATTAGGTTTTGAACTTTAGCGCGCCTTTCTAACTTGTAGCGGCGTCTCTATGAGCGCGGGAGTCGTCAACCATCAGCCGTCAACCATCGGTTAACCATCGGCGGTCATAGACCGCCGCTACAGTAGAGTCCAAAAGGCATTCAGCTTTTGGTATCAGACGCTCCAACGCCTTCACCCATCGGGTCAACCTTCGGTTGCTCTTTCTCTCAACTGCCCCGCCTTTTTGATTGCGGTTAATTCTGCTGGATTGTCGCGCTGCCGTGCGATAGCAGGGGATATTGGGGAATGGCGAGTTGAGTTGCCGGTCCGAAGTTCGTTTACGGAGAAGGGATCTAGCACTCCGGCAACCTGATTTTTTAGCTCTTGCTGAGCGGCTTGCCGCAGAGGGCGGCGAAAGCGGTGCGCTGGGCCGGGGTGAGGAGGGATTTTATTTCTTCGGCCTGTCGGATGCGGTAGTCACGCAGGATCTCTACACGTTTTTTGGGGGAAATGGAACCACTGCCGAACGAGCGATTTGTTTTCGCCACAAATTCCAACCCCCGAATGCGCAGGACCGCGATGGAGGCAGATTGTTCGCGCGAAAGTTTGAGTTTCTTCTGAACTTGCGGGGAAACCAACATGCTGTAGCTCAGAACCTGATTTTGAATTTCGCTGAAGCGTGCGAATTGCAGCGGAGTAAGAAGCTCGAGCGCCTTGGCGTTACTATCATCGATCAGCGCAAAGAGACGCAGATCGGATGCGGGCCCGGTTGCGACCGGTGCAGACTTCGTCAGGATCGCTTCCGAGCGTGACTTCAGCTCGCGCTGCAGTCCGTTGATCTGAGCGATTTGGGAAGAGCTGAGACCGAGGTCTGAGCGGACGGCAGGCATTTCCATGAGCAGTGCTACCGAGCCGGGATAATCGGTCGCGCGGGTGGTCGCCTGCAGCGGGGATGATAAGGCTAGAGCGAGACCGAGTAACGCAAGCAAAGTGGATCTGAGCATGAAAAGTTGGGGAAGGCGTTAGAAGCTTTTTGCGATGATTTGTTCGAGCTGCACAATGTCAGCAGCGAATTTTCGGATGCCCTCGGCGAGCTTATCTGTCGCCATAGGGTCCTCGTTGAGCATCCATCGGAAAGTTTTCTCATCCATGGCGATTTTTTCGACGCTGGCAGAAGCTGCGGCCGACGCGTCGAGCTTGAGGGTGACTGGCTCTGTCGAGTCTTTGAGTTCTTTGAGGAGTTCAGGGGCAATGGTGAGGAGGTCGCAGCCGGCAAGCTCGCGAATCTGGCTTGTATTGCGGAAACTGGCTCCCATGACCTGCGTGGTGTAGCCAAACTTTTTGTAGTAAGTGAAAATGCTCTGGACGGATTCCACACCGGGATCCTCTGCTCCGATGTACTCTTTGCCAGTTTTTGCCTTGTAGTAGTCGTAGATGCGACCCACAAAAGGCGAGATGAGGCGTGCGCCTGCTTCCGCGCAAGCGATGGCCTGAGGAAGAGAGAAGAGCAAAGTGAGATTGCAGTTGATTCCTTCTTTTTGGCAGATGACGGCAGCTTGAGCACCTTCCCAAGTGGAAGCGATCTTGATCAGAACGCGCTCGCGCGGCGTGCCAAGCTTCTCGTAGAGGCCGATCAGGTAGCGGGCTTTCTCGATGGTGGCCTCGACATCAAAAGAAAGACGGGCATCAACTTCGGTGGAAACCCTTCCAGGAACGATGGATAAAATTTCACGCCCGAAAGCTATAAGGAGATCATCGATGACTTTACGGTGCAAAGCAGAGCCGGTCAGCGAGGTCGCACGGTTGTCGTTGATGGCTTTTTCGAGGAGAGGCTTGTATTCCGCCTGCTGCACGGCCTTGAAAATGAGTGTAGGATTTGTCGTGGCGTCCTGAGGTTCGAAAGCGCGGATGCTTTCAAAATCGCCGGTGTCTGCGACCACGGTGGTGAATTGCTTGAGTTGGTCAAGTGCGTTGGTCTGGCTCATAGTTTTAAAAATACTAAACGCACTCTGTGAGTTCCGATCATCAAATGCAAATGGTAAATTGTGGCGATTTCAGCGGGCTCCAAGCCGGAAGAAATGCTCCGCCGTGCGAGTCGTAGTGGCGGCGATTTCCTCCAGCGTCGTACCGCGCAATTCGGCGATTTTTTCGGCGACAAGCAGAGTGTGCGCAGGCTCGCAGCGTTTGCCTCGGTGGGGCACGGGAGCAAGGTAGGGGCAATCGGTCTCAACCATAAAAGAATCCAGGGGGATGGCGGCAACGACGTCGCGGGGGAGTCCGGCATTTTTGAAGGTGACGATACCGGTGAAGGAAACGAGATGGCCGAGGGCCAGGATTTCCTTCGCCTGATCGGGTGTGTTTCCAAAACAATGGAACACCCCGCGAAGACGGCCAGTGTAATTTTTCAAAAGTTCCAACGTGTCATCCCATGCATCGCGCTGGTGGATCACCACGTTTAGGCCGAATTCTGCAGCGAGTTCGAGTTGCGCTGTGAACGCCTCTGCTTGAGCAGATTTGTAGGCTCCGTCCATAATGGCTGCTTGGGTGTCGTCAGCAGTCTCCGCTTGAAGGGCGCTGATGGCGGCTGCTGAGGCAAGCTGCTCAGAGGGGAGACGGTGATAATCCATTCCCGTTTCTCCGATGGCCGCAACTTTCGGATGCGCGGCAAGGGTGCGGATGCCATCGAGCCAACCGGGTACTTCCTCTGAGACGTATGTCGGATGGAGGCCGACGACTGCAAACACACAGTCAAACCTCTCCGCCAGCGCCACCGCTCTGCGACTGCTTTCGAGACATGTTCCTATGCTGATGATACGATCCACCCCAACCTCCAAAGAGGCAGCGATGATGCCCTTGAGTTGGTTTTCAAAATCCGGATAATCCAAATGGGCGTGTGTATCGATGAGCATAGAAGGATGCTTCGTTGAAGCGGCAAGGCGGTTCAAGGGGAAATTCAGGAACGAGTTCTTTCCCCGAGCCATGCAGCAATGTCGGAGAGCACGAGATCACGATCCCAGTCGTGCCAGAGCAAATGGTAAGCATCCGGATAATGCTGCAGGGTCTTGTGTAGTGAGGGAATTTTTTGGAACCACGATTTGATTTGCTCGGGCTTTACGAAGCAATCCTTGCCGGCCACTAGGACGAGTGTGGGCGAGTGAATCTCCTGTGCAAGCCGCTCGCTTTGATGGATGAGATCGCCAAGCTCAACCAAAAACCGGAGACTAAATCCATGGAGGTAATGAGGCTTGTCGCGCAGAGAATCCTGATACCCCCGATCCCTTGTGAGTGGAGGAGCAATGGACTTTCCATTCACAAAGCGACTCGGGGTTAGCTTGAACTCCGGAGCGATGAGTGCCAAAAGGCGTAAAAGCCATCGCAAAGGAGGGGAAATGGGACGACGCAATCCGACGACAGGAACAGATAAAATCACACCATCCACAGCGTGGCGGGGATTCCCGTTTTTTTGAGACCAACCCGCAAACCCCGCTGCCAAAAGCGAGCCCATGCTTTCACCCATGAGAAAGATTTGGCGGCCCTGATATTCTTGGCGCAAGGCAGCAATAAAAGCGGCGATATCAAGCATCTGGGTTTCAAAGTCCAGACTCGCCCCCCTGCGCTTCGGAACGTGATCGCTGCCTTGTCCGCGGAGGTCAAGCGCGTGAAAAGCATATCCTGGGATTCCAGCAGGGAGGGGGTGGAATTGTTCGCCAGAGCCATTCATTCCGTGCAGGCAGGCGACGACCGCGCGGCAATCGACGTCCATCCACGAATGCGCAATACGTGACTCCCCGTCGTGTGTTGTCCAAGAAAATCTCATTGCCAATTAACGAGACCCGAATAAATCCGGAGTCATGATCCGCATGGCCGCCCTTGTTTTTCTTTTGCAAACGCTATCCGCATTGGGCGCTCAGCTTGATGTGGCTCTCGTCCAATTTCCAGAAGTAAAAACCACGGAGGAGCTGAACACCGCACTCGAGGGCGCGATCCTCTCCGACATGACGAATTCCAATCACCTCATAACTCGGAATCCGATTCTCAATGGCGGCGTCGTACTTTTCGTCCAGTCGCTTTCTCCGACCGCCTCGCTACAGACATCCACTCGGCTTGAGACCGCGCGCGTCGATTTGGTCGGCACGTTGCAAAACAACTCACTCAAAGTGGAAATCCGGATTTCCGAGGGGGTCGAAGGGGGGCTTCATCGCTTTGTAAGCCGCACTTTCTCGGGATCGGCCTCACTTTCAGCCGGAACGGTGCGCGTTCTTTCCCTTCGCACCATCAGGGGAAAAACGAATTCCGTCAGCAGAGGAAAATCCGAAGTGAAAGAATCAATAACTTGTTACGCCATCATCGCACAATTGCGCTGAGATCGATTTAAAGCCACCGCTTCCGTTTGAAAAATAACAGCATTCCTCCAGCGGTCAAAAGGCAAATCCCCCAAAAGAAGATGTAACCAAAAGGCCAAGAAAGCTCAGGCATATTGGCTGCAAATTTGGTGTCGAAATTCATCCCGTAAACCCCCGCTAAAAATGTCAGCGGTATAAAAAACACCGAAACAATGGTGAGAACACGGATGATTTCGTTGGTGCGGAATCCCACGCTTGAAAGATAGAGATCCATCAACCCGGCACTGAGGTCGCGGTAACTCTCAATGATGTCGATGATCTGGGTGACATGGTCGTAACAATCGCGCACATAAATCTGCGTCGATCGCGTCACTAAGGAAGAGTCATCACGCATGAGCGTACTAAAAATTTCGCGGTGGGGCCAGGCCGCACGCCGCAAGGCGAGAAGAAGTCGCTTCGCCTCGTAGAGCTTCCGCAAGCTGCTTCGCACTGGCTTCTCCAGCAACTCTTCCTCCACCTCTTCGATGCTGTCGCCCACCGACTCAAGTACGGGAAAAATATGGTCCACCGTTGCGTCTAGGAGCGCGTATGCCAGATAGTCCGCCTTCATCCGCCGCGCATAGCCTCGAGCTGATTTCAAGCGCGCACGCACAGCGTCGTAAACATCGTGTCCGGCATTTTCCTGAATTGTGATCAAAAAAGATTCGCCAAGAAAAATGCTCACCTGCTCGAAACACAATTCATCCCCTTCAATAAAATAAATCATCTCACTCACGATGAAGAAGTGGTTTTCGAATGGTTCGATTTTGGGGCGTTGCGTCGTGTTTAGGACATCTTCCACAGCTAGCGAGTGCAAAGAAAAGCGCTCAGCAACCCGCTCCAGCAAAGGAATGTCCCCCAGTCCATCAATATCGATCCAGTTCACTTTCGCTGGATCATATTTGGCCATCAAGGAATCCCAATCGGTGAAGACCTCGTCCAAGAGGGACTCGGAGTCGTACTGGATCAATCGGAGTTTAGCCACCCCAGACGCTCCCTCGGGCGAACGAAGAGTTCCCGGCGGCGTACCTGCGGGTTTATAGCAAAAACGAATCACTCCCCTCCACTACTTGAAAACAACCATCTTGCGCACGATCTTTTTTATTTCGAAAATACCAAAAGCTGAGTACTTCACCCCGCTTGAACTTGCTTGCACTGCAGAGATAGTTAGGCCAATAAAGTAAATGTGAGACTCACCCTAAAAGACAGACTTTCGTGCATATCTTTTTTGTTGAGTTTCTTAACAGGAATCTGATAAAGATTAATCATATGACAAAAGACCAAAAGATGGATCAGCGCATTACAGTGCGACTGACTGACGACGAACTCCACGCAGCCGAGCGCGCAGCGCTTTCTGAAGGCGACCGAAAAATAAGCACTCTTATTAGACGCGCGCTTCTAGTTTTTTTGCGCGACCGTGGCTACACTGTTCCAAACATTCCCGCAATGCCTCCGCAATACCAGCAGGGATACGTGAAGATCGACCCACAGTATCAGCAGCAGATGCCACCGGCACCATACGGCAACCCCGCTCAACAATACGGACAACCCGGCGCGCATTCCTAAGCAATCCTAAGCTGGACGATAAAACAAATCCCATTTGCTTTTATTGCTCGGTGATTAAGCTCGGCGAATGATTGCGATCATCGGAGGCGGGCTAGCTGGATTGGCATGTGCATTGGAGCTGAAGCGAGCTGGCAGGGAATTTGCGTTATTAGAAGCGGCCGCCAATTTTGGCGGGCGCCAGCGCACATCGCAAAAAGACGGCTTCACTCTTGATCATGGCTTTCAGGTCATCCTAAGCTCCTACGAGGTGGTCGGGGTCGTGTGCGACATTCCGTCCCTGCGACCACGTTGGTTTGAGTCGGGAGCATGGACGTTCGACGGCCAGCGCCTCACGCGCTTGGAGAGCCCGTTTACCAATCCTATTGGAGCATTGACCTCTCCCATCTTTACGATTGGGGACAAGCTTCGCCTTGGGCTTTTGGGAGCGGAGCTTCTCTTGACACCGTGCAGCAGGCTTCTCGCTCGCTGCGCCGATTCAAGAGACATTTCAACGCGCGCTTTCTTGCAGAGAAGAGGGTTCTCGAAATCATTCATCAGCCGATTTGCTCAACCTTTTTTTGGCGGTGTGCTACTGGATAACGAGCTCGAGACAAGTGCCGGGCTTTTTTCCTACTATCTAAAAAAATTTCTGACTGGCCGCGCGTGGATCCCCTCTGGAGGCATCCAGGCCCTTCCTGAATCTCTGGCTGCTCAGTTGCCCTCCAGCTCTCTGCACCTTGGCTCCCGCGTTACTGCCCTCGCTCCGAATTGCGTTCAGCTGGAAAATGGTGAGCTATTCCCAGCCGATCGCATCATCCTTGCCCTCGATGATCCTTCGCTACGGATTCTTCTAGGTTTGCCGCCTCCATCCGCTCCGCGTCAGGTGGCGGTTGTTTACTTCAAAACACAGACTTCCCTTTACACCAATCCGTGTCTCATTTTGCCGGAGGGGTCCAACCTCCGCGTGAGGCATTTTGTTCAGATCACAAACATCGCCCCTGAGTTCGCTCCAGCCGGCTGGCATCTTGTCTCAGCAACCGTGCTTGATTCGACCGGGCTGGAGGCAGACGAACTCGCAGAGGCAGCTGCCCACGAAATTGCAGCTGTTTTCCCTCGCGCAGCTGGCACTCTCCAGCATCTGGAAACGATTCAAGTCCCCTACGCGATTCCCTCCCAGCCGCCTGGATTCGCCGGAAGGAAAGCCATCCCCGATCTGCCTCAAAATGTCTATGCTTGCGGCGATTGGGAGCACGGGGCAAGCATACAGGCCGCTTTGAACTCTGGCATCGAAACAGCGAAACGCGTCCTTCGTGGTTAAATTGAAATGAAACTCTCCCTTTCCACATGCTGGAATTCTTGGCGACATCAAGACGGCCGTACCATGGTCGAGGAGATTCTCTCTCTGGGGTTCGACTCACTGGAGCTGAGTCATGGCATCCGCTCATCGCAACTCGAAGGCGTTCGACAAGCGCGCGAACGCCACGAATTCCAAGTCTCCAGCATTCACAATTTCCTTCCGATGCCAATCGAAGTTCTTACGGACTCGCCAGACTGCTATGAGTTCACGTCCCATCGTTCAAAGGACCGAGACCGCGCGCTCCGCCTCACGCTTTCAACAATCGAATGGGCGGAAAAACTTGGGGCCCCTTTTGTCGTTGTCCATACCGGTCGCATCCGCTCGCTGAAACTCACTGCGAGACTCCGCAAAATGGTCGAGGAGGGGAAAATGCACACACGCGAATTCATCAAATCGAAACTCGCCGCCGTTCAAGCTCGCGAAAAAGTTGAGGAACTCCACACCTCCCGAATTTTGGAGGTGCTCACAGAAGCGGTGGACTACGCCGGCAAGCACGGCGTCAAGCTTGGCATTGAAAATCGGGAGTATTGCGAAGCCGTCCCGCTTGAACGCAATTTTCCGAATTTTCTCCAGCGACTGAATCCTGACCACAGCGGCTACTGGCACGACTTTGGGCACGCACAGATCAAGCACAACCTTGGCCTCATCGACCATGTCCAGCACCTCGAAAAAATGGCACCGAGGCTCATTGGATGCCACATCCACGACACACGCCCCCCTTTTCGCGACCACTGCCCGCCTTTCACCGGAGAAACTCCTTTCGACCAACTCGTGCCGCTCCTTCCAAAAAATTGCGCCACTGTTTTAGAAATGTCCCCCCGTACAGAAGCCTCCGACATTCTGAAATCTGTCGAAGAATGGAACAAACGATTTAAATAAACCATGAAGCGTCACCTTCTCACCGCCATTCAGGCCATCATCACCATTGGGCTCCTTTGGTGGATTTTCCGTGACCCAGAACAAAATCAAAAGCTACTTGCCGCGTTGGAAGTCGCCAACAACTGGTGGCTCGTGCCCGGACTGGCCGCGCTCGGCGGCGGGCTCCTACTGCAAGCCAAGCGCTGGCTCATCCTTCTCGAAGTTCAGGGCATCGTCATTTCCTACTGGCGGAGCTTGCGCATTCTCCTGATCGGAATGTTTTTCAATCTCTTCCTTTTAGGCTCCACCGGGGGCGACATTATCAAAATTTTCCTCATCATGCGCGAGGCGCCTGACAAAAAAGCCGGCGCGCTGCTGAGTGTTTTCATTGACCGAGTGGTCGGCGTCCTCGCACTGGCAGCGGTTTCCACCGTGGTCATCCTCCTCCGTTGGGATGATCTCATGAAGTATGAGGTGACCCGCTACGGCGTCTTCACGGCAGCCGTCATTCTCGGAGGATCGATAGGCTTCATCGTCGTAGCATGGCTCACTGGCCGACTCGATCTTGCCACCAAACTCCCTCTGTGGCTTCCAGCGCGTGACAAAATCGCCGAAGCCGCCGGTGCTTTTGTGGAATACTCGCGCGCGGGAAAATCCGTCGGAATGGCATTTCTAGTATCGATTCCTGCCCATCTCCTCATGTTCTCGACCTTTTGGTTTGGAGCAAAAGCGTTCTCAGCAGGGCTCAACCTTTTGAGTATTTATTGCGTGATGCCCATCGTGGCGACCGTCACGGCCCTACCGATCAGCGTTGGAGGTGCGGGGCTCCGTGAGGGGCTTTTCATCAAAATCCTCGGCGCCCTCTATGCAACCCCCGAGCCCATTGCCACCCTCGTCTCCCTTTCGGGATTTCTCATGCAGGTCTTTTGGAGTCTCATCGGTGGCGCCATCTACCTCGCCTACCGATCCACCGAACACACGCCTCTCGCCGAAATCGAAAAATCCGTCGTCGATCTCGAAAAACGCGTCGAGCAAAATATCGAGGCGGGACGCCCACCCGAGGCATGAGGCCAAAAATTCACGCCCACTTTGCGATCACAGCGGATGGCAAGATCAGCACAAAAAACCTCACGCCTTCGCAATTCACCTCTCCCGCAGACAAAGCCCGTCTGGGAGAAATCCGAGCTCAGCACGACGCGATTCTCGTTGGGCGTGGAACGGTCTCCACCGACACGATGTCGATGCGGATCACAAATAAAAAGCTGCGCGAGGCCCGGACAGCCCGAGGCCTCTCGCCAGAACCCTTGCGGGTGGTGATCAGCAACGCCGGAAAAATCAACCCATCTTGGAAAATCTTCGAGCAGCCCGGCCCACCGGTTGTGATTCTTTCGACAACCCGCCTGCCGCAAAAGCTTCGAGCGATACTTGCCCCACTCTGTGATCTTCATCTTTTTGAATCCCCGAGCGTTCCGCTCCACGCAGCTTTTTCCATGCTCCGCTCCGAGTACGGAGTTAAATCTCTTGTTTGCGAAGGTGGAGGGGTCCTTCTCGGCTCACTCGCGGCGGAGGGGTTTCTCGACGAGATTCATCTCACCGTGGCCCCCACCCTCTTTGGAGGCGCAGGCGCCCCGACGCTCACAGGTTTTCCGGGTCATTTTTTACCCAATCCCCTCGAATTCCGGATTCTTAAAATGCAAAAAATTGGCGACGAGTGTCTGCTCCATCTGAAAAGAAAAAGGATTTATGGAAAATTTGACTCACCTAGAAATGAGACTTTAGTATGAGGGAATGAAAGCGCGTTTTTTTTATGCCCTATTAGCGAGTCTCGTACTGCTGACCTCCTCGGCCAGCGCTCAGTTGCTCATTTATAACCTCTCCCTCGATAAAACAGGCCGTAGCGTGAATTACACATTTTTCGACCGCGGCTATTTAGTTATCGATCTGGCTGCTTCGACATTTTCCTCGGTGATACTCCTCAGCGATCCAAACACCTTCGCGCAGTACCAGACGGCAGGGCTCGTTACTGGCAGCTACGAAACAATCCTCGACTATTCTGGCTACAACCATGCTGTCCTTTTTGGAGCATCCTCGGGGACGGATAATGCCGCGCTGCAGGTCATTGGCAAAATCGAATCCAACAAATCCATCGGTGGAAAAAACCGTTCGGACCTCGCCAACAAACTCCAGGGCTACTTTCTGACAAGTGGCGCTCAAGTCGATGCCTCCACAAGCAACAGCAGCAATAGCAGCAATAGCACGACGTCCGACGGCACCACCACCTTTGAATACGGCTACGCTGGCTTCAGCAAAGCCACGGCAACCTACGACTCCAACCTCACCACAAAAGCCAACAACGAAAGCTTAGACAGCGCCGACGCACTCAACCTCATCGGCCAAATCCTGTCCAATCGCGGAGTGCCAGGCTTTTCGCCCACGCCTACGCCCACGCCCTAATATCGCGCACGCTGAAGAAGACGTGGGAGAACAATCGGAAAATAGACCGATTATTTTTCCTCAATCTGAGCGGTTTTCAGCCGATAATATTACTTGGCCAAGGAAGCACCCTCTGGCCCGAACGCGGAACGGAATCCGTAACCACAAGACAAAGGATATGTCATTTACAATTCACACTCATGGTGCCTCCGCATTTGCCACACGCGGATCACAGGAAAGAAATGCCCAAGAACGGCGTCAAGCGCCTCATGGACTCAATGACAGGCGCGCCCGAACTGCCTGCGATGATGCCTGCGAGCTGAATTTTTCGATGCAGGCCACGGCAGCCATTCGTGAAACTCATGGTTTTCAAGCCTGCCTCAACGAATCTCTCACCTTCTTGCGGACGCAGGATACCGCGCTCAGTCAAATCGAACTGTTGCTGGAAGAAGGGAACGCGCGTGGGAATGCAGCATGCAGCAAGGATTCCTTTGAGATGATTCGCTCTCTGGCAGAGGAAAAATTCAACGGCCTAAGTCTCTTCAGCCGCGAAAACGGAGAGCAGGCGCTTTATGTGCAGCCTTCCGAAAGCGATGAAAAAATTTGCATACAGCGTCCGCTCATGGACGTGGATAATTCAGATTCCTCCTTGCACCGGGTCCTCCTCGAGGCCCGTGAGGAAAATCACAGGGAACAAGCTCAAGTCCGCCAGCTTCTCGATTCCACGAGTGGAACACATGCTTCCGGAAAAAACGGCGAAGGCAAATTCTTTAACACGACTTCTGCGAAACAGATTGCTGATTTCTCACAAAAATACGTACTCAGCGAAGCGTCCCAGGTCCTTTCCGTCCAGACCCACTCCGCCCACGCATCAGCCTTGAGGCTCTTCTTGTAAAAAGGCACGCTGTACTTGCAGAGGACATTTTTTGCCTCGCCTGATTACCCGTGAAAAACCCACTCCCACTTTCCTCAATCTGGATCGCAGCGGGCGGTGCGCTAGGTGCTTTGGGGCGATATGGCGTAGACTCTTTCTTCGGTGAGGTACTGCAACTAAACGGCACTTTTCCCTGGTGCACGCTGACCATTAATGTCGCCGGATCATTTTTACTGGCTTGGATTTTAGCTCGAGCAGAAGCCGAAGACCCCGCATGGGAACGTCTGCGCTGCTTCGCCGGCATCGGATTCTGCGGTGCATTTACGACATTTTCAACGATGAACCTTGAAATGGTGACAATGGCCCGCTCGCAGGCATTTTCATCCGCAGCACTTTATTTTACAGCAAGTTTCGTTTTCGGAATTGTGGCCGCATGGAGCGGGGCATGTCTTGGACTGGAAAAAAGGAAGGACCCGCTTTGATAGAAATGCTTCTTGTCGCCGTGTTGGGATCTGCAGGCGCGCTTCTGAGATACCACCTCGGCGGCTATGTGCATGCAAGCGTCAATCAAGCACTCTCATCGGAGCGAGAATTTCCATTTGGCACTATTCTTGTAAATACAATTGGGTCTCTATTGATGGGAACGCTCGCAGGATTTTTTTCGCAGGGTGCAATCCCTCAACTGGCTTCCATTGCGCTTGGATTGGGCTTCTGCGGCTCGCTCACCACGTTTTCCACTTTGGCAGTGGATCTGCAGCGCTTTATCCAAGACAGGCGCTTTTTGGCGTTTGCAAGCTATCTCATTTGCTCAATCATCAGTGGCTTGGGAGCGACCTTGCTGGGCTTGAACCTCGCGCTCATTTTCGCCTAAAGTACTTTTCTCGGCAGACAAATTTACGTGTTTCTTGCAGTTGTTTCTACGACGAGCACTATGTTTTTTTTAACAAAAGTCTTGCGCTTATAATAAAAAATGCTACTTAAGTGTGGGTTATGTCAAATCTCACAAAGCATGATCTCGTTACGAAAATTAGCGAAAAAACTGGACTCACCCAGCAACAGGTTTTCAGCGTTGTTCAGCTGACACTTGAAGGAATCACCGAGGGACTAGCCACGGGAAATAATGTGGAGCTCCGCAATTTCGGAGTGTTCGAAGTTCGCCTCACAAAAAAACGAATCGGTCGTAATCCCAAGAAGCCGCTTGAAACTGTGGAAATCCCCCCGCGCGCCATTGTCAAATTCACATCCGGCAAAATCATGCGTCAGCGTGTGCTCCTTCGCACTGAGGAATTGACTCACGCAAAAGCTGCTTAGGGAAATACGCCTCCACAAGAAGGTGGAAATGTATGGAGGGTCTCTCTATTGAGGGGGCAAGAAAGTCAGTTCAAGGGCCACTTTTTCTGGCTCTGAACCGACTTAGTTGCTTGTAAAGATGTCAATCAGGTGAAACATAAGACTTTTGTCTTAATTTGCCTGTTGAGTTTTACGAATCAGACCCGTCGAATCCAGCTGTAGGGGATAGCCCCATGCGAGAGCATCCAGTCATTGAACTTTCTCAATGGCCAACCAAGCTCAAGTACAAAGTGCCGGTGGAGCTTTTCGACCTCAAGCCGCCCCAGCAGATAGCTCATTGGCACAGTCGGGCTGGCAGTGTACCAGTTCGCATCTGCCACGGCTCGCGCGGCAGTGAAGCCGACGCCATTTTGCAGTCGCTTGGCAGCTGCGGCATGGCTGAGCGTGCCGCCGTGCAGACCACAATCGATTGCAATGCGATGCGCTCGCCAGAGAGAATCGTGGAGTTGAATCAATTCCGCGCAAGGAGTGTCCACGAGCCCATGCTCGACGGCGAGTTTCTCACACCACATCGTCCAGCCTTCGTAAAAAATCGAGTGCGCAAATAAGCGGCGGAGGCGACTGGGGTGGTGGAATTGAACAACCAACTGCAAGTGGTGGCCGGGATAGGCCTCATGAACCGCCGTGAGTTCCAACCCGTGGTGCTGGCGAATCTCTGCGAGTTTTTTCCCCGAATCCCGCTGGCCAAGGCTGAGGTCATTAACCCAAAAGATGCCGGTTTTATCGCGGGAAAATGGCTCCGGCGCACTGTAGGCGGCGGTTGGAAACTGATGCTTCAAAAAGGGCGGCACCGGAAGAACCTTGAGTGTGTCGCCTTGGGGAAGGGTCACCAGCCCGAGCGTCTCAAGTCGGGCTTTGATCTCGAAAGTGGACTGGCGATAAAGCTCCAGCAGCGGATGCTTGGTCGTCCATCCCTCAGCCGCACGCTCGATGAGCTCCCGAGCAGTCTTGCGTCCATATCTGCGCGCAGCTTTTTCGAGAAGAAATTCATGACGTTGCACTTCGTACTCACCCAGCGAGCGAGCTTCTGTGAGCGAGAGGTCAAGACCGAGATTCTCACGAATGAGAAACTCAAACCGTTCGCGACCGATGGCAAATCCGCCTTTCGGGCCAGCCGGCAGCATGGTGATGCCAGCGGCAAACTCCTGGAACGCCTTGGCGGCACCATTAAGAATCAAAGCCAAATGTTTCGGCTTCGCTGAAAGGCTGCAAAGCTCAGTCTCCAAGCCACGAAGAAATTCAACAGCTCCAGCACAAGATTGGACGCCGAGCGAAGTCCAAAGCGGATCAGGCAACTCGATGCAGCCAAGGCCAGCACGAAGATAGGCGGGGATTTTTTTCAGACGAGACTCGATCGCAGGGAGAGCTTGGCGCAGCTTGCCAGAGTTCCTCACGACAAGTTCGAAAATCGCATCGATCGCGGCATTTGAATGGGTCTGGGGGTTTGTGCGCCAGCGCAGCAGATCGCGCTCGGAGAGGAGATCTGTGCGGAGCCTCGCCAAGAGACCTCGCCGGTCGAGCCAGTCGTCACCTTCAAAAGCCGCTTCCGGCAAGGCTTCCACCGCGCCAAGGGTTCGCTCCAGAAGCGCGATGTGTTTGCGATGGATGTCCGGCGTGTTGCGACTGAGCAGCGCATCGTATTGGCGGAACCCCAACTTGCTCGCCTGCTCAGGAAACAACTCGCACGATTCCTCAAGCCAATCTTTGGCGACAGAGGCAAAGTTCGCCCGGATTTTGACGTCCGCAGGACCTGAATGTCTGGATTTGGATGGCATTTTAATGGGAGTGGCTTGGACGCTCTAAAAAAGACGACTTTGATTGATTAATGATCTCAAGGGTTTCCCTCGCATTGCGCTCCATGGAAAACTCTCTGGCCAGATCGAGGCAAGCAGGACGGGCACCGGCACGCCGATCTGCCTCCCTCCATGCCTCGAGCGCGGTAGCCAGCGCGAGCGCATCCCCGGCAGGCACAAGATCCCCGTGAATCCCGGGAGTCAGGATTTCAGAAAAGCCGTTGGCGTGGGTGGTGATCACCGGCAGGCCAGCAGCGAGGGCTTCAAGACAGGCGTTCGAGAAGGGATCATACCAGGTCGGCAGTACTAGGATATCCGCCGCAGCGAAGAGCGAGGCGATGTCAGTAACAGCGCCGAGAAAATGGGCGTTCCTGCTGGGGTAGAGGTCCGCCGGACCACGACCTGCAACGAGCAGCGTGGCATCATCGAGCATTTCCGTGGCTTTGATGGCGGTTGAAAGCCCCTTTCGTTCCCAACCGGTGCCGAGAAAAAGAACACAGAAGGTCGAGGGGTCGAGGCCGAATTTTTGACGTGCCACCTCACGCGGTGGGAGATCACCGAGGGGATGGATGCCGTTGTAAACGACACGCACACGATCCTCAGGAAAAGCAAAGCAGGTCAGGATCTCGTCGCGGATCATCCTCGAGTTTGCGATGACGAGACCTGTCCTTGAGGGATCGAAAACAGACCTCTCCAATTCAAGAATCTCGGCGTGCTTACGATTCATCCAGCGCGTAGCCCGTTTCCACAACGGCTCAAATGCATCTCTCCGGCTAAGCCAAGCCGCATGCACACCATCCCCCGCCCGGTAAACATCGCATCCCGGCACGCGTTCCAAGCTGAAATGAATATCACAGCTGGTACGAGCATTTTGAAACGCAGTGGCAAACTCCCGTGGCGTATTTCCGGGCAAACGGAGGATTTCTCCGAACGGCCAGCGCTCGGCCGGCCAGTCAGAGGTTGTGACAAGTGTCGTTTCCTCTCCCGCATTTTGAAGCGCGGCGGCAAGTCGGATCAAATAAGCCTCTGCCCCACCCGTGCTGGAGTGTCCTCGCCGGACAAATCCGATTCTCATGAAACGCGCGTGCTGGGTTGCTCGTTCTCGGGCTTGGGAGGTCGGCCAAGCAGGCAGGACATGGATTCACGAGGCGGTTTGCCCTCGTGGAGTACAGCGCAAACTTCGGCCGTGATCGGGGCGTCAATGCCAAGTTGCTTGGCGCATTGGGAGGCACTGAGTGCGGTCGGAACCCCCTCAGCCACGGTTTTGAGAGAGGCGATAATCTCCGCAGGCTTCTCTCCGCGCCCAAGCCGCTCGCCGAACTGCTGGTTCCTGCTTTGCTTGCTGAAGCAGGTGACCATGAGATCTCCAGCTCCGCTGAGGCCGAAAAAGGTTTCGCGGCGCCCCCCCATGGCGATGCCGAGACGCGTCATCTCGGCAAGCGAACGGGTCACCAGCGCAGCCTTGGCGTTGTCACCCATGCCGAAGCCGTCGCACACGCCAGCAGCAATGGCATAGATGTTTTTCAACGCGCCACCGAGTTGGATGCCGGTGATGTCATCACTCGTATAAGCGCGGAATGCCTTAGACGAAAAAACGCGCTGTAGTGGCTCTAGCAAATCGGCGTACCCGGAGCCGATGACACTGGCTGCGGGAATTTGGCGGGCGATTTCCGGAGCGAGATTCGGGCCGGAGAGCACTGCCAAGCGGCATTGGGGAAGGAATTCCCCGAGAACCTGGCTCATGAGAAGACCGGTGCCGGATTCGATGCCCTTCGTACAGGAAACAACCGCTGTGCCCACTGGCAGATTCAAGGCCGCGAGGGACCGGGCGGTTTCCCTCATCACTTTTGAAGGAACGACGACCACGATGAGGTCGGAGCCGGCGAGGGCATCCACTTGCGATGTGGCATGGATGTTTTCCGGGAGGTTGATATCAGGCAGGTAGTGGGAATTCGCGTGGCGGGAGTTGATTTCCTCCGCCACGGCGGGGTTGTGCGCCCAGATGGTCACTGGCAGACCGTGCTCGGAAATGAGGAGTGCGAGTGCCGTTCCCCAGCTGCCGCCTCCGATGATGCTAATTTTTTTAAACATGGTTCAAGCTGCGGGGCGGGGTTTCTTTTCGAAACGCTTTTCTGTTCCAGACAGGAGGCGTGAGATATTCGATTTGTGGCGCCAGATGGCGAGCAGGCACATGATGCCGGCGATGCTCGAGCGCAAAGTATCTCCCTGCCCAAGCGCCCACATGGTGGCGGCTCCCATGGGCAGCGCAACGGCAGCTCCAAGCGACGCGACCGAGACATAGCGCGTCGTGTAGAAAAGTGTAAGCCACACAAAAAGTCCAAATGCGAAAACCGGAGGTGGAAACAGCGCAATCATGATGCCGGCCGCCGTAGCAATACCTTTCCCTCCTTGGAACTGCAGCCAGATCGGATAGATGTGCCCGATCATCGCAAAGATGGCTCCCACGATACCGGCATTGATCACCGCGGCTTGCGGCGCGTCATACGCTTTCAAGGCGACCAGGAACGCAACTATCACTGCGAGCCAGCCTTTCAAGGCATCCAGCGCAAACACAGTGTAGCCCCACTTTTTTCCAAGGATGCGCAACGCATTCGTCGCGCCGGTGCTGCCGCTGCCTTGCGTGCGTAGATCGATACCTTGCACCTGCCCGGCAAGGAATCCCCATGGAATAGATCCAAGCAGATAGGCTTGAAGGGCGGCGATAAGGTAAAGGGTCACGCTCCAAGGTAATCCCCCTTGCCGCCCTCTGTCTCAAGAAAAATCCTGCGACCACCCGGAAGATGACCTTTTTGGAAAAGGCTCGGGGTTTGGACAGGAATGTGCCAATTTGGTAGTGAGATCGAACTCGCATCCCGACTGGATATTCATGCAACAGGTCAAAGACACACTCCGCGCAACGGTCCGCATCGGCTACGATGGCAGGGTCTCAAAACAATTTCGTGGACCCAAGGCCGCAGAGCGCTTCGCCAATGAAGTGAAAGTGCTCCGCTACCTTCAAAGCAGGAACTGCCAGTTCGTTCCAAAACTTCTGGAGAGCGACCCGGATGCCCTCAAAATCGTGACATCAAACTGTGGGACGCGGATCGAGCACCTTGATGATGCTCGCTGCCGCGAATTATTCGGCGAGCTCGAGCTCTATGGGGTGCGACACGATGATGCCGATATCCGGAATGTCACCTACCGACAGTCCGATGGTCGTTTTTGCCTCATCGATTTCGAGTTTGCGACGATCCTAGAGCCTGAAAAATGAGCGCGCGTCCAACTTCCATCCAACGCCTCGCATGGTCTGCCCATACGGATTGCGGGAAAATTCGCAAAAACAACGAGGATTCTTTTCTTGGCCTTCTCGTGGATGCTCAAGGCGCGCAGTTACTCGGTAAGATTGGCGATGCGGACATCACAAAGTCTGATTGCCTCTTTGCCGTGAGCGATGGCATGGGCGGGGCGATGGCCGGAGAATTTGCAAGCCGGATTGCCGTAGAAAAAATCACCAAACTTCTACCTCCCATTTTTGCTCAGGGAGCGATGGGGATTTCAAGCGGCTTCCGTGATCTGCTTCAGGAGGTGTTTGTCGAAATCCACCGCGCGCTTCTTTACCTTGGCTCATGCTACGAGGAGTGCTCCGGTATGGGGGCTACGCTGAGCCTGTGCTGGTTCACTCCGAGCTGGATGTATTTTGCACACGTCGGCGACAGCCGTATTTACTTCCTGCCAGCAGCTGGCGGAATGAAACAAATCTCAGAAGACGATACCTATGTCGGCTGGCTTTTTCGAAATGGCCAGATCAACGAGCGCGAGGCAAAAAACCACCCCCAGCGCAATGTCCTCCAAAAAGCTCTCGGCGCGACCCACCAGTTTATTGATCCCCAAGTGGGTGCCGTGGGCCTCGAGCCCGGCGATCGATTTTTACTCTGCACCGATGGTGTCACCGATGGACTCTACGACGACCGCCTGGAAGAAATCTTGCGCAATGGAGTCCGAGAAGAGGCAGCTCCAGCGCTGGTTCGTGAGGCGCTCCAAGCTTCGGGCCGGGATAATTCCACCGCCCTGGTAGTGGACATTATCCAGTAAGACCTCCGGCTTTTTGAAAACTTGGCGCAGCGCTCCGTGCGGTGCTAGGATGAAAGAACTCATGCAACAGCCGCCTGTCACCAAATACCGGCCTTTTCCACGAATCGACCTCCCCGACCGCCAGTGGCCAAACCGTAGCCTCACCTCGGCTCCGATCTGGTGCAGCGTCGATCTCCGCGACGGCAACCAAGCCCTAGCCCAGCCCATGAGCGTGGAGGAAAAGCTCGAATACTTCCTCATGCTGGTCGGCATCGGCTTCAAGCAAATCGAGATCGGCTTTCCCTCCGCTTCCCAGATCGAGTTCGACTTCTGCCGCCGCCTCATTGAGGAGAACCTCATCCCTGAGGATGTCTCGATCCAAATCCTCTGCCAGTGCCGAGAGGACCTCATCGTCCGCTCGCTCGAGGCCCTGCGAGGAGCCAGAAACATTATCTTTCACCTCTATAATTCGACTTCTCCAAAGCAGAGGGAGTACGTCTTCCATGCGACTCGAGACCAAGTCACATCCATCGCCACCCAGGCTGTTTCTTTTTTGAAGGAAAAAAGCCAGCCCCTCATCGCCGAGGGCTCGCGCATCCGTTTGGAATATTCGCCAGAGAGTTTCACCAGCACGGAACTCGATTTTGCTCTCGAGATTTGCGAAGCCGTCACCGACGTCTGGCAACCGACTGCAGAGGATAAAATCATTCTCAACCTGCCGGCCACAGTGGAATACGCTACGCCAAACATCCACGCCGACCAGATCGAGTGGATGTCCCGCAACCTGACAAGACGCGCCCTCACGATTCTCTCGCTGCATACCCACAACGACCGTGGCACTGGCACTGCCGCCACCGAATTGGCCCTCCTCGCTGGAGCCGACCGAGTCGAGGGCACGCTCTTCGGAGTCGGAGAGCGCACGGGGAACCTCGATATCGTCACGGTCGCACTCAATCTCTACACCCACGGCATCCACCCACACCTCGACCTCAGCCGCCTCAATGCCATCCGCGAGGTGTACGAGCGCTGCACCCGCATGGAGGTTCATCCCCGCCACCCCTACGCCGGCGACCTTGCTTTCACGGCCTTCAGCGGTTCGCACCAGGATGCCATCAAGAAATCCTGGGCGCACCAGGCCGAAGGCAATCCGTGGGATACCCTCTACATCCCCATCGATCCCGCAGATATCGGGCGCAGCTACAAAGCGATCATTCGAATCAATTCCCAATCCGGCAAAGGCGGCGTCGCATACATCCTCGAGACGGAGTTCGGCTACCAGCTTCCTAAAATGCTCCAGAAGGAATTCGGTCG
This sequence comes from Verrucomicrobiota bacterium, assembly GCA_009886045.1. Lineage (GTDB taxonomy): Bacteria > Verrucomicrobiota > Verrucomicrobiia > Chthoniobacterales > Terrimicrobiaceae > UBA967. The sequence continues at coordinate 31,784 of VFJO01000181.1, forward strand.
CATCGTTAACGCGGTCTCAGACGAAAAAGGCACCGAACTCGAAGCAGAAGAAATACACGAACTTTTCCTGAAAACCTATGTCCTTCGCACAGGCAGCGTCAGCCTTCGCGGATTCCGAGCCATTGAGCGCGGCGAGCAAGTCACAATCGAAGCCGACCTCATCCTTCAAGACCAGCCCGTAACGATCCAAGGCTCCGGCAACGGCCCGATCGCTGCCTTCGTTCACGCCCTGAGCCAAACAAACCTCCCGCCTGTCGAAATCCAAAGCTACTCCGAGCATTCGCTGGGCGCCGGAGCCGATGCCCGCGCCGTGAGCTATATCGAAATCAAAACGCCCGCCGCCCGCACCTACTTCGGCGTTGGCAGCGACACAAACATCGAACTCGCTTCGATCCACGCCATCATCAGCGCGCTGAATCGGGCCCTGGCCTAACGCGCCATCACCTCAGGTGCTCGATGTCGTCGAGATCCTTTGGCCGCGAACTGGCGGCTCTTCGAACTCCCACGCGTCCACGCTCGGCCGCAGGCGGCAAGTGGACGCGCGATGTTTTGATTTTACTCTGGGGTCTCTTGAAATAGCTTGATCCTCATCATCGCATGAAAACCCTCGTCACTGGCTCCTCCGGCCTCATCGGTTCCGAAGTCTCGATTTTTTTCGCCCGCCAAGGCTGCGCCATCCACGGGGTGGACAACAACCAACGCGCGGCATTTTTTGGTCCTCAAGGCGACACGCGCTGGAACCAAAAACGCCTCGCAGACATCATCCCCGGCTTCACCCACCACGAACTCGACATCCGTGACCGTCAGGGCGTTCTAGAGCTCGTGGCAAAAATCAAGCCGGACATCATCATCCACACCGCTGCACAGCCTTCGCACGACCGCGCCGCTGCGATTCCTTTTGACGACTTCGACACCAACGCCGTCGGCACGCTAAACCTCCTCGAAGCCGCTCGGCAAGCCTGCCCCGAGTCGCCATTCGTCCACATGTCCACCAACAAAGTTTACGGCGATCGTCCAAACACCATAGCCCTCCGCGAACTCGACTCGCGCTGGGACTATGAGGATCCAGCCTACGATCATGGCATCGCCGAAACCTTCTCGATCGACCAATCGAAACACTCCCTCTTCGGCGCATCGAAGGTCGCAGCTGACGTGATGGTGCAAGAATACGGACGCTATTTCGACATGCCCACCTGCTGTCTGCGTGGCGGCTGCCTCACCGGCCCGAACCACTCCGGAGTGGAACTCCACGGCTTCCTCAGCTACCTCGTGAAATGCAATCTCGAAGGCCGCGAATACAAGGTATTTGGCTACAAAGGCAAGCAGGTGCGCGATAACATCCACAGCGAAGATGTGGCCCGCTTCATGTGGGAATTCTGCAAAGCCCCGCGCATCGCGGAGATCTACAACCTCGGCGGTGGAAAACAAAATTCCTGCTCAATTCTCGAAGCCTTCGAAATCGCCGAATCCTTCACCGAGAAAAAACAAACCTTCAGCTACGTAGACCAAAACCGCATCGGTGACCACATCTGCTACTACAGCGACCTCCGGAAAATGAAATCCCACTACCCTGCGTGGGATATCACCATAAGCCTCTCCGAGACCATCCGCCAAATCGTCGAAGCCTGGAAAACACGCGGATAAAATTCTCCCCATGCGCCAATACCGTCCCGATGTGGAAAGGCAAAAGCGACTTTACTCCCTACTGAAGTCGCAAGCCCTGCTGAGGCGCTGGCAAGGCAAGCCCCCGATTAACACGGCCATCGCCGAAGGCCGCAAACAAATCCCGGACAACTCGGAAGCCTGGCTCCCCGGAGGCGTGAAGTGCGTGGCCGACGCCATCTGGATTTCCGAACGCATCAAAGAAGCCATGAAGGAATGGAAAATCCCGTTAACACGCCAGGATTGATCGCTCACCTCGCCTCCAAGCAACGCGTTCTCATGCTTGGAGGTCTGGCCATTGTTTCACACGGCCTCGCCCGGGCTACTTTTGACGCCGATATCTGGCTCGACCCGCTACTGACTCTCGAGGATTGGTGCACTGCAGTATTGGAGCTGAAAAGACTTTGCCCCCATCTCAAGATTCTGGCCTTGGCTGTCTGGACAGAAATCCCGGATGGCAAGCTTGCAGATATTGTCGAGAGGGATGGGGCTATTCGAATCTTTGGAGCAACCCAACCAATCGATGTTTTTCGATGTCCCAATGAAATTCCCATCGCAGAGTTTGAATCTGCGTGGATGCGTTCACTCCCACTTCAGGACGGAACGCGCCTGCCAGATGAAATCGACCTTCTCATGACCAAGCAACTCACCGGCGCGACAAGGACATGATGGATATAGCTTTCCTCGAAAACAAGGCTGAAAAGCGTTATATCATTGAACTTCAATCTTCTTCAGCGGAGAAGGCCATTCAAATGCTTCAAAGATTTCTTACTCCAAGAGTGGCTGAACAAGCTCTTTCCCATCCAGATGCTGAAGTTCGGAACCTTGCTTTGCGTTATCTCCGTGAATTGGCGAACGACAATGATCCCTTTGCCGCTGAAATCTTAAAATCCATCGGTCCATAGTTCCGTTTTGAAAAATCCGAGTTTCCGTGTAATCGAGTAATCATATGAATGTCACGATCAGTCTTGATGACGAAGTCTGCCGCTTGACAAGGCACAGGGCGGTGGATGCAAAAACATCTCTCTCAGGTTGGTTGGCGCAATTAGTGAAAAAAGAAGTGCTCAAAAGCGAACCTCGCCGCGAAGCGAACTTGCTCGATCTTTTAGGAGACTCCGAAGCGGGGTAGGTTGACTTGGAAATCCCACGATTCAAAGAAAGCCTGGCACCTGCCGATCTGCATGCCTGAATTCCTGCTCGATACAAATGTGGTATCCAAGTTGAGGCGCGCCAAAAAATGCGATCCGTCCGTTGCAGCGTAGCAAGCGGCTCAACTCGTCGAATCCTGCTACCTGAGCGTGATTTCCTTGATGGAAATTAGACTCGGCATCGAAATGGCAAAACGCCGTGACGCCGTCGGAGCAAACGCGCTCGCCAGGTAGTATGAAGGACAGTTGAAAGCCGGCTTCGCAGGGAGAATTCTCGGTGCTAATGAGTTCGTTGCCGAAGAGTGTGCCACCTTGCATGCAAAACGAGCCCGCCCCTTTCGCGATGCCCTCATTCTTGCCACGGCGAAAGTGCATCGATTGACCGTTGTCACGCGAAATGAGATCGACTTCATCGATGAAGGAACACCGGTGCTCAACCCTTGGAATTTTCTAAAATCTGTTCGCTAAAAACCCCATCACCACATGAAAATCCTCCTCACTAGAATCTGCGGCTTCGCTGGATCTGTCATCACACGCACGCTGCTCGAGCATCGAGCCGATCTCCAAATCTTCTGCCTCGACAACCTCTCGCGTCCAGGCAGTGAGGCGAATCTGGAATCCCTCCGCGCGCTGGGCTGCGACATCCGCATCGGCGATGCGTGTCGAGAGGGTGCGGGTGGCGTATTTTTCGAGTTGCTGGGAGTGGATCGTTTGGATGCCATCGCGGGCGGCGCGGGCATTAAGCATGGCGTCAAGCTGGTAGAGTGTGCGAGCGAGGCCGGTCGTGCCACCGGAGCTCGTGAGAATGGCATTTTTCCCCTTGTAGGAAATCGTGGTGGTGGCTTTTGCGGCGGGTATCTCTGCCCAGCCGAGGCGGTATTCGGCTTGGAATGGGCGGACAATTAAGAGAAAGCTGGATACCTGTCTGGCAAATCTCGTAAAGCAACTCGCCTTTGTTTTTGTAATACGAGTAGATAAATGGTTTATTTACATTTAGTTGTTCTGCCACAGCATCTAGAGTCGTCGTTTTATACCCGTGTGTGTAAAATAAGTAGCTCGCTTCTACAAGGATACGCCGCTTCTTATAAGCTATTATCTCATCCATTAATTGTGTCGATTTTCCAACTTTAATTACGGATTCTGGTATCAATTTTCCCAACTTGCGATTAACCCATCGCTGTCCGCAGGATGCTCATTACATCCTCGGATTTGTTTATCGGACGTGGGTTTGTGCGTCCACAGATGTCTTCAAGAGTATAATCAGCGATCAGTTGCAACTGGTTTTCGGTAACCCCCACTTCACGCAATGATCGCGGCATACCTAGGCCTCGGATTAGCGTATCCAGCAACTCCGACGCCGATTTGCTTGAATCGCCCAAACATGCGCTGATCCGCTTTTGTCGGTGCGCGTTCACTTCAACGTTGTAAGCCTGAACAAAGGGTGACATCACGCAAGAAGTGTACCCATGGGGGACATTGCATGTGCCGCCCAATACATGCCCGATAGCATGGCTTGCCCCCATCGGGACGCCTGCAATAATCGGGATCATCGACTGCCATGCCCCGATTTGGCATTTCAGACGCGCGTCAAGATTCTCAGGATTTGCTTTAACTTCCCACAAGCCCTCGGCAAGTAGGCGCAGCGCGCTGTCCGCCAGCCCATCGCAGAAATCATTAGAAAGCATCGACGCCAGCGTTTCCGTGGCATGATCCACTGAACGAACACCGGTCGATAACCAAAGCCATTCAGGCGTATGCAAAGTAATTGCCGGATCAAGCACGACGCAAACAGGAACCATGTCACGTTGGGAATAAGCCTGCTTTTGCTTTATTTTTTCGTCGGTTGCGCCAGAAAGCGGGTTAAACTCTCCGCCCGAAAGGGTTGTCGGGACACAAATCGCGCGAACATCCGGGCCATCAAATACTGGGTTCGTCACAGTTCCGTCTTCTTCCACACGGGTGCGAAAATTATCAAACTGCTCTACCGTTGTGATATTGTGCTTGAGGCAGATGAGCATGATTTTTCCTGCATCCGTCACGGATCCACCGCCAACTGTAACAATGAGATCCGCGCCCACCGACCGCGCATGTTCCGCTGCCTTAAGAATTTCACAACGAGGTGCATGCGGATGGATGCCGTCATGGGTAGCAATGTGGCTCGAGCCTAATGCAGCCTCGATTCGACGGATCTCGTCCGTTTTCTGGTTAAGATGTGAACTGGCCAAGATGAAAACCTTGCGGCCGCCGCGATTAGACGACTCTTCAGCAACAGCCTCTGCTGCCGGCATTCCAAGCGAAACGCGTTCTGTCGCACTTAAAACGACTTGTGATTTAACTAACATAAAAAATTCCCAACGTTTTGCTGAAACATATATTACAAGGTAGCCTGGTTTTCCTGCGGGTCAAATTGTAACGTGTGGAATTAATGGCGAGGATGCTTTTACACTGCGGGTCCGACATCTGCGATTTCGTGCTTCGGCTTAGCGCAAATCAAGGATGACCTGGTATCTTGCAATTCCTCTGAGTGCCAAGATGGCATCTCCAAAGCGCTCTGATCCGCACTAAGTTCTTGCCAAAGGATTACCATCAGTTTTAACTACTCAACACGAGGTAATTGTTTTGGGTCCGCAGCGCTCCTGGAATCAACTTACTGCGATGTGGACGACGGGCAAGTATTTTTCTGCCAAACGTCCCCTATGAGGTATCCCTGCTTGCTTCTGGCGCAGAGAGTGCACAAGCAGCCTTCTGCGGCAGAAGCACATTATGAAGATGTTTAAGATTAACGCCCTTTTTGAACTATAATTTTTTGGCGTCGATGTCGAAAAGCCAGTTGATCGCACCCTTGACTTTCTGCAGATCTGCATCTGTTAGTCGTCCACTCTGCTCTTTGACGCGTTCGCTCCCGCTCATACTCGATTGTGGCATTTCTGCTGCATTTGGGTCTAAACAGGAATCGAGCGTTTGAGGAAACACAAGGTGGAGCAGGCGTTGCTTGGTAAATGGAAAAAGCCCTACTGCAAAGCAGGTTTTCGTTCTGAAATAGCCGGGTTGCGTTTCAGCGCGTGACGAGATCGAGCCAGTTGGGATTCGTTTCGGCGTGGCTGTGGATTTCTTCGAGGATTTGGGGCAAGGCCGTGGTGGGCTTCCAGGCCCAGGCTTCTTGCGCGAGGCTGGGATCGAGGATGGCCCAGGGGATGTCAAAGGGGCGGCTGGATTGGTCGCTGGAGATCAAGTTGGGATCGTGTGCGGGATTTGCGAGGCCGATTTTTTCTGCGCACCATGCGGAGAGTTCGCGGAGGGAGATAGCGTTTTTGTGGCCTCCGGCGAGGTTGATGGTGCGGGGTTTTTCGGTGCCGCGAAAATCCATCTGCCTGAGGAGGAGCGGCACGATGTCGCGGGGATGCAGGCAGTCGCGCACTTGCAGGCCTGAGCCGCCGAAGCCGATGTATTTCAGCGGACGCTGGGCGCGCCACGAGTGGATCCAGAAGGAGAAGATGCCTTGGTCGGCTTTTCCAAATTGCCCTGCCCCGGCGAGGACGCCGCAGCGGTTGATCCAAACGGGAAATCCGTAGGCGTCACCGTATTCCAAAGCGAGCCATTCGGAGCAGAGCTTCGTGCTTCCGTAGAGGCTGATCGGGGGCGCGGTGGAGAAGGTTTCTGTGATTCCTCTGCGGGACCATCCGGGGCCTGACGCGAGGGATGGCAACTCGAAGCGCGCGCGGGTTGTTTCCATGGGCAAACCGGCGAGCTCGCCGATCGAATACACACGGCTTGTGGAGAGTAATGTGAAGCCGGCTTTCCAGGTTTTGCAAAGCTCGAGGAGGTTCACCGTGCCGTAGAGATTTTGGTCCACCAGATCACGGCTCGACGAGCCATCAACGCCTGCGAGAACGCTGGGATTGGCCGCGCAGTCGATGATCCAATCCACCGCCGGAAGGCTTTCAAGCAAAGTCCGGTCGCGCACATCGCCGATGCGGATGTCGCAGCCCAGCGCGCGGAGGGATTCCAGATTCGTCTCACTGCCTGGACGCGAGAGGTTGTCGAGGCCGAGGATTTGAAGGTCGGCTCGATGCTCAAGCAGCGTGCGTGTGATGACGGATCCAGCGAAGCCGCAGATTCCAGTGAGGAGAATTTTCATGTGGTGATGGGGTTTTAGCGTTTTGCCGTGGGATGAGGAGGGAAAAATCAACGACCTCGCAATGTCGAGTTCATCGCAGTAAACACTTCATAAACAATTGAGCGTCGCTCACAAAAAAGACAGTCGATCTCAATAGTGCCGGTGGATTGTTCCTCGCGATAGGCGAGGATAACCCGATATGAGCGCACTCGAAGTCTGAAGAATCCTTGGAGCTCATGCTCCAAGGCCTTGATGTCGCCCTTTTCATCTTCAAGCAGGCGCAGCGCTTGGCGCAGACGCTTTCTCGGTTCGGGAGCGAGACACAGGACGAACCTCCTGACTTGCTCCGAGATGTTGACCTTCATGGAGCTTCGTCAAGAGAATCAAGCGGCAGGAATTTCGTCTTGCCCGCTTTGTAGTCTCGGATCGCATCCATTGCTTCGGGGTTCGCCATGATTTCCATGGTCTCCAGCATGGCTTCAAATCTCTCGGGTGAAAGAATGTAACCCACTGTTTTGTCGCGGCGGGTTATAATAACCGTCTGCTCTTCCGCCTCGCGCAGAATAGCGGGCAGTCCAGCTTGAGCTTCTGTGACTGAGTATGTAATCGCCATAACAACCTATATAGAATGTGTGTCGTTTAAAAGCAAGCTGAGCTTGTCTCACCGTAGTCGCCCAGCGGGAGCTAGTGAGTCAAAGGATAGGGCGACAGGCGAGGCATTAAGTGGACCCGCCGCGCTTAATCCAAAGAAATATGTGATGCCATCTGCGTCGGCAGATGCCTCAAAATTCAAGGATTTTGCTGATTCTGTCACCAAGCATATTGAAGCCGTTGAGAGTATGAACCGACTACGAGGCACAGGAACTTCACCGCACCCGATCTTTGGAAAGTTTTGTTGCGCACAAATGAAACTGTATGTTTGCTTTCCACTTGGGCTTGCACTTGCCACAGGCGGAGTATGTAGTGGATAAGGCAAGAGCCGCACAGTCGGAAGGAGGCAACGCGCTAGCGCGCGTGACCCACCCTTGACGCTCAGCAAAAAAATATGACCTACCTAGTTAAAGTCGTCGTCAGTGCATTGTTGATTGTTGGCATCACGGAGGCAACAAAGAGATTTGGATTCTGGGGATCGCTTCTGGCATCGTTACCTCTCCTGTCTTTGATTTCGATGCTTTGGATTTACATTGATACAAAAGACATCCAAAAGATTTCCGCATTTTCCATACAGGTTTTTTGGTTTGTGATTCCTTCCCTTGGCTTGTTTGCTTCCCTTCCTTGGCTGCTCAGCAGATATTCATTTTATGCGGCCCTGATCATTTCAATCGGAGTCACCATCACATTATACCTAGCCATGCTCGCGCTTTTTAGGCTGTTTCATTACAACCCCCTTGCGTGATGTAAAAATCAAAAAACGCGTCCTGCGAACAGGACGCGTTTTTCTCTTTGGTGGGAAACCTATTTGGCTCGGTATTAACGAGCGTAAAGTTCGACGACGAGTTGTTCGTTGACGATGGGATTGATCTCCGCGCGTGTCGGGATGCGAACGACGCTTCCACTGAGGTTGTCTTTGTCAACCAGAAGCCAGTCAGGAACAGTTACGATCTGGGTGAGTTCGACACCGCGCTTGGCTAGGCGGGTTGATTTGTCGGTGGCCTTGATAGCCACGACATCACCAGGTTTGAGATTCATGGATGAAATATTGGTCTTGCGTCCATTTACAGTAACATGGCCATGTCCCACCATCTGACGAGCGCCGCGGAGGGTTTTGGAGAAGCCCATTTTCTGGACAACATTGTCCAAGCGGGTCTCGAGGAGCTGCAGGAGAATCTCACCTGTGACGCCACGGCGGCGGCTAGCGATTTGGAAGTAGCGGCGGAACTGCCGCTCCAGAACTCCATACTGGTGCCGGAGCTTTTGCTTCTCGGCAAGAGCGATCGAGTAGTCGGTCTGCTTGCGGCGAGAGCCCTTTGGACCATGCTGGCCGGGAGGGTAGTTTTTATTTTCGAATGCTTTGGGTGAGCCACTGATGAGAACGCCGTAGCGGCGGCTGACTTTAGTTTTGGGTCCGGTGTAACGTGCCATGAAGAGTTATAAGTTTTAAGTGATGAAGTTTTAAGTTGGTGAGGTGTGAGTAGAGTTTGAGGCTTCGAGTCTGCTGCGTGGCTTGGTTTGTTTTCTTAATACTTAAGACTGGAAACTTAAAACTCCTACTAGATTAGACTCGGCGTTGCTTGGGCGGGCGGCAACCATTGTGGGGGATCGGGGTGACGTCGCGGATGACGGTGACATCGAGGCCGATGGCCTGCATGGCACGGACTGCTGATTCACGGCCTGATCCCGGGCCTTTGACGCGGACTTCTACTTCTTTGAGGCCATGTCCCATGGCTTGACGGCAAGCGTCTTGAGCGGCCATCTGAGCAGCGTAGGCTGTGCTCTTACGGGAGCCTTTGAAACCGCACTTGCCGGCGCTCGACCATCCGATCATGGCTCCACGCATGTCAGTGATACTGATGATTGTGTTGTTGAAGCTGGCTTGAACGTGAGCGATACCTTGGATCACGCCTTTGCTGCCTTTGGCTTTGACGATCTTGATCGGCTCGATGGTGTCATCGAGCGAGATGCTAACGGGAGCTGGAGCGCCTGTGGATGCGGACTCTGAGCCGGCAGCTTTTTTGGCTTTCGGAGCGGCCTTAGGTTTTGGAACTTTCTTGGCTGGGGCTTCGGCTGCCGCGACGGGTGCTACGGGAGCAGTCTCGGCCGGAGTTTCTACTTGAGCTTCGGCTGCTACAGGAGCAGTTTCGGCCGGAGCTTCTACTTGAGCTTCGGCTGCTACAGGAGCAGTTTCGGCCGGAGCTTCTACTTGAGCTTCGGCTGCTACGGGAGCAGTCTCAGACGGAGCTTCTACTTGAGCTTCTACTTGAGCTTCTACTTGAGCTTCTACTTGAGCTTCGGCTGATGCGATGGGTGCTACGGGAGCAGTTTCGTCTGGAGCTTCGGCGGGTGTTGTGTTTTCTTCACTCATACTTCAATAAATTGCTGGACTAGACTTTGCCGGCTTTGGCGTCTTTGTTGCGCTGTACACCCACTGTTTTGCGAGGTCCCTTACGGGTGCGGGCGTTTGTGGAGGTGCGCTGACCACGCACGGGAAGGCTGCGGCGGTGACGAATGCCCCTGTAGCAATTGATGGCTTGGAGGCGCTTGAGGTTTCCTTGAACCTCCCGACGCAGATCACCTTCGATCGCGATTTTGTTGGCATTGATCGCATGGATGATTGCATTCAATTGTTCAGGCGAGAGATCCTTGGCGCGGGCATTGGGATCAATGTTGGCTTGTTCAAGAACTTTCTTTGTATTGCTGGGCCCCATTCCATAAATGTAGGGAAGGGAGGCTTCGATGCGTTTGTCGCCGGGGATATCTACTCCGAGTAAGCGTGGCATAGTATTAGTGGTTTTGGTTTCGGCTTCCGATGGGATCAGCCCTGTTTTTGTTTATGGCGCGGGTTTTTGCAAACGACGCGTATCACGTTTTGTCGGCGCACGATTTTGCACGCTTCACACAATCTTTTTACTGAGGCTCTAACTTTCATTTTCTTTTATTTGGTTGAAATGACGACGATTCGTTTTTGTGGCGGTAGGTGATGCGTCCCTTGGTTAGATCGTAGGGCGACATTTCCAGCATGACGCGATCTCCAGGAAGAATGCGAATGAAGTGCAGACGCATCTTGCCAGAGATGTGGGCGAGGACGCGATGGCCGTTCTCCAGTTCAATCCTGAACATGGTATTTGGCAATAGCTCCACGACCTTACCCTCTACTTCGATAGCGTCTTTCTTGGCCATGTCAATACTTCTGGAGCGTGGTCTGTAATTAAAACGGTATGCTCAAAATGAGCGGAGGGGAGGCCATCGGCAGTAACGGCAGTCCACTTGTCGGCGAGAACTTTGACCTCAGCTCGGCCCATGTTGATCATAGGCTCGATCGCGAGCGTCATGCCGGCTTTGAGTTTCGGGCCGCTTCCGCGTTTCCCAAAATTTGGCACTTGGGGGTCTTCATGAAGTTTGCGTCCAACGCCGTGGCCAACGAATTCCCTTACGACACTGAATCCGTTTTTAACGGCCTCAGTTTCGACAAAATTTGAAATATCACCAACGCGGTGGCCAGGACGGGCAAGCTGCACGGCACCGTTGAGGATTTCTTCCGTCACGGTCAGAAGACGCTCGACTTCGGGATCAATCAGGCCACAAGGAACCGAGGTGGCGTTGTCGCCGATCCACCCATCGCGAATGATGCCTACGTCCATCTTGACGATGTCTCCATAGGCGATCGCCCGCGAGCTGCCGATGCCATGAACGACCTCCTCATTGAGACTAATGCAAATGTGACCGGGAAATTTTTTGTATCCGAGGAAAGCACTGCGTACGCCGGCAGCGGACATCAATTGGGAAGCGGCATGATCAATTTCGCCAGTGGTCACACCGGGTGCAATTCGCGAGGCGAGTTCACTGAGAATCTGCGCTGCTGTCTCGCCGGCTTGACGCATCTTCTCAATCTCGTGAGGGCGTTTGATGGTAATCACGCGGCCTCCTTTACGCTGCTGGTGGGTCGCCAATCGCAAACATGAAGAGGCTGCAAAAATGCAAGAAGGCGGATCTTGGTGTCCTGACCGAAAAATGGTGGACAAAACGAAGCAGCGCGGGTTTTCAAGACTACAGAGGGCACACGCTACAGATGCGTGGCGAAATAGATCGTCACACCGGCGATGACGAGGATTGCAATGGCGGCATAGATCCAGACGATGGTCTGGTCGTTGAGAGAATGGCTGGTCGAGAGGCGACTGCGGGACTCTTGAGCGCTGCGAATACGACCCTTCCGGAGGAATCCGTCGTAGTGGCGCTGCAAGAGATGCGTCTCAACTTGGCGCATGGTATCTAAGACGACGCCGACAATGATCAGCAGGCCTGTGCCGCCAAAAAATTGGGACGTCATGTAGGGGACTTTGAGGCTTTGGCTGAGAAGTTGGGGAAGCACGGCAACACCTGTGAGGAAGATGGCACCAGCAAAGGTAAGCCTAGTCATTGTGTAATCAAGGAAATCCGCGGTTGGTTTTCCCGGACGAACCCCGGGGATGAAGCCGCCATACTTTTTAAGATCGTCGGCAATCTGCACAGGCTGGAACTGCGTCGCTACCCAGAAGTAACTGAAGAAAAAGATCATCACTGCATAGAACAAGTAGTGCAGCCAACCGTAGGTGAGCAGGTTTGAAAGGTCCTGAGCCCAACCAACACCAGGGAAAGCCATGTTGAGAATGGTGGAAGGGAAAAGAAGAATGGCTTGGGCAAAAATGATCGGCATCACGCCTGCGTAGTTGATCTTCAAAGGCATGTACTGCGTCTGCCCGCCATACACTTTGCGCCCGACAACACGCTTAGCATATTGGACGCTGATTTTTCGCTGAGCTTGTGTGACTGCGATAACGGCGGCAATAACAAAGAATAAAAATCCGATCATGAGTACTAACACTACTGGACTCACGGTGGACTGAGTGGCTTCTGCGCTAGGAACGAACGTCCTCCAAGCTTGGATCAAACCTGCTGGCAACTGAGCTAAGATGCCAACCGTAATGATGATCGACATCCCATTGCCAATACCTTTTTCGGTGAGCTGGTCACCCAGCCACATGAGCAGAAGGGTTCCCGCTGTCATGGTTATGATCGTAATGAACTGGAATCCAAACCCAGGAGTTGTCACTAAGGGCAAGCCGAGCTTATTGATCGTATCCATGATTCCTGGTAGGAATGGATTAGCCTGAGGATTTTCAAAGGAGCGGGCCAAGAGGTAGGCTTGAAAGATGCAGAGACCGATCGTCGCATATCGGGTATATTGCATAATCTTTTGACGTCCACCGTCTTCTCGGGAAAGTTTACCCAGTTGCGGGATCACTGCCGTAAGAAGTTGGAGCATGATGGATGCACTAATAAATGGCATCACTCCCAAGGAGAAGATGGCACAATTGGATAGGGCTCCGCCGCTGAAGAGGTTGAAAAGCGCTGCGACACCGCCACTTGAGGCAGCATCAGCACTATCAAGAAACCACTGGCGAAGAACTTGAGCGTTCACGCCAGGGGTTGTGATTGAGGATCCTGCACGAATGACAATGATAGCCGCAAGGGTGAATAAAACCCTAACGCGAAGCTCAGGAATCTTGAAGATGTTTGCGAAGGCGCTGATCATTGTAAGCTGGCGGAGGGGGCTTAAGCCCCGGTTTCCACCTTCGGAAGAATCACTTTTCCTCCGGCTTTTTCAATTTTTTCACGAGCTATAGCACTAACTTCGTCCACTTCTACGGTTAGAGCCTTTGTGATTTCGCCGCGTCCGAGGATTTTGACCCCATCGAAGCGACCATTAACGAGGCCAAGTTTACGAAGGGCTTCTTCGGTAATGGTGTCCCCAGCATTGAAATATTTTTCAAGAGTGTCGAGGTTCACGACGCCGTAGAAAGTCTTAAAAGCTTTGTTGTTAAATCCACGCTTTGGCAATCGGCGGTAGATAGGCATCTGTCCACCTTCGAAGCCGAGGCGGATCGACCCACCCGAACGTGCTTTTTGTCCCTTGTGACCTTTACCGGAGGTCTTGCCCTTGCCCGAGCTTTCACCGATACCGAGGCGCTTGCGGCGGTGCTTGGCACCGGGGTTGGGTTTAAGTGTATGCAATCTCATGGTAATTAGGCGGAAGCAGGTGTAATAGGAAGAGCAGGAAGAGCGTCGACTTTTGGACGGATCGTTTTACCGCGAAGGCGGAAAACTTCCTCTTTCTGGCGGAGTTGAGTGAGTGCAGCAATCGTGGCATGAACCACGTTGGCATGGTTGCTGGAGCCAAGGGACTTGGCAAGAACGTCGCGAATTCCAACAGCTTCGATGACGGCGCGAACGCCACCACCTGCAATGACGCCAGTTCCAGGCGAGGCAGGGCGCAGGAGAACTCGGCCACCACCAGATTCACCAATCACCATGTGAGGGATTGTATTGTCCTTCACTGAGATTTTCACCATGCGTTTTTTAGAGGCATCGGTGGCTTTTCTGATTGCTTCGCTCACTTCATTGGCCTTGCCGAAGCCCACGCCAACTTTTCCTTTCTGATCGCCACAGACGATCAGGGCGCTGAAGCTGAAACGTCGACCGCCTTTGACTACTTTGGCGCATCGGTTAATGAAGACAACTTTTTCGGTGAACTCCTTGGGTTCCCTGGGCGTGTCGTTGCGGGATTGTTTTCTATCTCTGGATTTCGGAGGCATGGTAAGTCGTGTTAGAATTCAAAGCCACCCTCACGGGCAGCATCGGCAAGGGCTTTAACCTTGCCATGATATTTAAAACCACCACGATCAAAAACGACCTTGGTGATTTTGTGAGCGGCAGCGCGTTCAGCGATAAGTTTTCCTACTTCAAAAGCTGTGGCCACGTTGGCTCTTGACCCGGGTTTAGCGCGGAGTTCTTCTTCTGTCGTATTAACAGAAACAAGGGTCTTGCCGATGGTGTCGTCAATAACTTGAGCAGTGATATGGCGCCCGGAAAAATGAACAGCCAAGCGAGGACGAGCGGAAGTGCCGCTGAGCTTTTTACGCAGGCGTGTGTGTCGGAGTTTTCTTTTATCAGTGACGGACATGGTTTATTGGACGGTTTTGCCTTCTTTGCGGCGGATTTGTTCACCAACGAAGCGGACGCCCTTGCCTTTGTAGGGCTCAGGAGGGTAGTAAGCACGGATATCTGCCGCGCACTGACCAACAACCTGCTTATCAATGCCTTCTATGGAAATTTTGGTATTCTCGGTGACGGTAATTTTTACACTCGAAGGGATATCAAACAAGATCGGGTGGGATTTTCCCAAGCTGAGATTGAGCTTTTGGCCTTGGACGGCGGCTTTGAATCCCACTCCATGAATCTCCATATCGCGTTTGAAGCCATCTGTGACTCCCGTGATCATGTTGGAGAGAAGGGAGCGCGACAGACCATGCAGGGCGCGCTGCTCACGATTGTCACCAGCACGGTCGACAGAAAGCTGGCTCCCATCGACTTTTGCCGTGATTTTATTTGGGAGGTTCCACTCAAGTTTTCCTTTTGGACCCTCGATATTGACTGCTCCGTTGGGAGCCACGGTTACTTTTACCTTTGGCGGAACCGTAATAGCCTTTTTGCCGATGCGTGACATGATTACCAGATGTAGGCGAGCAATTCGCCACCGACTTTTTGTTTGCGCGCCTCGTGACCGGTCAGGATGCCGCGGGAGGTAGAGAGGACCGCGATGCCCATGCCGCCGAGAACGCGAGGAATTTCCTCTGCTCCCACATAGCGACGCAGGCCGGGACGGCTCACGCGTTTCAGGCCGGTGATGGCGCTGGTTTTGTTAACGAATTTGGTTTGGATTTTTATATTTTGATGGCCTTCAATCGTCACTAATTCGGTCTCATTGATATATCCTTCCTTTTTGAGAATGAGGGCAATATCGCTCTTGAGCTTGGAATATGGAAGTGTGAGAGAATTTTGGCCTGCCGAAGCAGAGTTGCGAAGGCGGGTGAGCATATCGGCAATGGGATCGGTCATATCGTGGTATTAGGCGGCTGGCAGAGTTACGGATTTGTTATCGGCTTGCTTCTTAGCTTTGTCGGTGAAGGGCATGCCTAGTTCCGTGAGGAGAGACTTGGCTTCAGCATTTGTGGACGCCGTTGTAACAATCGTTACATCAAATCCTACGTTTTTCTTGATCCTATCGAGTTCAATTTCTGGAAAAATCGATTGGTCAGCAACACCGAGTGTGTAATTTCCGTGCCCGTCAAAAGACCGGGGAGAGATCCCTCGGAAATCGCGGATACGGGGTAGGGCCGTTTTGATGAAACGCTCGAGGAACTCATACATGATCTTGCCGCGTAGAGTTACTTTGGCTCCGATCGCTTGGTTCTCGCGAAGTTTAAAATTTGAGATCGCTTTTTTAGCCATCGTCGTCACTGGACGCTGGCCAGTGATAGTTGTTAGCTCGGTTCGGGCTATTTCGAGTGATTCCTTGACATCGGGCGCGGACCCGATGCAGGTATTGATAACGACTTTCGTAATCTTGGGAATCTGATGAATGTTGGCATATCCGTGTTTCTCGCGCAGGGCGGGAATAACGCGAGTTTTGTAGTCGGTAAGGAGTTCAGGTTCTTGAGTCATGGCAGTATACTACTTACGCGGCATTTTTGGACTTTTTATCACGAGTCACTGTTTCGAGCAGTTTCACGTTGGAGATGTGGATGGGACCCTCGCGTTCGAGAATTGCACCATTCGGATGATCTTGCGACTTGCGCTGGTGTTTCTTAATCATTCGAACGCCTTCGACGATGACCTGCTCTTTGGCAGCTTTAACTTCGAGGACTTTTCCGCTGGCGCCTTTGTGGTTTCCAGAAATGACTTGGACAGTGTCGCCACGGCGAACATGAAATTTAGGTTGGCTCATTATAGGACCTCCGGGGCAAGGGAGATAATTTTCATAAAGTTTTTCTCGCGAAGTTCACGAGCAACAGGGCCAAAGATGCGAGTTCCGCGCGGATTCATATCTTTGTCAATGATTACAATAGCGTTACTATCGAATCGAAGCGCAGAACCATCCTCACGCATTACTGGCTTTTTGGTGCGGACGATAACGGCGCGAACCACGTCTCCCTTTTTGACTGTTCCGCCGGCGGAGGCTTCCTTGACGTTAGCGGTAATGATATCGCCGATGCGGGCAACTTTAGTGGCCTTACCGATGACACCGATCATGGTGGCCATACGGGCACCGGTATTGTCAGCGACATCGAGGCGTGAGCGGATTTGAATCATGGGAAATTAGTGTTTGAGAACTTCAACGAGACGCCAGCGCTTGGTACGACTGAGCGGGCGGGTTTCCATGATGCTGACGCGATCCCCGATTTGGGCTTCATTTTTTTCGTCGTGAGCGTGGAATTTGGTGATGTGCTTGGTAATTTTGCCAAACTTGGGATGGGGAACGCGGGTGATTGTGCGAACAACGATGGTCTTATCCATCTTGTTCGAAACAACTTCACCAACACGAACTTTACGGAGTCCGCGGGACTCGGTTGGTGTGGTTGCGGGAGTGAGTGTATCTTCCATTGACTACTTAACGGCTGCTTCCCGGGCCTTGCGGCTGAGAACGGTTTCGATGCGAGCGACGTTGCGACGCGCGACTTTGATCAGGTGAGGTCTCTCTAACTGAGAATTTTGTTGTTGAATCCTCAGGTTGAAGGCCTCCTCTTTGATTTCCCGTTTCCGGGTAAGAAGTTCTTTAGGTGTGAGTTCCTGGATTTCCTTGATTTTCATTGGGAATTAGACCGCGTGATGACGCGTGAGGAAGCGTGTGCGCAGTGGAAGCTTATTGGCGGCCAATCTCAGGGATTCGCGGGCAACGGTTTCAGAAATACCATCCAATTCGAAAAGGATATTGCCAGGGCGGACGACGGCAACCCAATACTCTGGTTGCCCTTTACCTTTACCCATTCGAGTCTCAGGTGGGCGAGCGGTAACGGACTTGTCTGGGAAAATTCGAATCCAGAGCTTGCCTTTGCGCTTCATGTTACGGGTCAGGGCAACACGTGCAGCCTCGATCTGTGTATTTGTTATCCAGCCGCGCTCCAAAGTTTGGAGACCGAACTCACCGAAATCAATAGTTGTATTTCGTGAGGCGAGACCCTTGCAGCTTCCCCGCTGTGTCTTGCGATATTTCACGCGTTTTGGCATCAATGGCATA
>VFJO01000239.1 GCA_009886045.1 Verrucomicrobiota bacterium
GGAACACGAGGGTGCGGACTTTTTCGCCTTTGGCGAGGGATTGGCTTCGGATGAAGAGGGAGGCGGCGAAGAGGTCTCGGATGGGGGCGATTTTGACTGGCTTCCACTTGGCGGGCTTGGAATCGGGAGAAATCCATTCGCGGAGGCTGGTGAGGTTGCCGTTGTGGCCTTCGATGCGTGTCGAGAGTGTGCGGGTGGCGTATTTTTCGAGTTGGGCGGAGTGGATCGTTTGAATGCCATCGCGTGTCAGAATTTTTGTTTTGAAATAGCGGTGTGGCAGCACCCCTCGTGACCCCCAAGGTAGGTATGGCGCTCCGCCGCCGTCCGACTTGCGCGGCGGCCCTACCAGTGTTTCCGAATGAGCTTCGGCATGGATTCTACAGGGCTTTTAAAATCTCTAAGAATACGGGGCTGAAATCGTGGGGGTTGGATGAGGTCCATTGGCGGATTTTTTCCATTGGGAAAAAGGCTCCGGTTTCGACTTCCAGCGGTGCTGGGTGGAAGGGGCCTTCGTGCAGGGCGCGGTAGGTCTGAATGAATTCCCAGCCGTTGGATTCGCTGGGAGTGAGGCGTGCGAAGGGGGTGAGGCGAGGGGCTTCGATGCCGAGTTCTTCTTGGAGTTCGCGGCGGGCTGCTGTGAGGTAGTCTTCCCCCGAATCGACGTGTCCTGCGGCGGAGGAGTCCCACAGTCCAGGATTGCGGTCCTTCCAGATTGAGCGTTTCTGGAGGTAAAGCTCTCCGGTGGCGTTAAAAAGAAGCATATGTACGGCGCGGTGCCTCAAGTTATTCACATGCACGACATCGCGAAACTCAGAGCGCACGACGTGGTCGAATTCATCAACGACATCAAAGCACTCTGCCCCGTGCTGCGCGGCGGATGGGGCCACGGTGAAGGTGAGGGATTCCCACTGCGAGGGGCTGAGTTGCTCGGCGCGGACGGTGGGGGTGACTCCGAGTGCGGTGGTGATTTTTTCCCAGTCATTTTTCAACTCTGGCAAGAGGTTGCGGAGCTGTTTGCGCCGTTCTGAGAATCCGCGGCGGACGAGGGACTCGAAAATCGTTTCATCGAGGGCTTTGACTTTGGATCGGGGCTTGCGGCGGAGGGTGATCACAGCTGACTCGACTTTGGGTCTCGGGAAGAAAACTGAGGCGGGAAGTTTGCGCTCGAGGCGGATGTCCCAGCGGCGACCGGTGCAGAGCGTCATGGCTCCAT
Source organism: Verrucomicrobiota bacterium (assembly GCA_009886045.1). Lineage (GTDB taxonomy): Bacteria > Verrucomicrobiota > Verrucomicrobiia > Chthoniobacterales > Terrimicrobiaceae > UBA967. Next base: position 1,214 of record VFJO01000239.1, read on the forward strand.
AACTGCTTGTGTCGTGAGGGGCACCGAGGCGTTGTGCCAACTCCAATTGCAGTGTGAGAACAAGTACTGAAGCGGGTGAGAGGGCGGATGCGTATTTAGCGATCAGGGGTGTGGAGACGTAGTATGGCAAATTGCCAATGACCTTTACTGGCCCATCTCCCCAGAGTTCACGGAGGTCGAAATCGAGTGCATCTGCATGGAAGACCCGGTTGGTTCCGTGCTCGAATTTTGATTTGAGATAAGCGATAAGGCGGCTGTCTTTTTCGATGAGGGTGAGGCGGGTGCTTTGGGTCGCAAGAAACTCGGTGAGTGCTCCGAGGCCTGGGCCGATTTCCACGATGTGGTCGCCTGGTTGAATGTCGAGTAGCGCCACGATAGATCTGGCAAGATTTTGATCGTGGAGGAAGTTCTGCCCAAGCCTGCGGGTAGGGTGGGTTTCCAATTCCGCGAGCAATCGCTGGATGTCGCTCAGTGTCATATAGGATGTGTGTTTATTTTTCGCGTCATTCACAAAGGGGATGTGAATAAGCCGCTGGGATGGTCGAAAGTTTTTCGCAAGTTATTCACACGCTCTAAGCAGCAAGCTCCAAGAACGAGCATTTCATAGCGAGAGGTCCGATCGTAATGTCTTCTCATTTCGATACGCTTTGTGCAAATTAACTCTCGACGTATGAAGGTAAGGAGTGCTAAGGACAATCCTTGTTCACCGCCAATTGTGCTCGAGAACCAAATCTCCGGCCTTCAAAATAAGATCGGCAACCAATAAAATACAACCATACCCAACTATATGCCCACTGAGACCAAACCTAAGCGCAAACCAAATTCCGCACTCATGAAACCTGTACAACCCGACGCGATCCTCGCAGCGGTGGTAGGTTCCACTCCCGCCTCCCGTGGCGAGCTCACCAAAAAACTCTGGGATTACATCAAGAAGCACAATCTTCAGGACGAAAAAAACAGACGGAATATCAATGCCGACGCAGCGTTGAAAGCTGTGTTTGGTGGCAAGGCCCAAGTGACGATGTTCGAGATGACCAAACTTGTCTCGGTACACATCAAGTAGTCTCCTCTCTTACTCACTCAAAGCCGCTGGTGGAAACACCGGCGGCTTTTTTGTGGGCAAAAATTTTCGTTAAGCGATGCGCTGTCGCTCGCAACCCTTCCACGTGATCAGGAGGCCCGCTACGATATGCGCAACGAGCACAAAGACGCACACGGAAGCTGGGGCTAACGGGCTTTGCACGACCATCTGAACGATGTCGTAGTAGCGCTCGGACTGCAGGGTTTTTAAAATCCCCGACCAGCTCCAGTAAGCTGAGATAAACGGGCGAGTGAGTGCACCGAGCCATTCGGGAAGGGCAAGGACGGCTCCGGAGAGCGGGAGTTGAAATCCCACGAGATAAATCGAGACAAGCGAAGCCTGCTCGGGCGATGACATGTGGCTTGAGATGCCGAGGCAGATCGATGTCATTGCCGCATTCACCAGAACGAGCAGGAGAAGTTGGCCGCCGAGATCACCTGGAAAGCCGCAAACGTGATGCACGAAGAGTCCCATCCACAGAGACTGGGCGATGACCAGAATAGCTAAAAAAGCAGCCTTCGAGATGACATAGGCGAGGGGATTCAGTCCCGAGAGTTTTTCCTTCTCAAAAATCCCGCGCTCTGCGGCGATTTCGCGTCCCGAATTATTTGCTCCCATGAGTGTGAGCAGAACGACCTGAAACATGACGATGCCCGAAACCAAACTTCCGACTTTGCTGGATTGAATTAAAAAATCGCGCGCTTCATTGAATTGCTGAACCAAATTCAGGTCTAGTCCCATGCTCAGGTTCTTCACGGCAGGAAGGCCGTTCCAAGCGAAGATGGCGACAAGAAGTGGGAATCCTAGGATCAGTCCCAGTTGAAGGAAAATCTGGGGTCGGCAGCGTAGGAAGATGAGCGATCGGCGTGTGAGGAGCGTAAAGAACTGGCTCAATGTTCCCGGGACTTCCCCGATCGTGTTGGTCGAAGCCGTCTCGGGGTTGGAGGTTTCCTTGGAATCAATATCGGGCGTCAGAGCGAGGGCCTCTCGGTGTTTCACCCAAGATGCGGCCCAGTCCTCGGGTTCGCGCAGTTCGAGTCTTCGAAAGACTCCATCCGGGGATTCGACTCGGAAATAGTGAGCAAGAAATTCGGGCTTTCCAAAAAAAATGATGTGGCCGCGATAAAACACGGTGACGGAATCGTAGAGTTCGATGTGAGAAAGACTATGCGTGACGGAGAGGACGAGGCGCTGATTTTTTCGGGAAAGGCCGTGGAGGAGCTTGACGATATCGTCTTCGGATTGGGGGTCGAGACCGCTTGTCACCTCGTCGCAGAGGAGAATTTCCGGTTGGCTCGTGAGCTCGATCGCCAAGGCAAGGCGTCGTCGTTGTCCGCCTGAGAGGACGCCTACTCGATTATGGGCGGAATCCTGCATACCGACTTCCTCGAGGATGCGTTCGACATCGCTTTGTGTTGATTCGCGGCATCTCAGACGCATGGCAAAACCCACGCACTCGGTAACGGTGAGTTCCTCGTGTGCAATGCTGAATTGTGGCACGTAGCCGATTTCTGCAGGTGAAAAATCTTCCTCTTCGAGATTGCGTCCCTTCCAGAAAAACCCGCCTTCTTCATCGCCTGGAGCGATCCCTGCGATGAGCTTGAGAAAGGTGGTCTTACCGCAACCTGAGGGTCCAATGATGGCTCCAAAGTGCGATGTGGGATATTTCACCGAAATCTCATTCAGCAGAGTCGTTGGGCCATCGGGTGAGGGGAGTACTAGCGAGGCGTCAGTGATTTCTAACATGGGTCGTATTGTGGAGGGAAAGAGGGTAGGAGTTGCTTTAAAAAAGCACCCTGCGCCTGCAAATGCAAATCTCTATTCCTGAGGTGAACTCGAGAAATTGTCATTGTCGTCATCTTGTGAGGGATCGGCTTTTTTTCGTTGGGATGACGCTTGTTTTTTCATCCGGCGAAGTCGCCAGGTGCTCCATCGATGAAGGCCCTTCATAATCAGACGGAGAAACCATCCCCGGAATGAGCGGGGAAAGAAAATCAAATCCCACAGGCTGGACTGGTGGGTGGACATCTGTCGTTTAAAGTCTTGGTCATTCTGCAGGAAATCATAGACCCCTCGTTTTTCATGGAAGCATTTTTCCAAGACATGGAGCATGAGGAGGCGGCCGGGGGATAGGGGCGCGAGGGCGGGGTCAAACGCTGTGCCGTGCATGCAGTACCCACCAATGCCGAGGATGCCGATTTCGTACGCAGCCAGTTGTCCATTCAAAGTCAGAATGCTCAAACGCAGTCGCCCGCGTGCCGCAAGATTTTCCAAGAGCAGGTGGTAAAAGGAGCGGTGTGTAGCTCTTTGAAAAGCTCCCACGCCCTCTTCGCCCTTCCAGCTGAGCTTCTCGAGTTGCATGGCTTTTTCGACCCAAGGGGAGATTTCCTCGGGGGAACCTAACGTCTCGAAGCGCACCTCGCCTTTCTCCGCAAGGCGTCTGGATTTGCGGCGTAGGCTCTGGCGTGTTTTGGGACCGAAGACCATCTGCATGAAATCCTCGAAATTTTTAAAACGCTCCAATTCGACGAGAAAGCGAAGCGTTCTCTTACGGAGAAAATAAAAGGCACGGCGCGATGTGGAGAGTGGCTCTTGGACTTGATCAGCGAACTTCAGGGAGAGGAGGGGGAGCCACGCAAAGGCGTACTGCTGGCAAAGCTCGGCCAGAGCATTCAACAAGGGCTCCACGGCATCTTCTCTTGCTATCGGATCGAAAAGATCAGCAGCCTGGGCGCCCACAGGCAACAACGACGTACCGATGATTGGAATGCGGTGCTCAAAAAACGGCCAGACTCCCACCAACTTCTCTGCATCCCTGCAAACAAGAAAACAAACTTCATATTTTCGACCAAGACTCAGAAGCCAGGTGTAAACCCACTCTGGTGAGAGAAACACATTCGCATCGGGGAGCGATTCGAAGAGTTGAATATACTCTGGCTCCAAGGCAAACGCAGCCTTCCGTCCGCGGATAATAGCTGTGGTAAGCCGGAGCATTCGAACTGGTCAATAGTCGGATTTCCAAAAGTTTGCACTAACAACCTTGGATTTTGCGTTCCGCCAAAGTCAAATTCGCGTAGATTTTTTTCGTTTTGGCCAGCGGACACACAAACACATCGTATCTCCCATTGCGCTCGGCGGTCGTGCAAGCCGTGCTTGTGCTCGGCGCGATGGCTGCAGTTTTTTTGGCTGGAAGTGCGCGACAGGGTGCGACTGGGATATTTTTTGTTATGGCGGGCTCAGCGATGATCTTCTTCGCTCCAAACCGAATCGTTCCGGGTAGGTATTGGATTCTTTGTCTCTGCATTTTGGGGTTTTCGTCGTTGAGCCTACTTCCGCAGGCTTGGTTTCCCACACCGGCGTGGCGGCTTGATTTGCTCAAGCACCAAGCCTTCCCGTCTTTGCCGTGGGTCACTCTAGCTCCTCGGGAGACGGTGTATTGGCTCGCACTTCTAGCGGGTGCATTGATCACAGGTTTGTTTTCTCTGGGGCATCCTATTCGTTCCAGCGTGAAGCTTTCGATTGCCCTTGGCGGGTTGTTGGGATGTGCGGGATATGCATCGCTGGCTATTTATGCAAAGACAACCGGTTGGGAGTATCCGTTTTTTGACAGAATGGGGTGGGCCCCTCCGGCTTTTGGATTTTTTCCAAATCGAAACCACACAGCCGCCCTGCTTGTGACGGGAAGTGTTTTGGCTCTGGGCATCATGCGGGAGGGTTGGTCGAGTCGCCGTCCGCTGGTTTTCCTTCTCTCGGTGGCGTCGCTCGGGGTGTGCGTTTACTCGCTGCTTTTTTATTCCATGTCGCGGGGTGGGGTTATTTTTTTGGTGGTCGGAGTTTTTATCTGGATGATTGCGTTGGGTCGGACGCACCGATCGATTCCCTTGCTGATTTCTTCCATCGTTATCGCAAGTGCAGTGGTCTGGATATTTGTTGTTTCTGAAGGGCAAGCGCGAGATCGGCTTTTCGGATTACTGGGTCTAGGTGGCAAATCTGAAACGGCGTTTTTGCAAAGCGATCTTCGCTCCAGAATTTTTCAGGACACCTTGCATATTGTCCGTGATTATCCCCTCACTGGCACGGGGCTTGGCACTTTTGGTTATGTATTTCCCTTTTACATGCAGGCGAGCCTCGATGAGGCGATGCCGATTCACCCAGAGAGTGATTTGTTGATGCAAGCCGCCGAGGCTGGGATTCCCGCGTTGTTCTTTACGCTCTTGCTCTTGGCACTTCTGCTGAGGGATATTTTTCGTTTTCGGGAGACAGGATCTTGGCCCCTGCGTTGGGGACTCGTTGCTGCTGCACTCGCTGCCATGCTGCATGGGGTCGTGGATGTGCCCCTACACCGCATTGAGTTGGGTTGGTGGGTTCTTGTGCTGGCAGGTCTGGCATTTGGGAATCCCGCCGTGACGCAGACCGAAAAAAGCAACCGATGGCTTGTGCAGCGACTCGTCTTTGGTGTGTGCGGTGCAATCCTGCTGGCCGGTGGCGCTGTTTTGATCCGTTCGCAATGGTTCAAGGAACACCCCTTTCCACCCTATCGTGGTAAGGCTGTGGTTGAAGAAATCCGGCGATTGAATGCCGCGGGGCGCCCTCAGGATGCTGCCAAGCTTGGGCACTTGGAACTCTCGCTGAGCCCCATGGAGCGTGGGCTTTACAGGGAACTCGGTTATAGCGAAATCCAGGCCAACACCAACCTGAGCGTTGCGGATGCAGCCTTCGATGCCGAGCGGGCTTTGAACCCAGTGAGTGCAAAGATCCCTCACGATCAAGGCGTGCTTTGGATGAGTGCGGACACCACACGCACGGCGCCGCTCTGGGGTGATTCCCTCGAGAAGCTTCTTAAAATCCAGCGTGCAGGGAGATATGCGAGCCTCACAGAGTATTACTCTAGGCTGCTCTCACAGGCGCGTACCCATCCGGAACTCTTTGAGGCACTGAGCCGATATGCAGCAATTTCGCCAGAGTACCAAATCGCTTGGCTGATGAGCTCACCCAATGCCCGATTGGATGATGTGATTAAGAATTCTGAATTTGTGGACTCTCTAACTTTAGCACAGCGTCGCGACCTTTTGCTGATTTGGCTCAATCGCGGGGCCACTGCAGAGTTGGACGAATTTCTCGTTGCAAACCCATCTTGGGAAGATGCTGCTTGGCCAGTGCGTGTGCGGCGTATGGTCCGAGAAAACCGGTACGAAGCCGCCATCGAAGCCGTTCAGGGACGCTATGGTATCGAGCTTTCCCTGCCTGTGATAAGTGTTGAAGCACTTCAGAGCGGTGAAATTCCTACGGATTTGTCCAGCCGTGTTGCCTATTTCGTAGCCAAGGGCAATCGTGTCTCAGCTCGTCGGGAAGCTGCCGAGTCGACCCAATCGGACCAATCCGACCAATCCGAAGGCTTTCGTTTGCAGTGCATCCTCGCTTTGCAGGCGGGTGATGCTAAAGCGGCTTGGTCTGCGCTGGAGGGCTATCTGAAACAAACCAAGCGCGAAACATTTCCCTAGTCAGCCGATGAATTAAATAATCGGAGGTTCGTTTTCCTCGGTGCCATCTTCTTCGATTTCTTTGCGGATGGCTTTGGAGATAAATGGGCGGGCAAATCCATAAAGGAGGAAAGAAACAAAGAGAAGAGCTGGCATCCACTGATAATTCATGGCTGTGAATGCGAGCAGGGAAATAAGCCCTAGGAATGCTGGAATCGAGCGCTGGGTGCGCCAGTTGAGGCTTTTGAAACTCGGGTACTTCACATGGCTAAACATCATGAATGAGAGGAAAATCAAAAGCGGAGGAAGGGCGTTTTTCCACGGTCCAATCGTCCGATCGTCGGCCTGAAGCCAAAGCATGAAAAGAGTGAGTGAGGCGATGAGGCCTGCAGCCGCAGGGATCGGGAAGCCATGGAAGTCCTTGTCGGGTTTGTCGGAATTCGTGGCAGCTACACAATTAAAACGAGCAAGTCTCAGCGTGCCGCACAGGAGGAAGAAAAAAGCGATCAGCCACCCGGTTCTTTGAAAATCGCGGAGAACGATCTGATAGACAAGTAGCGCAGGAGCAATTCCGAAGGAAACGGTGTCTGCGAGGGAGTCAAATTCCCTTCCGAATGGGCTTTCGTGGCCCCCGAGTCGTGCCAGGCGGCCATCGAGGAGGTCGAAAACGCAGGCGCCCAGAATGAAAGCAATGGCCTCGTGGTAGAGCGTGCCAGCAGGGTGACCATTTGAAACCAGCGTGGCCGCTTCGATAATACGGAGCGTAGCCGCAAATCCGCAGAAAAGATTTCCGGCCGTCATCAGATTTGGCAGGAGGTAGATTTTCGGTTCGTTGGGAAGCGGCATGGGGTCAGGGTTCGCGGGATTTAAAGGATTTCAGAGGAGAAAATATGGGTAACAGCTTGGCTTTCGGGCGGATCATTTTTTTGAGGACTCAGTTTTGCGATGCGTGTTTCGCCTCCGCGCACACGGTCGCCGAGTTTCACTAGAACTTCGGCATCCATAGGCAGGAAAATTTCGGTACGTGAGCCGAAGCGGATCATTCCGAATCGCTCTCCGCGTCCCAATGTGTCGCCGACGACTGCCCACGGGCAGATGCGCCGTGCGATCGCTCCGGTTATTTGCTTAACAAGGATGGTGCCAACCGGTCCCGAGATGACCCAAGTGCGGCTTTGGTTCAGAATGGATGACTGCGGATCTCTTGCATCGTGAAATCCGCCAGGCTTCGGCTCGGAATGCGTCACTTCTCCTGCTATAGGCGAGCGGTTCACATGCACGTCAAAAACAGAAAGGAAAATCCCGATACGGCGCATTTTTGTTTTTAGGAACTCGGCTTCATCCACCTCGTCAATCGTTGTCACGACACCATCAGCAGCGGAAACAGCGGTGTTCTCATCCCCATTAGGAACGCGTTCTGGGTTTCGAAAGAAATACAACGTGAAGAGGAGTAATCCTGCAAAAAGAATCGAAAGAACGGGGAAAAATGCCAACGAAATGAGCCATCCTGCCGCCAGTGTGCCCAGAATCCATATCGCCTCGGAAAGTGCTCGGTTCTTCATTTGTCATGCAGGCTATCCATGGAGCATTTTTTGCCAAGTATTAGGTCGAGCATAAATGCTAACGCATAAGGCTTGAGTTTGGAGTGCGGGGCATGGTTTATAGGGTCGTCATGAAACGCATTTCCCTTTTGCTTGTTGTCCCTCTTCTTCTTTCAGCCTGCACCGGTCAAGGTGGGCCTGCCCAACGCGCTGGTGCTTCGGTAGACCACGCCATGTATAAAGTTGGCGAGGGGATCAGCACGGTGGGTGAGAAAATCGAGACCTCAGCGAATCCGTGAGCCATTTTCGACAGCGAGTTTTGGGTTTTTTTCTTATCGCGCTCATCGCGTTGTTGCCTTCTTTTATTTCAGCCTGCAAGTCTGGCGATCAAAATACTCTGGTAGTCGGCATGGATCTTTCCTACCCGCCTTTTGAAACAATCGACTCTTCCGGGAAGCCCGAAGGAGTGAGCGTAGATTTGGCCGAGGCTCTTGGAAAATTTCTCGGCAAGCCGGTGCGTATCGAAAACATCCCTTTCACTGGTCTCATTCCTTCGCTGAAAACCGATAAGATCGACTGCATCATTTCCTCCATGACGGATACAGCCGAGCGCCGAGCATCCATCGCTTTTTCGGACCCGTATCTTTCGACAGGTCTCGCTCTTCTGATCGCTCGCGACAGCAAAATCGAGGTTCTTCAAGATCTCGACCAAGCTGGAAAAACCCTCGCGGTGCGGCAAGGCACCACTGGGGAAGTCTGGGCTCATGCGAATATCAAAAACGCCAAGATTCTAGCTTTGGACAAGGAATCAGCTGCGGTGCTCGAAGTCATGCAAGGGCGCGCCGATGCGTTTCTCTACGATCAGATGAGCATTTGGAAGAATGCCCAAGAGCATCCCAACAAGACACGCGCTCTCCTCAAGCCGCTTCAAAAAGAATTCTGGGCAGTTGCACTGCGACACGACGAGGTCGAGCTTCGCAACCAGATCAACGTATTTCTCACCTCTTACCGAGCAGGTGGCGGGTTTGAAGCCCTCGGCGAGAAATACCTCAGCGACCAGAAAGCCTCCTTCAAGGCGCAGGGGATTCCATTTTATTTCTAAAAAAACTCGAATTCCCCTTACTTTGACAGAATATTTCTAGTCGAAGGGTTTATCATAAACGAGATTCAAAACATGACACCTCGCCTCGTTCTTTTCGCTGCCTTGGGATTAGGATGCACCTTGCTTCAGGGTCAGGTTCCGAAGGATGTTCCTGTGCGGGCAAAAAAAGTTTCGTCTTCGACAAACCAGCAATTTCTTGCGGATTCCATCGTGGACGAGGTTGCTAAGAATCCTAACAAAATCTACGAAATTGTTCGCCGTGCTATCTCATCTGTCCACAAGGCGGGGGAAAAAGTTGCTCCTCATTCCGAGATGGCGGTCGCTGCGATCATTGTCGCGACGTGTTCGGCGACTACTCAAGAGCATGTGGGAACTGTCATCGCAGCGGGAGTTAGCGTTGACCCCGAACTTGCAGCAATCGTTTCAAAATCTGCGCTCTCCATTTTTCCCGAGGGAATCGAGGCCGCCGGTCAGGCAGCCAGTGAAACCGGGAAGCGCCTTGGTAACGTGAGGGTCCTGAAAATCACTAGTCCGGATGTGATGCAAATAGACCAGTCGGGAATATCTTCTCCGATCCGAAAGGGCGCTTTCTTGAAGCAGGGAGCCAAGATAACGACGGGATCAAATGGGAATATTTTCTTGCTTTTTGACAATGAATCCACCGTTCAAGTGGGACCGGAATCGGAGTTTCTGATCGAACGTTACATTCAAAGTCCCTTTGCAGCCCAGTCGACAGACTCCCCGCAGCGTGAGACCGAGCCGTCCCAGTCTTTCACCCGTCTCAGTGTGCCGATGGGTACGATTTTTACGAATGTCAAAAAACTTCAAAAAGGATCAACGTTTCAGGTAGCGACCTCGGTGGGGACAATGGAAATCAAGGGCACTGGAGTTTATGTGCGATCTCTGCCTGGAGATACGGAATCATCGGTATCTTTTGGAGTATCGAATGGACAGGTTCAGTTCACAACGGCGACAGGGAATTCCCGTTCTGTTAGTGCGGGGGAGTCCTTCGGCGTGGGCAGCGCAGCGGATGGGGGTAATTTTACTCCTGCGCCCGCTGGAGCGGCGGGATTGCTGGATGCAACTGGTGCAGCAGCTTCCCAGAGCGCAGAGTCAACGCCGAGCAATGCGTTTGCAGCTGCCCCGCCGCCTGAAGCAGCCCCGCCTGATGTTTTAGCGAATCTCACGCCAGCACAACAGCAGGCCCTTCAAGCTGCCGCATTGAAAGGAGAGGCCGCTCTGGTTGAGGTATCTATTCAGCTTGCATCGGCAACCCCTACTTCGGGTTCCGATATCGCGGCAGCGGCTGCAGGTCTCATTCCCAGTTCTGCCAACCAGATCGCTTCGAGCATAGCGACATCTCTTCCGCTTCAGGCAACAGCTATCGCTGTGGCCGTAGCTGTCGCAGTCCCTTCGCAGGCTTCTTCAGTAGCGCGCGCTGTTGCCGTTGCCGTTCCGAGCCAAGCTGTCGCGCTCGCTACCGCCGTTGCGGCAGTGGTTCCAACACAGGCGCCAAGTATTTCTGCATCCGTCTCCAGCGCACTTCCGTCCCAAGCGGCCTCGGTGGCAGCAGCGGTTTCAGTCGTTCTTCCTCTTCAAGCGGCGGCCATCGCGTCGGCTGTCGCTTCTGCAGTGCCATCACAAGCCAATGCGATTTCAGCGGCTGTGGTCGCTGCCGTTCCAAGCCAAGGAGACGCGGTTTCTTCGGCGGTCAACTCGGTGGCACAATCCTCGGCTAATACCCCAGCAAATGTTATTTCTAACACCGCATTCACGCAGAATCCTGCGGCGCTTGATAGTTCATCTCCTAGTCCTTCTCCTAGTCCTTCTCCTATTACATCTCCTAGTACATCTCCTAGTCCTTCACTCGCCCCTTCGCCTACCCCTGTTCCAACAGCGACGCCAATAAGCACGCCTCCGTCCGTTTCCCCATCGGCTTGAGAAAATTGAAGGTGTTTCCGCTTCTGTTGATTGCCGGTCTTAGTTTGCCGTTGGGGTCTATTTGCTTATTCGGAGTCTGAGAAACGCCTTTGGCCCAATTTCGGTGAGATCAATACTTGCTTCTCGATCTTCAATTTCGACTCCATCCACAGTCGCAAATCCCTTCGAAGTCTCGGTAATCAGTTGTGAAGTGGCGAAACCTGAGGGAACGCCAGAAAGTGAGAGGCTCAACTCGGGAGTCACGGTGAGATCTGCATTTTTGCGGACAAAATATTTTAGAACAAATCTCGGGCTGCTAAGTGTCAATGAAGGGAGGTTCTGGTTTGCCAAGGTGCCCGGTGTTGCAGCACCAAAAGCGTATTCCAGAAGCGTAGTGGAGGTTGAGTTCTGGCCGCTCGCAGCAAGCCAAGATGAATAGGTGGTACCAGTGGGAGGCGGGGTGGGGAAAGCGATTGTTCCGTTTGCCGCCAAGGCGGCTCTTCGGTCGGGGTACTCTGCAGATTTGATTTGGGTCAGGTCCAGACCCGACGCGTCAATAATCGTCAGCCGGCCTTTGTCGCTGTTTGCGAGAGTGAGCGTGGTGCCTGCGGTCCAACCGGCGGCGCTGCTGAAGACAAGTGAGGCGGTGGGATCGGCGCCCAGATCAATGGTCGAATTGGATTGAACAAGAAGGTTTCCGATTTGGCCGCTCGATCCGATGTAGGCAACCTTCAGTATGGCAGAGCCGGTTCCACCGGTTGTGAATTTCACACCGCCGGAAGACAAGGCGCCACTGTGGGCCAGTTGCAGCGTGCCGCCTTTTAATGTGGCTCCACCAGTGAAGGTGTTGGCTGCGTGGAGCGTGACCGTGCCGTTGCGGTTGATACTGATGGAGGTGCCTCCACCCGCGCTGTCGGAGATCGAGCCGGCGAATTCGATATCTGCTGTTTCAGCGTCGGCGTAGAGGGTTTTCGAGCCGTTTCCGGTCGCGGTAAGCGGTGAGGCGAATTTGAGGAGACCGGTGCCTCGGTTGACGATCATTCCTCCGCCGAGCGTTCCTGCGAGGTTCACCGTTTTGTCAGTCGTCTCCCCGGAGCCTGTGTAGCGAAGGACATTGAAGACGGTGGCGCTGGTTGTTCCGAGATGAATTGTCGAGTTGGTGCCCAGCGAGCTGGCTTCTCCGGTGTTTCCAATTTTCCCGACCGCCACCGTGTAGGTTTTGCCTGCCGTGTTGCCATCAATCGAAAGCCCCCCCGCGAATGTGTTGGCCTCGTTGCCGACGATGACTGTCCTGTCACTGCTGCCATTCACCCGGAGGCGTGCCATTCCGGAGACGACTCCATTCAGAACCAGTGACCGGCCCGAGGTGGCGTTCATTCCATTGCCTGTGAGGATCAGCGTGCGGGCGGAGGTGTTCGCGCCTGTGTCGATCGTTCCATTGAGGGTGAGAACATTGGCTCCCCGGGTATCGATCGTGCCGCCGCCGGCGGCCCCTGCGAGCAAGATGGTTTTATCGGAGGTCTCCGCCACGGTGTTGGGGGAATCCCCCCACCGGAGTGTGCCAGTATTTGGGCCCGAGCCGAGTTGGAGGGTGGCGTTCGTCCCGAGGGAGCTTGGAGCCCCGGTTTGTCCGATGCTCGAGATGTAGAGGAATCCATTTTCGACAGACGCAGGGCCGGAGAAGTCGTTCTCGGTGCCGGCCAGATCGACACGCCCGCCACCGGCTTTCGTGAGTCCGCCGGTTCCGCTGATCGTGCCTGTGATGGCCGAATTGTAGGACGAGGAACCGGATGACTGGGTGACCTTCAAAGTGGCATTCAGGTGGAGCCGGTTGCCGATAGTTTGGATGATCGAGTTGCTGCTGGCGAAGGTGATGTCAGGATTGGCGGAGCTTGAAGCACAAAAAAACAGCGCCCCGCCGCTGAAGGTCATATTTCCGGATCCGGTGTTTGCCATCGTCAGTGAATTTAAGGTGAAGTTCCCTGTGCTGTCGTTGTTGACGACAAGGTTGCCGGAGAGAGCTCCGGTAAGCGCGAGAACTGTTTCAATGCCGCTTGCGGGTGCGCTCGGCGACCAACCGGGACCGGTCTTCCATGTCGTGGTGCCGCCCGTGCTGTTGTTGCTAAAACTGGTGACGGCGACTTCAGGCAATGGAAGCCCGTCGCTGGCGATTCCGATATCCGCGAGGTCATTGGCGACAACGACGCGGTGGACTTTCAAATTGTTCGAGGGAGTCGATGAGACCGCTTGCTGCTTGAGAACGAGATTGAGATGTCCACCCACGCGGGCCACTCCGCTTGATGTGCCCGAGGAGGTGCTGGCGCTGAACTCATCGGTATTTCCGGTCCAGGTCGTTCTCGTCAGCAAAGGAGGGGCTTCAGAATTCGCGGGGTCCACAAACAGGAACGTATCGTCGTTCGATCGCAGCGGCACGGCATCGCAACGGATGACAATTTTGTAGTTCGTATTGAACTCGAAGACTGTGTCGCTGTAAGTCGGAACGGCCGGCGTGACCGTGCCGGCCTCCGCATGAGGATTCCAGCCGATCTGGAAGCCGGCTCCCGAGGCCTTGATGTAAATTCTGAAATAGTTTTTTCCGCTTGGTTGGCCAGTGACCGCATCGATCTCGCGGGTCACGAGAAAAAAATCCGATCCGGCTGCGGAGGCGCTCTGGACATTGATATCGATCCGGATGTGGACCGAGGAGTTGTCGGTGAATTGAAACGGCGATATGGATTTGAAGACCGCCTGGTAGTTTGTGCCTGCGGCCAGCTTCGCCGCCCCGGCGTCGATCTGCACGGGACCCAGCGTGCTGTTGCCCAAGGTGGCCCAACCATCCTGGCCCACCAGATTGCCATCTGCGTAGCCAATAGTGAAATCCGTGTTGGCGAGTGTGGCGTTGTCGACTCCGGAAGAGGCGGTGCTGGGAGAATTATAAAAAACCGCCGTGCTCGTGCTGCCGTAGTCGGCTGCGTTTGCAGAAAGTTGGTTCTGGGAGATGTAGTTGTTTCCGCCGTCATCCTGCGCGTCGATGGCGGAAAGTGGCGAGGAGCTGGAGATGCGGTTGTTGAAGGCGAAATTCGACTGGGTGAGAAATCCATCCCTCGCTCCGAAGCGCAGCCCGCGCCGGTTGGCGGAGAGGTTGTTTGCGACCACCGTGTTTTTTTCGGTCGGCCCGACATCGTAGGCATAGAGATTGATGCCGATGTCATTTCCCGTGCAGGTGTTCGCAACGGCCTGCACATATTTCGCCCCCTCTTCGATAAAGATTCCGTAGCGGACGTTGTTTTGGCAGAGGTTGTAGAAGGCCGCTGAAGCCGATGTGGCTACATCAAAATCAATCCCGTCCATGTTCACGTTCGAGATCGTGTTATCGAGGAAGAGCATTCCAGAAAGCGAACTGCCGCTGATGCCTTTTGTCCAAATTCCGCGTGCGGCACCTCCGTCGATACGGCTCGAGTCTACGATGCATGGATCCGTGCATCCGGCGAAGAGGATGACATCGGATCCTGTTACTCGGGTTGTTTTCAAGCCGAAATTTACCAATGCCACATCCTCGACCAGAACCTTTGAGCAGTTCGTGAAATTCAGACCGCCGCGACCCGTGGTGCCTTGACCGTCGATCGTGCCGCCCGAGATGGAAATGAAACTGAGGGTGGCGTTCGTCGTGCCAGTTGCAAGAAAGGCTGGCACGCCCTCGTTGAGTTTGATTGTTCCCTCCAGAACTACGCAGGTGTCGGACTGAAGAGCCAGCGGGCTGTCGCCCACGATTTCAGGTGATGTGAGGCGGAGCACGACGACACCCGTAGGGCTCTGGGAGCGCGCCGCATTGTATTGGGCTTGGATAGCCGAGAGGGTCGAGGAGGAGGAGATGACATCCACGCGCGACTGTCCGTTTTTAATGGGGTCGACATGCCAATTCGAAGCTGTGGGCGGGTAAAAATATTCCTGCCCGTCCGCCTGCGCCGGCGCCCCCGTTTGCATGACTCGATTGACGGCACCTGGCGCGAAGGACAGGGCCGTGGTGACATCGGAGGGGAACTCGTTGCCGTAAATGGTGTCCCTCGATTGGCTGAGGAGGATACCCGTCTGGGCGGAGCGGATTTCGTTTCGAAAAACGAAATTGTAGGTTTTTGTGGTGGAGGTGAGCGATCCCTCGCAGGTAATGCCTGTCGGGTTGCCGCTGCAAAGGTTGCTGGCGACCCTTGTGTATTTCGCATCGCGCAGACGGATGCCAACGGAGGAATTGTATTTCAGCTGGTTGTTGATGACGGTGCCGTAGTCGCACGACTCCATAAAAACTCCCGTCGCGTTGTTGAAACATTCATTATCCATCACAATGGACTGCGTGGTGTTTTTGAACCGGATGCCAGCTCCGCCCGAGACTCCATTGATCGTGCAGCGTGTCACCGTCATTTCGTTGTCGAAGAAGGTGGCCCCTGCTCCCTGCAGAAAAATTCCGCCTGAGAGCGTCTCACGAATCGCAACACGGTCTATATTGACTCGGCTCACGGTTGTGCCCTCGATTCCTAAGAGGCTCTTTCCAGCTCCTTCGAGGGTGAGGCGATCGATGGAGACCGAGGTGGAACCGTTTGTGATTCTGAGAAGGCTCCCGGAAGTTGCCGAAGTATCCGCCACAAGGCTCGTTCCAAGCCCCGAGAGCGACATGTTTGATCCCAATGTGAGCGGCGCGTTCGTCACGGTGTAGGTCGCACCGGCCTTGAGCCGTATCGCTAAATAATGGCTGGGGTATGCAAGCCGGGCCGCGTCGATTTGGGATTGCAGAGTCGCAATCGATCCCGAGGTGTCGTTGAGAGTGTGGACAAGCTCACCGGCCGGGAGTTGAAAAAAGGAGGCGTTCGGGACCGTGTAGTCGAGGGCGCTACGGAGGCCCGCTTTGGATGGGACGGTGGATTTCGTTTCGCCGCTGAGAGGCAGCGTGGAAGAGGCGATACCGGAGACATGGTTCACCGTCGCCGCCACGAAACCCACTGAAGACTTGGCCGAGAGGCGCACATTGATAGTTTGGGAGACCGCGCCATTCGTTGGAGTCAAAACCAAGCTGGCTCCGAATGCGGCCTCGCCCTGCTTGCAAATCTCAATACCGCCTGAGGAGACATCGATTTTCAGCGGCTCGACGAGATTCGATGCCGTGACGGTGTAGCTCTGTGTGGCGGAGGCGCTGCCAGTGGTGTTCGCCAGGCCCTCGATGGCCGGCGGATTCAGGGAAATCATTGGCTTGGGAGTGCTCACGAAGGCATAAAAACCAAGATAGTTCCCGGTGCCGGGTTGGGCGCTGTTGGCTACGGTGTAGACCGCCGCGTCCCAATCCAGTGGATTGAAAACGGTTGATGCGCCTGGTGCCGTGGGCTTGCGCGAGTAGTTTTGATCCTTGTTGTTCAGCCCCGTGCCGAACAGGTCCACCACCGCGTTCGTGCTGTCGACAATGGCGATCGCGTCGTTGCCGTCGAAATCCACTGCGGCATTGGGCACGCCTACATTGTCGGCGTAGCTGGGATCATTCGACCCCGAGTTTTTGAAAAGATTTGTGGCTCCCGCAGCCAGCGTTCCCGAAAGGGTGGCGTAGGAAGGAGTGACGCCTTCGGTGGACGCGTCGCCACCGGATTTGGAACGTTTCCAGATCGCGAGTTTGTAGGTCGATAAATCCACAGCGGTTTCGCCGGTGTTCGAGATTTCCACATATTTGTCGTTCCTCGCCCCCTCGTAAACTTGAGAAATCACAATGTCCGCGCGCACGGTAACGGCTGCGCTCAACAAAAGAAATAACACGGCCATTCGTAAGAATGCGGCGTTTTTCTGGAATGATATTCTTATTTTCGAGGATTCAGTCGCCCCTTGCCGAAGCAAGAAGCTTACAGGCTGAAGGTTCAGGGGAGGCATGGCGTGGGTTGTCTACTGCCCGTTCTTCCCCGTAGGCAGGATGATGGTTTCGTTCAGCCGGTCGCCGGCGTAGGGGGTGGTTACATTTTGAAATGTGTTGTTTCTGGCGAGGATATCAGTCGGCCCGCCTTTCAGGAAATCCGCCCAACGGCCGCCGCGCGTGGTGACTTCGATTCCGATATCCGCATCGCTCACGCGACCGGCTTCGAAGAGGACATTCTGGACATTTCCGCCGACGAAGAAGCGGCCGTTGTTGGCGATGGAATTGCGGCGGAAGACCTGATCCAGAGCCATCGGTCCGTGGTAATCGGGGGCCGTAACGGGTTTGCCTTTGTCGGCTTGGAGTTTCCTATCGTGGTAAATGGGCGGGTAGGTGAGCGTGCCGATATTCGATCCGCGCGGGAAGATGAAGGAGGCACCCCAAGTGGTTCCCTCAAGGATTTCGTTGTCGAAAAATTGGGCCCGCAGGCCGGGCAGGACCTGACCTTCGTAGGAGATGGTGATCTGCTGGATGGCGCCTCCGCGAATGGATTTGTTGCGGGCGGCAATGACCTCGATCCCGCCGCACCAGAAGAGGACCGTATTCCCAGCGTCGTGGGCGATGTTGTCCACCGCGATGACATGGTCGAGGGCCTTGCACACCGAGATAAACGAGGTTTGGTCAAGCGGCACATCCCACGCCTTGTCCACGAGGAGAGTTTTGCCTGATCCGCCGGCGAGAGAGCGGTATTGGCCAGCGCCTTTTCCATCCAGCACGACGACCACGGCGCCGAGCCATTTGGTGGGAAACTCGGCGTCTTCGGTTTCCTTCGGAAGCTCGAGTGTGGTGCCCTCGCACTTGGATACCGTGCCGGTGTAAATGCCCACGGGAGCGTGGAAGTCGGAGTTGAAGCCTCCGTCGCGGTCGCCGCGGTAGCTGTCCTTCATGGCATTCCGGGCGATGTAGATTTCGCGGGAATACATGCTCTGGATTCGCGTCTTGCCGTCGTTTGTGACCATGTCGTGCACGCTGTTGAGGCTCACGCCGCCGTCCGAGCAGTCGTTGTTTTCAAAGATCACCTTCTGCGTGCGGCGGCCGAAGACCGTCCAATGGCGGGGAACGGCGGAGAATTTGTTGCGGGCGATGGTGCCTGACGATCCGTTGAGCATGAGGACCTGCAGGGACGAGTAGATGTCGCAGTCGGTGACCTGGATGTTTGGTCCACCGACATCAATGGCGCCGGTGCGGCGCTTATCGCGCCAGCGTTTCAGGAACACCTCCTCGGCATCTGAGTAGTGGCGGTCTGTTCTGTCGTTGTTGATAAAGCGGTCGAGCCGCATGAGGACGCGGCGGATCGTGACATGGCCGGCATTCGGAGAGTTCGTCGGAAGCTCGCTTTGGATGCCGGCGTGGTGGTTGATGGCGTAAATGGCGAGGTCCTCGACGGTGAAGTGTCCCTCGCCGCGCATGAGGTAGGGATGGGGCTCGAAACCGACGCCTTTGATGGGTTCGACCTGCTTGGCACCCCAGTAGAGTTTTTCTATCATGTCCACGCGGGGCAGGAGGTCGTCCACATAAGACAACGTGGTGAGACCCGAACCCGCGCCGCGCAGGGTCACATGCATGGGAATGGTGAGGCCCTTGGATAAAACAAAAATGCCACGCGGAAACTGCACAATGCCGCCGCCCGCCTTGCCTGCGTCGTCGAGGGCCTTCTGGATGGCCTCGGCGCTATCCACCTGGCCATCAGCGAGCATGGCGGTGGTGTATTGGAGGTAGCCCGGCTCGGCGGGAACGGCGCCGTATTTTAAAACATCAAAGATTCGCTCGGGAGCTGGCTTATTGGGGGCGATGGAGATTTTTCCAGCCGTTGTCCCAGCGGCGGTATCCGCAAGGCCGTTGTGGAAATCCACCGTGTATTCGCCGGACTTGAGGTCGGTAGGGAGGGCGACACGCAGAGCGAATTCATCGATCGCCTCGGGGGTCAGTGTGACCGTCGAATCTCCCGAGCGGAGTGTGGCTTTGGCGCTGGGGCGCAGTTCCAGATTGAGGCCGAAAATCCGCAGCCAACCGCCCGGCGTGGCGGTTTCAGTCTCGTCGCCCTGCATCCACCAGACTTTCGGGGCGTTGACGACTGATGATTCGGAGGTGTCTTTGCCATCGCTGATTCGGAAGCGCACGATGCCATCGCCAATCTTCTCCGGGAGGGCGAATTTGAGTGTGGAGGGAGTCTGTTGGAGAACATCCAGCAGTTTCCAATCGGTGGGTTTTCCGTTTTGCGAAAAGCTGGCTTCCACGCGCGCCTTGGCCCCGAAGCCGTCACCGCGCACGACAACGCTCTCGCCGGCGCGGACGGGGTCGGAAGCCCAAATGATGACGGGTCTTGCGAGGAGTGGAGCGGAAGCAGCCAAGAGCACAAATGCCCCGGCGAGGAGGGGTGTTTTTACCATAAATCGGTGCGGAACGGTGAGGCGGGGAGGCCTTGTTGATCGTAAAGATTCGCCCCAGCTGGGTCTTGCTTGAACGCGTAGCGCACAGCCACCGGTGCGGCGACTTCTGGGCTTGAGACAACTAATTCGCTGCCCTCGATCACGGCATCCGCGCGCTTGAACTGCTGGTCTTCTCCGGCAATTTCGAGCCATTTGATTTTTCCGTCGGCCTCGGGCACGACTGCGGCCAGCCCGTCTTTTTTGCCGATCATGAGGCCATCTTTTGCATGGTTAAAAGAAATGCGGATTTTCGATCCCTCGACATTGAAGCCCTTGTAAAGAGGGCCGGAGGGGTCGATGTCCTTCGCGTAGGGCCCCGCGAGCGCCCAGAGGGCCAGGCGCTTGCCGACATCCTGCTTGTTTTTGGGATGGATGTCTTTGCTTTCTCCAATATCGATCGTCACGGCGAGCCCGGTATTTGGGATCGACGAGAGGGCGTTCATTTGAGCTTCTCGCACCTTCGACCATGTCTTTCCGTCATCACTCGCTTTGCTGAAGTTTGAGATTTGGACGATGTAAAATGGAAAATCGCCCTGATTCCATTTGGCGCGCCACCCGTTGATGAGTGCTTGCAGCTTGTTCAGGTAAATCGCGTCGTCCGATCCGTTCGATTCGCCCTGATACCAGATCGCGCCTTGCATGGCGAAGGGGGCGAGGGGATGGATCATGCCTTTGTAGAGTTGTGTAGGCTGGGGATTTTCCCATGCCGGCCACGGGACAGAGGGTGGCTCTGTGAGCGGTTGGTTTTTTGCCAGTGCGACTTCCGTGGCGGCGGTCCATTTCTTTAGCTCTTCCAGATACTCCTCGTGTCTTTTTTTGCCTTCGGGTGAAAGGCTGGATTGCGCAAAAATCTTGGTTTGGAGTTCAGCAAGTTCAGGGATGGTGGCAACACTCTCGGGGGAAACCCACACTTCGATGCCAGTTCCTCCCCAACTCGAATGGAGGAGGCCGATGGGCACATCGAGCTTTTGAAAAAGTTCGCGGGCAAAATAGTAGGCGGCAGCTGAGAACCCGCCGACGGTCTTGGGCGAGCAAACTTGCCAGTTCCCCTTCGTGTCTGCTTGAGGGAATGCGCTCGAGGTGCGAGGAACCTTGAAATGCCGGATTTCCGGAAAATTAGCGGCCGCTTTTTCCTCCTCGGGATTTGCGCACTTGTCGACCAACCACTCCATGTTGGATTGCCCCGAGCAGAGCCAGACTTCGCCCACGAGGACATTTTCGAGGGTCAGCTTGTTCCTGCCGGAAACGACAAACGATTGCGGCATCTTATTGGCGGGCAGGGGATCGAGGCTCACCTGCCACGAACCGTTTTCATCGGCCGTGGTAGTTCGTTTCTGGTCTGCAAAGGCCACTGTCACCTTCTCGCCCGGATCGGCCTTGCCCCACACGGGAACTGGCTTGTCACGCTGCAGGACCATATTGTCGCCAAAGACGCGGGGGAGGGTGATGTCGGCATGGAGGAGGCCAGAGACTGTTGTGCTCCATCCGAACGCGAGTAAAACAACATAAAAAATTCGATAGGAATAAAATGCGGTTTTTTTTGACAGGATAAAAGAATTATCGAGATTCATAATATGTTTCTATAAAGGTGATTGCTTGAAAATACTACTTACTTGATTGCCGCCACGCACTCGGATTTTTCACTGGGCATGTCATTCGCACTGAAATCGTCGAAACTCGTATTAATCTCCGCCGGTTTGTCTGAACATTCTATTCGTGTAGGCGGGCACGGGTTTTAAGAATTCCACATGTCCATCGAAAAAGGCGAAATTCGCTCCGCCTTTGTGGACTTTTGCAATATCGGCATCACTGCCAATTCGGGCTGAACTCGATGACGTCAGACTGCAATCGCCAAGAGCGATAGTTTTTGATGGCTTGTCCAACTTTGCCAGCAGAGTGGGTGTGCTAGCAACGCCATTAGAATTTGGTCTCTCGTCATTAGGGTAAATAGACTGGATAATTCCGTATGAAGTTTCACGCATTTTCTTGAATGGGTTATTTGCAGGACAAATCCATAAGGTGACGACACCTTTTGTGTTGGTCGTTGAAGACGAGGGGTGATAGGGCATGTAAGGCAGCGTTGGAGCGGGAGACGCGCCGATTGCGCGGGATAGCCTTGCATTCCAAAACCAGGGGCCTTCGCATATATAACCAGGCAGTCGGTTATTATTCTCTTGGGCATACTGTAGGATACCCGCAACAATCTGCCTCTGGTTCGCAACGCATTTGCTTGCGTTTCCTGATTCAATCATCGACTTGCCCAGAGGAAACAGGAGAGCTGCGAGAATTCCTATAATAGACACGACTACAAGCAACTCGATGAGGGTGAATGCCTGAAAATATCTCGGTCTGGCAAGGGCATCGAGAGTCGCGCGGGGCGTTTTTGAGGTCATTCGATCGGCGCTGTCGAGCAGTTCTACAGCAGTTTGTTGGGAGATTATGCCGATTTGCGGCGGCGCGCGAAAATGAGGGGCACGAGACCTGCGAGGAGGAGAGCATAAGCTGATGGCTCGGGGACTGCGGTGAAGGTCAGGGCATAGTCTGATCCAAGGTCCGCAAAATTAGCCGTGTAGCCTGAGTCGTCGTATCCGGTGATGCCTGAAAAAACAAAGCCATCCGTGGTTGTGTTTTGGAAAATTGTGTAGGACGAGTTGTAATCGAACCCAGTACCCAAGGTGAGTGCCAGAGTGGCATTGCCGCTGCCGATGAGGTTATTTGCTGCAGATGCGAATGCGATCTTACTGCTGGTCGAGCCGAGCGTGAGGGCGACGTTCGATCCGCTTCCCAAGTTTAGGGTCGATCCCAATGTGAGGGTCGCGGCTGTGCCGGGGCTGAGCGTGCCATTGGCCAACATGGCACCATTGATGATTCCCGATCCTCCGAGTGTGGCTCCAGAACTGACAGTCACTGTGCTGTTGGCGCTTGTTGAGCCATTTACTAGAAGTGTGCCTGCATTAACGAGGGTGTTGCCAGTGTAGGTGTTTGCTGCTCCAAGGGTGACAATTCCAGTATCGCTTTTTGTGAGGGAGATCGTTGCGTTTGCCCCGTTGGCAATGACTCCATTGAAGTTGATGTTGCCATCGCCTCTGAGTGTAAATGTCTTATTTCCTATGCCAGTGGCTGTTGTGTTTGAGGTGAAGGTGAGGGCTAAACCGGTGCCGTTTGCTGTAATCGTGCCGCCAGATGAGGTTGATGTTGTGCTCTTAAAATCGATGACCTTGTTTGTGGTTTCGTCGGCAGTGCCCACCCAGCGGATTCCGCCAACGCTCGTGGTATCGCCGAGTTGGATTGTTCCGTTAGTTCCGAGTGCACTATTCGATCCAGAATTTCCGATGGCGCTGACGACGACTGTGCCGTCGTTGATTTTCATGCCTCCGCTGAAGTTACTGCTGGTTGCGGAGCTTAGGTCGAGTGTGCCTTGGCTGTTTTTCGTGATCGAACCATTTCCAGAGATCACTCCAGAACTTGTAAATGTGTTACCAGTGCCAACGCGCAGTGTTCCGGCTGTGGCGACGGACATGTTATTTGTCAGAGTGGCGTTAGCCAAAGCCGAGAGTGTGGCGTTTAGTGTTACGGCGCCAGTGCCAAGAGCGGAACTGTTATTAAACTGTAAAGTGCCAGAAGTGAGAGTGGTGCCACCGGTGTAGGTATTCGTCCCGTTGAGAGTGACAGTGCCAGTACTGCTCTTAGTCACAGAAATGACAGATGTGTTGGGAGAGGTGCCGTTGGGAATGCTTCCGTTGAAAGCGATGTTGCCAGCACCTGTAAGTATGAGGCTCTTCGTTCCATTTCCAGATATGAGAAGATTCTGTGAGATGGTTAGTGTTTGGTTGACTGAGCTGGCGCTGATCGTGGCGTTTCCCGTGGAACCTCCCATGGAGAAAATTTTATCTGTCGTTTCGTTGGTTCCTGTCCAAGTCAATTGGCCTGAGTTCCCAGAACCACCGATCGTGATCGTTCCATTGGTTCCCAGTGAGCTGTTGGCTCCAGTGTTTCCAATCGACACTGCCGAGAGAGAACCAGCGGCACTAATGACTACGGCGCCGCTAAAACTGTTGTTCGTTCCAGTGATATTGACGCCGCCTTGTCCTGAGGTTTTGTTTAACCCGCCGCTTCCACTGATCACTCCCGAGAGGGTGGCTTGATTGCTGGCGTTTGGGTTAGATATCGTGAGCGAGCTGTTGAGAATTATGTCGTTGCTGATCGTTACAGTTGGTCGGACAGCTGTTGCGGTTCCATTGCTTTGGCCGAAGACCAGTGTGGGAGCAGTCGCTCCATTGCTTGTGAAAGCCAGCGCGTTGCCCGAGATGATGAGGACCGGAGCCGTTCCATTTGCCGTCGCAATATTGGTAATATTCAGCCTGTTTAGGGTGAAGTTCCCTGAAATGTCATTGTTCGAAGTCGTCGTAATGCCGGTGGTTTGGTTGGCACTAAAATCGAGTGTTGTATCTGAGGCGCTTACCGGGGTAGCACTCCAACCCGTTCCAACGCTCCACTGGGTCGTTCCATTTGTGCCGTTGGTATATGTGAAATTTGCTGCGTTTGCATTTCCACCTGCTGCCGCCAGAGCAATGATGGATGCGGCGCAGAGGAGATTCTTGAGTATGGAAGTGTGGGGAAGGAATGGGGAGGCCATAGTTAAAACTTAACAAAAAATTTCAATGAGTCAAATAAAAAGGCAAGATAAATCACAAATGAAGCAATAATAATCTTTGATTAAGTCAGGGCCAAAAAAGCATGTAATATTGTCCCGCGCACTAAGCGTGAGCATTGTGGGAAAGAGGAGGGGGGGGGCCTCCTGTGAGGTACGCCCGTCTGCAAAGCCCAAAGGGGTCTTCTTAATAGATAACCTGAAACGGTTGAATCTCTAAAAGTCAATTTCCCCTAGCTTCAGGCAAAAAGTCTTCAGAAAGCTGATAAGCGGCTAGGCGTGTTTGCAGCACCCTCTGGAAGGCCGAATGGTGCAGATTGCGCAGCGGAAATTTCAACTCATCGTTTCCTGAACCAGATGCGGAGCGATGAGAAAAGTCAGGGCCTGATTCGGCATGTTTTCCGCGCGATGCAAAAGCCTCTCGACTGCTACATTGATAATCTCTGGGAATGACAGGCTGATGAGGATGGGGGCCGGATCGAGATTTTTCACGTAGTGGGCTGTGTTGCCGGCGATGAGGAGTCTTGCGTGCCCGCTTTCGAGCAGCCCCTCGGCTTTGAGAACCGCGTGCAGGGCTGGCGCGGCGCTCTCAAGCGTGAGGAAAATGCCGACTGGGGCTGGCATCTGTTTCACCGTGGCCGCAATTGTTTGGAAATCTTCAAAGACAGTGAGTGGTTGCGGCCAGAAAGCAGTCGGGTTTGCGGAATTTTTCTTCGAGTCGAATACATGAATCGGCATGTGGGCTTCGTTGGCGCGGTCGGTGAGTGCGCGGCCGCGTACGTGAAGGGCCTCCAAAAAGTATGTATTGGCATTGACCATGGCAATGGATTGGCACCCCGCATCACGGAGCGTACGAAACGCTAGGTCTCCAATGGCCACATCGTTCACGCTGAAGTGGTCCACGGTGGAAATGGGGTGCCCGGGTGAGAAAAGGTGAACCACTGGCAGCAGAGACGCCAACTTGGCAATGCACTCGCGGCGCTGTGGCGGGCGGCCAGAGATCATCAGGATCGCTCCGTCCACTTGACGTGTCTCGACACAAAGAGGGATCTGATCGGGTGACGTCATTTGATCGAGCAGAAGATTCATTTGGCGAGTCCGGCAGGCTGTTTGAATCTGCTCAATAACGTTTGCCATGATAGGTTCTTGAAAGAGGGTTCCCGTTCCGCCTATGGTGATGAGAGCGATGGAGCTGACTCGAAGGCGGGACATGGCGGCGGCACGAGGCTTGGGCCCTGGACGCACAGCTGGACGCACATAACCAAGTCGGGTGATTGTACCGCGCACGAGAGCGGTGGTCTTTGCTTTTACCAGCGGGCTTCCGTTCATAACTCTTGAAACAGTGGCTCTCGAGACTCCTGCTTCACGTGCAATATCAGATATGTTCATGTCATCCATCCCCGAATGCATAACAGACTTTCAGGCCACTATGCCAATGAAAATCAGGGGGCCGCTACGAATAATGTGTGATTTTGCAAACTAGTGCCACCTTGGCTCAATACGGAAACCGTGATGGCGCGGGTGCCTGCTGACAATGCTCGGCCTGTGATGAGCCCAGTCGAAGTGTTGATTGAAAGCCCGCTTGGTAAACCAGCAGCCATGAATTTCGTTGGGGTTTGAGTCGCTGTCACCTGATAGCTGTAAGCTGCACCAACGATGGCGGAAGATGTGGCTGAACTTGTGATGACTGGCAGTGGTGGCACGATGGAAATCAGAAGAGGCTGAGTGGCTGTTCCTGCTGTATTAGAAGCCGAGAGGGTGATCGTGGCATTCCCCACCAAGGTTGGCACGCCAGTGATGTATCCGCTGGTGGCGTTGAGAGTGAGACCAGCTGGAAGAGGAGTGGCTCCATGTGTGCGTGGGAGATTCTTGGCGGTGATGCGATAGCTGAAAAGAGTGCCAGCACGGGCATATACCAGCGCGGCACTTGTGATTTGAGGCGCGGTGGAAGCGACAACAATTGTCAGTGATTGATTGGCGGTTCCTCCTGCGTTGCTTGCGGCAACTTTGGCAATAAATATTCCATCCACGATCGGCGTGCCGGTGATGAGGCCCGTCGTGGCATTGATGGTCAGTCCGATCGGCAAGTTGGTGGCTGAGAATTTTGAAGGATTCTGGGTTGCAGTAATCTGGTGAGTGATGGCGCCTCCGAAGGTTACATTCACTGTGGCAGTACTGGTGATGACCGGTACGGATGGCAAGATGGAAATCGAGAAGAGCTGTGTGGCCGTCCCTGCTGTATGATCTTTCCTCGAAAACGCGTGGAGGGGCTTTTTGGTTATTCGGGTTTATGGTTCAGGGGGGATTCGAAGTCCAGCGGGGATTTATAGCCGAGGGCCGAGTGCA
>VFJO01000106.1 GCA_009886045.1 Verrucomicrobiota bacterium
GCCAACGCCAACGCCATCGCCAACGCCAACGCCATCGCCAACGACCCCGATCCTATTTGAGGATTTTGCCTCTCTCACCGAAGGCGGAGACTCCTCAACCAGCTCCCCAAGTGGCACGGCCCTCTCGGCGATCGGCACCAACTTTCCCACAGCCGTGCAAGCCTACGCGGCAAACGGCACGGTCAAGCTCGGAGCCAGCTCCAGCAACGGCTCCATCACGAGCAAGCCACTCAACCTCACCGGAAACAACGGCAACTTTACCGTGAAATTCAAAGTCAAGGGCTGGACGACCATCACAGCTCCTCTGAGGGTGACCGCCGCCGGCCAATCGCAAAATGTAACCATCACCTCCAACCTCACTGCTGGCTATGAATCCAAGACGCTGACTTTTTCCGGAGGCACGGCAAACGCCACCCTCAAGCTGGAAACGCTCGGCAGCCGCGTCTTTCTCGACGACATCTCGGTGGAAACACCCGGCGTTTCCTTTTCGACATGGAGCGGAGGTGTGGCCGTGACGCCCGATATGCTTGAAGTTTTCGCCATCGGCGGGGCCCTGACACCCGACGGCACTGGAGAATCCCCTTACCTCACGCTCGAAGGCGGCACGCTTTCGCTGACAGCCACCATACGAACCAGTGACCCAAAACTCAGCGTCAACGCGGAGAGCACAAGCCTCTTGAGCGAAAGTTGGATGAGCAACGGCATTACCTCCACCCTCGAAGGAGTCAGCCAAACCAATGTGCCAAGCGGCAATGAACGGCGCAAATTTTCCGTCCCAACCTCACAAGATTCCACGCGATTTCTGAGACTCAAAGCCACTCTCGCCCCGTAATCCTTCCGCGGTTGAGACAGGATGACAGGAGAGATTTAGACGGGATGACAGGATTTTCAGGAGGGACAGGAGGGGAAGATGGTTATTGGGACTTAAAACTCTCTTCTTCTGCAACTTCAAACTGAAAACTGAAAACTCTCATCTCACAGAGCCACAAAGACACGGAGAATAGACCGGAAAACTAAAGACTCATTCCAACCAACTTAAAACTTAAAACTTTCTTAGACAGAATTTTCAGGATTAACAGGAAAAGCAGAAAAGATTTAGACAGAATTAACAGAATTCAAAACTTTTACTCTCCATTACTGATTGCTGGCATAAACACGGATCCAAAGACATCGGCACACGTGCATTCGCGTTGCGAATGGGGCAGGGCAAAAACAAAAACTCTACAAGCAAGCTTGATCGATTTTTGCTTTTTTTCTGCCAATCCCAGCTGGCTGGGATCACCTGTGCCAATCCACGAAATCTGAAGAGGTTAGTTTCCCTCCAACCGCCAGCACCTTCAAATTGCTCAAAACCAAACATCCCCGTCCCCCATCCTGTAATCTCCTGAAAAATCCTGCAAATCCTGTCTAAAAATCTCCCCCCGCCCCCTAAGCACACACACCCCAATGTGTCGAAATCGTTACATTCCTCGGCCTTTAATTTCTCGAAATTAAATAATGCTCTATTGCTGAATGAAAAAGCTCGCCGTCTCTGCCGCAATCCTGCTTTGCGCCTTTTTTGCCCTTTGGCTCTTGTCTCGTCCACCGCAAGCCAAGGATACGGTTTCCACAAAACGCGAGCACGCTGCGAGCGGAGCGATGACAGCCACCAGCACGCCGAAGCCTGAGGCAGCCGCCGCCGCGCCTCGGGCAGAGGCTTCGCCAATTGCCACGCCGCCGCAGAACTTTGCGAGCGACTCAGCGACTCCTTCCCCACAACAAACCCCAGCCACCGCCCCGGCGACAGCATCTCAGGCTGAGATGGCGAGTCTCTCAAACACCAAAACGACACCCGATCAACTCGCTGCTCGCTTTGCCAATGCCAAGACGCCAGCCGACATTTTGGAGCATGTCGACATGTCCGACCCCGTCGTTCGCGAATTCGTCGTGGCCCGCTTGTCCGAGATGGAAGAGACGCGCTACGAATCCGTCCTGGCGAAGGCCAAGCGCCTTGGCGTCCCAGAGCGCATCGATGGTCCCGGCCACAAGGTTTCGATCCTCCACTCCTTCGATGGCGACCGCCCGATCTACCGCACCACGCAAAATGTCAACGCAGCCATCTCCTCCGGAGCCAGTCTCATCCGCGATGGCGCAGCTCCCTACGGTCTCGATGGCACCGGCATCAAAGTCGGCGTCTGGGATGGCGGCTCCGTCCGCAATACCCACCGTGAGTTCACCACGACCCGCGTCGTGAAAAAAAATAGCACCGCCGCGGTGGATGACCACGCCACCCACGTCGCTGGCACGATTGGCGCCAATGGCACGGATTCCAAAGCCAAGGGCATGGCTCCAAAAGTTGCGATCGATTCCTACGAATGGACTGATGACTACGCAGAGATGACGGCAGCTGCAGCCGCCACAGCCACCGATACTACCAGAATCCCACTCTCCAACCACTCCTACGGCTACAATGCCGCCACGGCCGATATGGGTCGTTATGAGACCGAGTGCAACACCCTCGACGCGCTCGCCGTCTCCCTCCCCTACTACCTCGTCTTCTGGGCCGCCGGCAACGAGCAGGATTTGCTCACCGCCCTCGGTGGCTACCAATCGATCACCTTCAACGGCCTGGCTAAAAACATCCTCACCATCGGTGCGGCGGATGATGCCGTGACCAGTGGAGTTCGCGACGCCTCAAAGGGTGCCATCGCCAGCTTCTCGAGCCTCGGCCCGTGCGATGACGGGCGCATCAAGCCGACTTGGTCGCCAATGGTGTGGATCTTTACTCTCCCGTCTCTACGAGTGATACCGCCTACGATGGCACCTACAGCGGCACCAGCATGGCCACGCCCAGCGCGGCCGGCTCCGCCACGCTCCTCGCCCAGCTCTACCAGCGCGAGTTCCCGGGCACACGCCCCCGCGCCAGCATGCTCAAGGGCCTCCTCATCCATTCCGCCACCGATGTCGGCAACCCCGGCCCTGACTACAAATACGGTTGGGGCTACATAAATGTGAAGGCTGCGGCCGATGTCATACTCGCCCACAAAGCCAGTCTCGCCGCGCCCAAGATGATCGAGGGCACGCTGAACAATTCCACAAAAACCCTCACGCAGACTTTTCTATGGGATGGCACCAGCCCGATCCGCGCCACGCTCTGTTGGACAGATCCCGCCGGCACCGCCCAGACAGCTGCCGACAGCCGCACAGCGAATCTCAAGCACAACCTCGATCTTAAAGTCACCGCGCCAAATGGCTCGACGACCTACCTGCCATTTGTGATGCCCTTCGTAGGCACATGGACACAGGCCTCGATGAACGCCACCGCGACCACCGGCGTGAACAAAGTGGACAATGTCGAGCAAGTCCTCATCGCCTCGCCCACCCAAGCTGGAAGCTACACAGCCACCATTTCGCTCAATGGCACACTCACCACAGCAAGCCAGATCTACTCGCTCGTCATCACAGGTGGCTCCAGCGTCGAAACCAATCCGCCACCATCCATCACGCTCGACTCGCCTACCAGCGGCACATCCTTGCTGGCAAATACACCCGTCCCGGTCACCGCCACAGCAAGCGATAAAGCCCTCGGCGGAGCCAATGGCACCATCACGAAAGTCGAATTTTTCAGCGGCAACGCCTCGCTCGGAGTCGATACCGCAGCCCCCTATTCCGTGACTTGGACGCCGACCGTCGCCGGCACTTACAACATCACAGCGGTTGCCACAGACAACGAGGGAGCTGCTTCCACAAGCTCTCTCGCCACCGTCTTCGTCCTCTCGGGGGATGGCAAGCCCAGCATTTCCTCGTTCTCACCCGCCACCGCCGCACCCGGTTCGACCATCACAATCAACGGCACGAATCTCGCCGGCGCGACCTCGGTGAAATTTAACGCCAACGAGGCGACCTCATTCACCGTGACCTCCAGCACCGAGATCACTGCCATCATCCCCAGCACGTCCACCAGTGGCCCGCTCAGCGTCACGACCCCCTTCGGCACAGCGACCAGCACAGGCAACTTCACGCTCCTGCAATCCCCCGTCCTCATCAGCCAAATCTACGGCGGAGGCGGCAGCACGGGCGCGACCTACAACGCCGACTTCGTGGAACTCTACAACCGCAGCGCCTCCAGCGTGAGCCTCTCCGGTTGGTCAGTCCAATACGCCTCGGCAGCTGGCACCTCGTGGGGAGTGACCCCACTCAGCGGCTCGATCCCTGCCGGAGGCTACCACCTTGTTAAGCTCGCTTCGGGGACGACTGGCTCGGCATTGCCAACACCAGACTCGACTGGCACGACCAACCTGAGTTCCAGCAAAGGCAAAATCGCCCTTTCGAACTCAGCCACGGCCTTCAGCGGCTCCTCCCCCGCAGGCAACAGCACGCTCCAGGACTTCGTCGGCTTCGGAGCGGCAAACGCCTACGAAGGAGGCGCAGCACCCGCGCCTTCCACCACCACAGCCATTTTCCGCGAGGATGCCGGAGCGACGGATACGGGTGATAACAGCGCCGATTTCTCAGCGGGCGCCCCAAATCCCAGAAACTCCTCCGCCAACCCAACGCCAACGCCAACGCCACTTGCTCCTGTGATTTCCAGCGCGACCACGGCCAATGGCACCATCGGTCAAGCTTTCTCCTACCAGATCACAGCCTCGAACTCCCCCACCTCGTTCGCCGCAGCCAGCCTTCCGACCGGGCTCTCGATTAGTAGCGCCACTGGTCTCATCTCCGGCACGCCCACGGCCGCAGGCACCACCAACGCCACTCTCTCAGCCACCAACACGACAGGCACGGGCACTGCCACACTCGTCATCACCATCGCCTCCAGCGGCGGCGGAAATGGAACGCAAGTTTTCAGTGAGGACTTTTCCTCGATTACCACAGGAAACAGCACGACCTCAACCAGCGCCAATACGGCTTGGAGTGGAAACACAAATTTTCCAACATTTTCAGCCGTATTCCAAGCCGGCGGTGCCGTGAAACTCGGCTCCAGCAACGCCATAGGCTCCCTCACCACGAAATCCCTGAACCTCTCCGCAGGCACCTACACCGTGTCCTTCAAGGTGAAAGGCTGGACCACAGTCGAAGGCAGTATCAGCGTGAGGCCGTCCGGCGGCACGGCGCAAACTGTGACTTACACGCAAACCATGAGCGGAACATTTGAAGCGAAATCCGTCTCGTTTCCAGCCGGCACGGCAAACACCACACTCACCATCGCCACCACCGCGAAGCGCGCTTACCTCGACGACATCGTCATCACCACCGAGGGCAGCGCATCGACGCCGCTCCTCACCGTCAATGGCACGCTCGCTGCCCTCTCGACCACCTATGGCAACGCCTCAGCTGCGACCTCGTTTGTTGTCTCTGGCACGAACATGACCTCGGGCATCTTGGTTTCCGCTCCTGCCGGGTTTGAGGTTTCTCAGACGGCAGGCGGCGCGAGCGGATATGCCGCCACCCAAACTGTGGGCTCTCCAGGCACGATCGCTGCGACCACCGTTTATCTTCGCCTCGCAGCCACCACTGCGGCCGAGACCTACTCGGGGATCGTGACTTGCTCGAGCACCGGCGCGATCTCGGCGAGCCTCTCCATTCCCGCCAGCACCGTCCGCCCAAGGCTCCTCACCGTCACAGCCACTGACCGCACTAAGCCCTTCGGTAGCACGCTCACGCTCGGCACCGCCGCTTTCACCTCCAGCGGACTGAGCAGCAACGAATCCATCGGCTCAGTCACCCTCACCGCCAGCAGCGGCACCGCTGCCTACGACGCCACTGGCACCTACGAAATCACGCCATCCGCTGCCACTGGCGGCACATTCAGTACCTCCAACTACGACCTCTATTATGTCTCGTGTATCCTCAGCGTCACCGCCCCCACATTCAGCGAGTGGGCCAGCGGACTCTCCAACGCCACAGCCACGGCGGACCCCGATGCCGATGGACTTCCCAACCTCCTCGAGTATTTCATGGGTCTCAACGCGACGGCTACGGATTACGCCCCGCAGCAGGCCGTGATGATCGGCTCGGATCTCACGCTGGACTACCGCCGCAGCAAAGGCCAGAGCGGCCTGACCGGCGCGGTCGAGTGGACGACGAGCCTCAGCACCAACGCCACATGGTCCACCGCCAATGTCACCGACTCGCTCCTCATCGACCAGGGCGCCTACGAAAACCGCCGCGCTACCGTACCGGTAATCTCGGGTGAATCGAAAAAGTTTCTCCGACTTCGTATCAACTCCAACCCGTAGTTTTTTTAAGACGAAGCGTTAAGTGGCCCTATACCGCTACGATTGGCGATTTCCCTGAGTGCGGTTTCGAAGCCGTGGACGAAGCGTTTTTCGTCCATAAGCACAGACGGGAGCAAACGCCCACGCATGGCCGAGCGCAATTCTTGGAGCCGCTCGGTTTGGGCTGAAAGAGTTACTGCTTTCTCGATGTATTCCTCACGGGTTTCGGCAATGAATTCCTGCAGGCCCACCGCATTCAGCAGGCTCACGCCGACGCGGGAGACATGAGATTTTCCAGCGCGAGTGATGACTGGACATCCCATCCACATCGCCTCGCAAGTCGTCGTCGTGCCGTGATACGGAAAGCTATCGAGGGCGATATCCACCGAGTGGTAGTGGCTCAGGTGCTCTATAGTTTTCCTAGTGTGGCCAAAGAAGTCGAGGCGGCCCTCCTCGATGCCGCGAGCGGTAAAATAGGACATCAGCTCCTTGCGCACGCCATCGTCGGTGAGCGTGCGGGCCTTCAAACGCAGATGCGATCCCGGCACGCGGAGTAGGATGTCGGCCCATGTCTCAAAGAGTGCAGGATTGAGCTTCGCCATGTTGTTGAAGCAACCAAAGGTCACATAGCCATTCTGCAAGGCTGGGAGCGGCTGCACCTCTGGCGCGGAGGCATCCGGCTCAAAGCACCAAGCGCACTCGGGTACTCGGATGAGTTTTTCCGTGTGCAGATGTTCCGTTGTGCCCTTCGGATCAGCAAAAGAATCGGTCAGCCTGTAATCAATCGTCGGCAGGCCGGTCGTTCCTGGATAACCGAGGTAGCTCACCTGCACCGGCGCTGGCTTGAAGGCGAAAACGCCGAGGCGGTTGTACGCCGTGTGGCCTGCCAACTCGAAGAGAATGTCCACCCGATCCTCATGGATGACCTTAGCCAAGGCACGGTCATCGTAGCTGGAGGTCTCGCGCCACAGGTCCACATGCTTCGCAAAGCGGGCCGAGAACTCGTCGGATTTCCGCTGATCGCCATAGGCTACAACCTCGAAATGCTCGCGGTCATAGCCACGGAAGATCGGCTCGATGAAATGTGCGACTGGATGATGACACAGATCGGCCGATAAAAAGCCCACGCGAGTCTTGGCTCCAGCCACGCGCGGCTTGAACTTGAACGCCGGCGGGAATTTTTTGCTCGTGGAGATACCCCATTTTTTATGCTCCTCGAAAACCAGCTTCGGATCTATGTCGGGGATATACATGTGGCAGAGCAAATAGTTGCTCGGAGCGTCGCGGTCGTCGGGATTCAACTCCATCGACTTTCGGTACTGAGGCAAGGCATCCATGCCACGAGCGCGATCTTTGAGAAGGTTGCCGATGTTATTTCGTGCGGTTGGCAGCTTGGGATTTTTCTCCACCGCCTGCTCGAAGCATTCCAGCGCCTCCGAGTTCAGACCCAGCTCCAGAGCCGCTGCGCCAAGGTTATTGAGATAGGAAACGTTCGAGGGATCCATCGTCACCGCCTTGTGAAAAGCCATGATCGAGTCGCCACCCTTGCGAAGGTCCTTGTAAATCACGCCACGATTACAGTGAAGCGCCGCTGTCTCATAGCCCATCGACAGGGCTTTTTCATAATGCACGAGCGCCTCTTGGAAGCGTTTGCTCATGTGCAGAGCCAGGCCGTATTCGTAGTAGTAATCGCCCAGTTGCCCAGGCAGCGAAATCGCTTTTTCCAAGGCAAGAATCGACTCCGCGTAACGCTTCAGGCCATTGAGTAGCTTGCCTTGGCGGAACCACACGAAGCCCACATTGGGATTCATGCGCGCCGCCTTACCGTAGGCCGCCAGGGCGTCCACGTACCGGGCATTCTGTTCCAGCAACATCGCGAGGTTGGTCTGGAACTCCACCGAGTCCGGCTCCAACGAGCACGCTTTGCGAATCTGCGAGATCGCATCCTTGCCGCGCTCGAATTTCTGCAAAGCCAGCGCGTACTGTGAGAACCCCTCCGCATAGTCCTTCCGCAGCCGCAGAGCATCCTGAAAAGCCCCCAGCGCAGCGGTCTTTTCATCCATCTCCGCCAACACGCGCCCCAGCAAAACCAGCCCCTCCGGAGAATCCGGAGCCAACTCCAAAGCCCGGCGCGCCTGCTCCTCCGCCGGCTCGAGCTCCCTCTTCCGCAAAAAAACCTCCCCGAGGTCACAGAGAAACTCCGCATTCTGCGAATCCAAATCACAAGCCACAGAAGCAAACTCACCCGCAGTCTCCCAATCCCCCTGCAACGCCGCCATCTTACCCATCAGATGCCAGGCTCCAGCACACCGCTCATCGTTGCCGAGGATTTCCCGGCAGGCGTCTTCCACATCGTTTAATTGTCCAGCGTGGAATTTCTGAGTGGCTTCTTCTAATTTGGTCAAAATGTTGTTCATTTCAAAAAGCAAAAGCCGAATGTTGACTCCGTTCGACAAGCTAAAAAGATCAGACGATGTCTATAAACGCTGGCTGAAAAAACACCAAAATAATCCGTGCGCGTTGGAAATTTTTAATGGATTGTTCAGTGGTCGTTGTTTTGATGTTTCCTATCAAAAAAATTGTATCCCCAGTTGAGATAAACAAATGAAAGTCGTTATTCTCTGCGGCGGCAAGGGCACGCGTCTTCGCGAGGAGACCGAGTATCGGCCCAAGCCGATGGTGCCAATCGGCAATCGCCCGGTTGTTTGGCATATCATGAAAACCTATGCACATTACGGGCATAGGGATTTCATTCTTTGCCTCGGTTACAAGGGGGAGATGATCAAAGACTATTTCCGCAATTACCTTTGGAACACCTGCGATACCACGCTTTCCTTGGGGCGGAATCCCTCTGCGAGGTTCCACACATCACACGAGGAAGAGGATTGGACGGTTACGCTGGCGGACACCGGTGAGAATTCCATGACGGCCTATCGCGTTAAACAAATCCAAAAATACGTTCCCCAAGGGCAAAATTTCCTTCTGACCTACGGTGACGGACTTTCCACCATCGATATCAACGCGAGTATTTCGGCTCATGAACAGGCTAAAAAAACCTGCACGATTTCAGCAGTCCATCCAGCCGGGAGATTTGGCGCGCTTCGCATTGAGGATGATGGAAAAATCCATGCTTTTACCGAAAAACCTCAATTTGAAGATGCCTTTGTAAATGGAGGGTACATGGTTTGCGACTACAAGTTTTTTGATTATCTTCCGAATGATC
This sequence comes from Verrucomicrobiota bacterium, assembly GCA_009886045.1. GTDB lineage: Bacteria > Verrucomicrobiota > Verrucomicrobiia > Chthoniobacterales > Terrimicrobiaceae > UBA967. The sequence goes on from VFJO01000106.1 coordinate 9,424, forward strand.
CGAACATGATGCTGGAACGCCAACCGATGAATGATCTCGTTCGGGACAACCAACTGCACGCTTTCCGACATGAGGGCTTCTGGCAGCCGATGGATACTTATCAAGAGAGCCAGTATCTCAATCAACTCTGGGCTGAGGGCAATGCGCCCTGGAAGGTTTGGTGACAGTCATGTTTGAGAAAAATTTTGTAGGTAAGATGGTCTGGCTCACTGGCGGCACAGGTTTCAAGGGATCTTGGCTCGCGGAATGGTTGCTAGCATTGGGAGCCAAAGTTCGTGTTTTTTCGCTTCCATCGCCTACCGATCCTTCGCTTTTTCAGCAGCTTGGATTGGCGATGCGCTTGGATTGGCAAGAGGGCGACATTCGTGATGCCGTTGCCGTGCGCAAATCCCTCCTCGACTGCCAGCCGGATTTTATTTTCCACCTCGCCGCGCAGCCACTGGTGAGGCTCTCTTACTCAGAACCTGTGGAAACCTATCAGACCAATGTGCTCGGAACGATCCATGTTTTGGAAGCCATGCGACAGTTGAAAAAACCCTGCGCAGCCGTTATGGTGACCACGGATAAATGCTATGAGAACCGTGAGTGGCTGCACGCCTATCGGGAGGAGGATGCGCTCGGCGGCCACGATCCCTACAGCTCCAGCAAGGCGGCATGTGAGATCGCCATTTCGTCTTGGCGTCGATCTTTCTTTCAAAATCATTCTGTCAAAATTGCCAGCGCTCGAGCCGGCAATGTCATAGGCGGTGGCGACTGGGCCAAGGATCGCATTGTGCCTGATTGCATCCGCTTCCTCAAAATTTCCACTGCCATTCCTATCCGCAATAAAATGGCGACGCGCCCTTGGCAGCATGTGCTGGAGCCGCTCTCCGGTTACCTCATGCTAGCGGCACAACTTTCTACCGAGCCCTCGCCGGCCATTGCGCTGGATTCCGCATTCAACTTCGGCCCGCATCTCAGCGCCAATCGCACAGTGGCAGACGTGGTCTCGGAAGCCCTCAAACACTGGCCCGGCGAGTGGATCGACCAATCCGACCCAATCGCACCACACGAAGCCGGCAAGCTGAATCTCACCACAGAAAAAGCCTTTCATTTGCTCGGTTGGCAGCCTCGTTGGGACTTTGAAACCGCTGTCCAAAAATCAGTGGAATGGTATCGCGCCATACACGAAGGCGCCGACCCTGCAGAGTTGACGCAGCGTCAAATCAAGGAATATTTGAGGTAAGAAATGAACCGCAACGATTCATTCGAAGCAAAAACGATTTGTCGGATAGAATTACAGTATGGGGAAAATTTATTGAAGGAAACTTCCAGAATTAACATGAAGAACATTTTAGAGCGTCAGCAAATGCCATCCTTCATTCGCTATGATAACAGCGAAGATACTACCGAACTTTTTTTAATATTATGAGCTTAAAAGTTTTTGCAGAAGGCAATACGCTTCGCGTTATTGACTGCAGCGGCGAGATGCCGCAGGAACGAGAGATAGAGCTTTTCACAAGCGAGGAAATTGAAAAAATGGCCACTCAGCGAATCTTGCAGTCCATTCCCAAGGAAAGTCGCGAGGACATGATGTTTCAAACCCAGTCCAAGAGCCACCAAGCGTGGATGAAGGAAGACGAGTGGGATGTTGCTTTCGAGTCCCTCCCTTCCAATGCATCTCTACCTTTAGCTGAATTCAAAACCTGAATTTCACTCTCAACCGTTCTTTTAAATTATGAGCATAGAAGTCGTTAAAGAAGGAAATGTTTTAAGGGTTCTGGATTGTAGCGAAAATATTCCGGAAGGTTTGCACCTCCGTCTTTTTACCGAGTCGGAGTTAGCCAAGTTGGAAAATGAGCGTCGGCAAATGCTGGACCTCCAAATGCCTTCGTTCATTCGAGGGGATGAAGATGAGGACGCCAGCGAACTATTTTAATGAATGCTGGGAATTTAGTTTATGTCCTGTGGCCGCATGGCGACACCGACGAAGAAAAAAATAGACCGGCATTGGTTCTTGATGGTCCAGATTGGCAGGGGGATGTCACTTTATTAAAAGTAACCGGAAAACCCCATTACCAAAATACTGTGCGGCTTGACGTCGCCGATTTGGTTAAGGGCGAGCTTTTCAAGCCCTCTTACATCCGCTTGGATCGATTTTTGACGGTCCACATCAGCAAGTTGCAAGAACGAGGCAAGACAATCTCCACTCTTAAATTGTCGGAGGTGCATAAAAAACTTGCACTAAACAACAGTGTGGCTTTTTCAAGTCTCGCACACACCGCCAACCGCCCAGGCGACGATCCGCAGCGCACCGCTTTCATTCCGGGCGAAACAACTATTCCTTACGCCGGCCGTGTCTTCACCGAAGACGAAGTGCAGGCCGCCGTCTCATCTACGCTGGATTTCTGGCTCACACTCGGACCCGAGGGCGAGGCGTTTGAGAAAGAACTCGCCGCGCTCCTTGGCGTGAGACACTCGCTGCTCGTCAATTCCGGCTCCTCGGCCAATCTTGTTGCCTTCGCAGCACTCACCACCCACAAGCTGCCGCCTCACAAACGCATCCAACCCGGCGATGAAGTCATCACGGTCGCCGCAGGTTTTCCGACCACGGTTGCGCCGATCATCCAATCCGGAGCCGTCGCCGTTTTTGTCGATAACGACCCGACCACAGGAAATATCCGCGCCGAGCAGTTGGAGGCCGCGTATTCGCCCGGAAAAACCAAGGCCGTCATGATCGCCCACGCCTTGGGCAATCCCTTCCCCATCGCCGCCGTCCTCAAATTCTGCCGCCAGCACGATCTCTGGCTCATCGAAGACAATTGCGATGCCCTCGGCTGCACCTACTCCATGCCCGTCGAGTTGGCGCGCGAACTCGCCCTCGACCACCTCCTCAAAATCGCTGAAGCCGGAACCCACCCGCTCATCCGTTTTGAGGAACTCGAAGACCGAAAACTTCTCACAGCGC
>VFJO01000117.1 GCA_009886045.1 Verrucomicrobiota bacterium
GCTGGACCCATACCCGTGAATGATTCGGATCAACTTTGCACCACAAGCCCGTGCCTCGCGCAAGTCGCGCTCCAAACGCTCAAGCGCCTGCTCCACCGTAGGCAGGCCTGCTTCCAAATTTGATCGAATAACCCGCTCCCGCGTTTTAGGGAAATTCTCCACCGACTGCGAGGCGCTACAAAAGCGGCAAGTGAACGCCTGTGCCGGAATAGGATTCCCACAGGTTTCGCAATCTTTAGACCTCTGCATTCCAGAAAAATTTAGACAAACCGCTATTAGTTCCAAAATGAAAAAATGCGGCGTTTTTTTCTGTTTTTCGCGTAGGACAATCCATGGATTTTTAAGTTTCGCATATGAGTAGCACATAAGATTCAAGCATAGAATGGCAGGTATTTGGCATGTTTGCGCTTTCGGGTTTCTCCTTCATAAATCATAGAGTTTCTCCATCATCTTTTTTGTGTTTAATGTTAATATCTTGTAATGAAGAGATTTACTTTTTGATTGTGTCGTTTCTTTGCGTTTTTTGCGATTAGGAATTGAGTTATTAGCCACTTTTCTGACGCAATGAGTAACGGGTGTGGCGATGAGGTCTTCCAAGGCCTCTTTTATAATTTGTTGATTCGGTTAAGATTTTCCCAAGAGGAAAAAAACCTATTATCAGAGAATTTTCGGAAATTTCTCTGATAGTTGGTGGATAAAAATGCAAATGTATCTTGGAAAATTTTTTGCAAAACAAAACGCCTATCAAATGAGAATTTTTGAGTTTTTCGGAGATAGTATGTTGCGATAAACAGAAAGCTCACTAAACAAGATGATTGTGTGATTTGGAACCTGCTATGTCGGAATTTTATTATTTTTCCGAGAAAGTAGGTTTTTGAATACTAGATTAAATCGGGAGGCATTGCAGTTTTACTTCGTCGGCTTTTCTTGAAAAATAGCCTCATTGGTCGTGTAGGCCTGGTCGGGGCGGTTTCCTTGGCGTGGGAAGCGGAGTTTGAGTTTATCCGCCTCCACGAGCGGAGAAATGTAGCGGTTTCTCAGTCCAGCGGGGTGCCGGTTGAGCATGTTTGCGAGTTGATTGACTGTCCAGAATCTCCCACGGCACAGATCAAGAATCGCAACCCTTACTATATCGGGAGTAGACCTTTCACTCTTAGAAACCTTCGTAGCAGTCTCCGACATTTTCAGTTCTGCCAAGCCAGTCTTATGTGAGGAGTCCCCGGAGTGTTCAAGATGATCGAATAGAAGCCGATTTTGGTGAGAACCCACATACTCAAAATGTATCACTATCCCGAATAATAGAAAGTCTCTTGAGGCCCATTATGCCCGACTCAGCGGGGATTTCGGGAGATATGTCAAACACTCATTTCACCTTCAGAAAAGCACTCGCTTTTTGTGTTGCTCACACACCGCTCCAGTGCCCCCTACAACACCTCTTACAATTCACTGAAGCGGGTCTGGTAAAGGGGGGGGGAATTATTTCCCCTCGTCTTGATTCCTCAGGTTGCTAACTTCTGCTTCATGCAAGCGATAGTCATCAGGTTATCTGATCTTGCTTTTCTTTCGCCGGCAGACCTCTCTGGCGCTTGCTTCGAGTCCGAGCTGGGTGAAAAAATCCTTAAGCAATTTGCGTTTCTACCTGGAGATCTCCGTGTCACCATCACAGATGGCACAGCCCGTATCGAATATCGTGAGCCTGCCGCAGAGAAGTTAAGCGAGTCTCAGCGCTTGGCTGAGCAAGCCGCTCAGAGCGCTAAGAACGGCGATTTCCAGCAGGCCCTCCATCTTTTCACACAAGCCCTCGCAGCGAATCCTGCCCTGCCCGTGGCGCGTCGCGATTCACTACGAACTCGGCGATTTGTCGGCAGCCAAGGATCAGCTCATCGATGCCCTGCGACTCGCTCCCGATGATGCCTGGAGCTATGTCGTGCTGGGGAATATTTTCACCCGCGAGCAGGATTGGGATTCTGCCATCCGCTTTTTCACCAAAGCGCTTAATCTGAAACCCGGCGATCCCTACGCGCTCAACGGCCTTGGAGCTGCATCTGCCAAGAGCGGAGACGAGGCCAGTGCCATGCAGCATTTCGAGGCAGCGATTGAGGCTAATCCTCACTTCCCTGAGCCACGATTTGGAAAAGCCCTCCTGCTGAAAAATCAAGGCCACCTCGATGCGTCTGCCGAAGCTCTCGAATCCATGCTGCGCGAAGCCAGACCGGGAGATGCCCGCAGCCATCCCGTATTCCAGAGAGCGGAGCAACCCCTCGATTCCATCCGGAAGGAAATCCGTGAACGCGGCGGCCCCACGAATCCCGAACTCCTCCAGGAAAAACACCCCGCTGCCGTGTGGCATCTCCTCGATGCCCTGAAGCGCTTCGACCTCCTCGATCCACAGCGTGTCATGGAAATCACTTTCGAGGTCGCTCGTCTGCCGGGAAAGCCTCTCACGGAGACACAAAGACACGGAGAAAAGTTCTCGGCCGGAACGCCGACGTCCTCGTCGGCATCAGAACCTCAGAGCA
>VFJO01000299.1 GCA_009886045.1 Verrucomicrobiota bacterium
AACTTAGCGTTTCGAGAACTGGAAGCGTTTGCGGGCGCCGGGTTGGCCAGGCTTTTTACGTTCCTTCATGCGCGGGTCGCGTGTGAGGAGACCTTCCTGCTTGAGTGGGGAGCGAAGGGCTTCGTCGATCTCGATGAGCGCGCGGCTGATCGCCAAGCGCAAGGCTCCGGCTTGGCCATTGATGCCTCCGCCGACGGTGCGCACGACGAGGTCGTAGGCGTGAACGGAGTTGGCGATCTCCAGCGGACGGAGAATTTGGTTTTGGATCGAGATGCTTGGAAAGTAGTCGGTGAAATCACGTCCGTTGACCTTGATGGCCCCGGTACCTGGTTGCAGACGGATGCTGGCCACGGAGGTCTTGCGACGACCTGTGGTTTGGATGGGTGGGGCGGCTTTGCTCATACGAAATATCAGGCTGCTTGGGGATTTTGTGCTGTGTGTGGGTGCTCGGCACCGGCGTAAACTTTGAGCTTACCATAGAGGGCGCGACCGAGGCGATTGTGCGGAATCATACCACGCACAGCGCGTTCGATGAGAAGCTCGGGACGGCGCTCGCGACGGGCTCGGAAGGTTTCGGATTTGTGCCCGCCGACGAAGCCGGAGAAGCTCATGTAAGTTTTAGCGATTTCCTTTTTGCCACCGATGGTGACTTTGGAAGCGTTGAGGACGACGACGAAGTCACCAGTGTCAACGTGCGGAGTGAAAATCACTTTGTTTTTTCCGCGAAGGAGATTGGCGGCTTGGACTGCGACGCGGCCGAGAGGCTGACCGGCGGCGTCAATGACCCACCAGTTGCGCTTCACCTCTTCGGATTTGGCTGAAAATGTTTTCATCGTTGATTGATTGAGAGTCGGCAAGTGTGGGCGCCCTTAAGCGGCGTGTCAAACTCTGACAGAAACTTTTTCTCGAATTGGATTCGCAAGGCGAGTGTCGGCTTAGGAACGTCCGTTGAGAAAGAATGTTTTCACCTGACCAAGGCCTTTGCATTCAACCATGCCGCGCTCTTCAAGGATGAAATGCGAATCCAGCGTGGCTCGGGTTTGTTCGGAGAGGTGGATTCGTCCGGGCATGCCAGAGGATTCCATGCGGCTTGCCACGTTTACGGTATCGCCCCAGAGGTCATAAGTAAATTTGATCTTCCCGATGACACCTGCCACGACCGGCCCGGAGTGAATGCCGACACGCATCGCAAGCTCGGTACCATTTTTTTCATTGATACGCTGGAGTGCTTTGACCATCTCGATTGCGGCATCTGCCACGGCATGGGCGTGGTCATCGCGGTGATTCGGGAGGCCTCCGACCAGCATGTAGCAATCGCCGATCGTCTTGATTTTCTCTACCTGGTGGTGCTCCACAATGTTGTCAAAAGCGGTAAAGATTTCGTTAAGCATCCGCACCAGATCATCGGGAGTTGTCTTGCGTGAAAGCGCTGTGAAGCCGCAGAGATCGGCAAACATCACAGAAACGACGTGGTGGCCATTCGCGATAGTTTTCTCGCCACCTTTCAAGCGGCCAGCGATCGCTCCGGGCAGGATGTTCAGCAACAAGCGCTCGGATTTTTCTTTTTCCAATTCCACGAGTTCCTTCTCCGCCTGGAGCTGGGCGAAGCGAAGCTTGTCGAGATTGCGAAGGCGCTTTTTCTCGAGGGAGGTCGTGACGCGCGCGCGCAGGAGGGTCGGGTTTGGAGGCTTGATGAGATAATCTTCTGCGCCTGCTTCGATGCATTGCACCGCGAGGTCAATCTGCTCATTTCCCGAAATAACAATCGTCGGGGTGCCCTTAATACGGCTGTCGAAATTCATGTTCGTCAGAACCTCAATCCCATTCATCTCAGGCATTTCCATATCCAACAGCATGAGGTCGTAGGGTTTTTCCAAGAGCTTGTTGATGGCATCGCGGCCATCCACTGCTGTGTCGATATTAGTAAAACCAAGGTCTTTAAGGGCTTTTGTCAGAACCATTCGCATCAAGCGACTGTCATCGACTACGAGGACTTCCGATTTTTTTAAGGAATCAGCGACTTCATCTGGTTTGATTTCGACTAAGGATTTTGCTTCGGGGGTAAGTTGTTCGCTCATAATTTTAATATACTACCGGAGGTTGGTCTGTTTCTGGTTTGCGTTCTAAGTTAATAATTCGGGTCACTTTAGAAAGGAGATTTTCATCTTCAAATGGTTTGATGATGTAGTCGCGGACGCCCAGTCGGGCGACGGTAGAGATGATTTCATTACTGTCTTCCGCCGAGAGCATGATCACCGGCGTGCGTTTGAGTTCGGCATTTTCGCGCATGTTGCGAAGCATCGTGACGCCATCCATGACTGGCATATTGTAGTCGAGAACAATGAGGTCGGGCTTGTTGGCGATGGCTGCAGCGAGGCCTTCTGCTCCGTCGGCAGCCTCGAAGAGTTCGCATTGAAAATTACGGAAGGCGCGTTTGACCATCATGCGCATGGTGCGGCTGTCGTCGACACTCAATATTTTTGGAAGGCTCATGGTTGTTTGTGGATGAGAATTTGAAGATTGATGTGATCCGTCCCGCAAACCCACTCCGTGCGGCATAACTCGGAGTCTATGGTGTCCCTAAGATCAATTCGAGAGCCGAAGGTAATAGTCGGGGTGCCGAGAATGCCAGGGAACCCTACTGTGGTGAGTTCGCTTTTGATACGACCTGAAATCATATTGCAAAGCTCGCCGGTCGCATCTTGAATTTCCTCTCCTTCCGCATCGCAGCCGATGAGGATTTTCGTGGCTTTGGCGGCAAAGGCTTCTGAAACTTGGAGGAGCACAGAGGCTTTCACGCGCTCTCCCGTGATCGAGACGGAGGCGTGGAAGACTTTGAGATTGGGGGGCTCATCTGAAGATGATGCAGGCTCCAAGGTAAGCTTAAGTTGTTTGGAAAAAATCTCTTTGAGGGCGCGTTCTACCGTATCCGCGAGAGAGCTGGGAAGTCGGGTTGAAATCATCATGGGTTTTTTGCGTGCTTTGCGGTGATCGCCGAGAGGATGGCTTGGGGCATCTTTGAGAGTGGGAGTACCTGATTTGCGGCGCCCAAGCGGATGGCCGCCTGCGGCATGCCAAAAACGACGCAACTTTCCTCGGATTCGGCCAGAGTTTCTGCCCCAGCCGATTGGAGTTCCTTCAGGCCCATCGCGCCATCGATGCCCATTCCTGTGAGGAGGGCCCCCACGGCGTGTGAGCCAGCGTGGTTTGCTGCTGATCGGAAAAGAATGTCCACAGCCGGGCGACAATGGTGGACTGGTGGTGACTGGCCAATTCGCACTTTATAGCCCATGCCAAAAGGCACGAGGCTCAAATGAAAATCCCCCGGCGCGACGAGGCAGGTGCCTGCCTTGAGTTCCTCGCCGTCCTTGGCTTCGCGAACCGAGAAGGGGCATAGCTCATCGAGATGTTGGGCCATGATGCGGGAAAAGTTGGCTGGGATGTGTTGCACAACCACGATGGGCGGCAATCCGTTTGGCAGGCGAGGCAGGAGGTAGCGAAGCGCCTCCACCCCGCCTGTGGAAGACCCGATGACAATCACTTTGCGGGGCGAGAAAGTCCCGATCGTAGTTGTGCTCGGTGTGGCAACGACTCGGCGCTCGGCCTTTTCTGCCGCCCCACGGCGACGGGAGCGGGCGGCTCCTTTGACATGGAAAGCCAGCGAATTCGAGATATGCAGCATATTGCTGTTACCATTTGGTTTACCTATTACGTCAATAGCCCCGGCGTTCATCGCCTCCATCGCTTTGGCAGAACCTGCTTGGGTGAGAGAGCTGATCACGACCACTGGGATCGGATGGTGTTCTTGGAGGATTTTCAGAAACGTGAGCCCGTCCATGCGAGGCATCTCAAGGTCTAAGGTGATGACATCGGGCTCAAGCTCCAGAATTTTTTCGCGGGCCACATAGGGATCTTCTGCCCCGCCGACGATTTCGAGCTCCGGATCGCTGGAGAGTGCGGTCATGATGGCGCGTCTCGCCAGAGCCGAGTCATCCACTACCAGCACGCGAATTTTTTTTCCTGTGATCATGGTTTTTGGTAAATTCCTTGTTGGATCGATTTGAGTCCGTGGTTGATTCCCATAAGGCTTTCGGAGTGGCCGACAATGAGGTATCCGCTGGGTGCCAGGTAGTGGCTCATGCGTTTAACCGCCTGCTCGCGGGATGGAATATCAAAATAAATCATCACATTGCGGCAAAAGATAACATGCTGCTGCAGGGGGATCGGGTATTCATGCTGGAAGAGGTTGATCCGCTCGTAGCGCACTTTGTCGCGCAGTTCACTCCGGACGCGGCATTTGCCCTCTTGAGCGCCAAAGCCCTTTTGGAAGTAGCGTTTCAGCAAGTCTGGGGGCACAGGTTCCACGGCATCCATGCGGTAAACACCCTGCTTCGCCGCAGTGAGGACACGTTTGGAAATATCCGACGCGCAAATTTGCCAATCCACCGCAGGAAAAGCACGGAGGAATTCCGAAAGCACGATGGCAAGGGTATAAGGTTCCTCGCCGGAGGAGGAAGCTGCTGACCAGACTCGCAACGGGGAGCGACGGGCTATGAGCGTCGGAATCAGCGGAGGAAGAATCTTGGCGATGAGATAATCGAAATGATCTGGCTCTCGGTAGAACCTCGTGTGGTTTGTCGAAATGAGGTCCAGGAGTTCCTCGATCTCGTCTTGCGATTGGGGGGATCGCAAGACGGCGCAGTAATCGTCAAAGGAACTCAGGCCAATGCTGCGGAGTCGCTTCGTTAGGCGGCTCGAGAGCAGGGCTTGCTTGTCACTGCCGAGTTTGATGCGGCTGTGACGATAGATCAGATCCACGATGAACCTGTAGGCTTCCGCCGACAGGGGCGTTTCCTGAGAGGAACTCATCGTGAAGGCAAACCGAGCTTATCAGAAATTGCGGAAGTCATCGCTCCCACCCTTGTCTTCTGGCATAGGGATCGAGCGTGACGACTTGCCTGCGGGGCGCGAGTGGCTTGCGCTGCTCTGATGATATGGCTTTGTGCGATTTTGGGCGATGGGTTCCTCACCAAGGCTCGATCCGCCTCCGACCAGCTTACGGAGTTGGCCGACCGATATTCGCGGTTAGAGCAGACTGCGTTACAAGCCGCGGCGGATCTAAAAGCGGAG
>VFJO01000013.1 GCA_009886045.1 Verrucomicrobiota bacterium
ACCATCACCGCCACCAACACGGGCGGCTCGACGACCGCTGCCATGAATATTTCGGTGGTCTCGGCATATACCGCATGGGCCGAGCAATATAACCTCATTCAATCGCCAGAAGAGGACAGTGATGGCGACGGGAACGCGAACTATTTCGAGTTTATCGCCGGCCTTGATCCAAAGAATGCCAGCTCGGTCTTCACACTGAGGATTGCTCCCGTTTCAGACCCAGTGAACCAAATGCTCATCACCTTCAAGCCAATCGTCAGCGGGCGCATCTACACTCTGAAAAGCAGTGATTCCTTGGCCCCAGGATCGTGGACCACACTGAGCGGAAACACTTCAAGCGATCTCGGCAGCGAGCGTAGCGTCCTTGATGCCACTGCCGCCGGAGCAAGAAGGTTTTACAGGGTCGAGATTCACTACCCGTGAAAATACCCTTTCTTTTCGGCTCGGGATGAAACAACTGGCCAATGGAGTCAGACCGCACTCCTCACCGATTTCCTGCCGCTGCCGCAGGCCTGAGCTGGAAAATCATTTTTCGGTGAGGACTTTTTTTCGTCATACAGCTCATCCCTTTGCTGAATCAAAGTGCGCCCACTCCTTTTGCCACTATCCCTGCCAATCCTGCTCGACGATCTGCAAGGCGCCAGGAATTCAGACACTTGGTTGAAAATGAATTTTCAGATAAAAATCACACTTGTTACGTTGGCCACCTTTTTTGTGGCTGGTCCGGTTTTTCTGGCGTCCGCTGAAGGGGAGAAGTCCCCAGCGAAACCCAACATCCTCTTTGCGATTGCGGACGATTGGTCTTTTGGTCATGCGGGAGTTTACGGCTGCAAATGGGTCAAGACGCCGGCCATGGATCGCGTGGCCCGCGACGGCATCCTTTTCACGCAGGCCTACACGCCAAACGGCAAATGTTCTCCCTCGCGCGCGAGTGTCATCACCGGCCGCAATCCGTGGCAACTCGGGGAGGCTGGCAATCACTGGCCCGTTTTTCCGCCGGAGTTCAAATCCTACCAAGAGGCGTTGGGTGAGCAGGGTTACTTTGTCGGAATGACCGGCAAGGGCTGGGGGCCGGGTATTGCCAAGAACGCCGCCGGCAAAAACCGTGA
>VFJO01000168.1 GCA_009886045.1 Verrucomicrobiota bacterium
GAAGGGCGACATGAGCGGGAGCGAAGGAGGCAAACCGGAGACCTGAAACCGGAACACATGCCAGCGGGCGCTGGCTGGGTAGCCTGCCGAAGGCAGCCCGAAGGGCGACATGAGCGGGAGCGAAGGAGGCAAACCGGAGACCTGAAACCGGAACACATGCCAGCGGGCGCTGGCTGGGAACCAAGCAAACGGAGGTTTGCGCGGTAGGCTACATGAGCAGCGCGAAGGGTGAGACACTCTGGGAGGAGTGCGAACCAACCCTGCCGAAGGCAGCCCGAAGGGAGACATGAGCGGGAGCGAAGGAGGCAAACCGGAAATTCTGACCACAACCGAGCGCCGGGGCAGGTGCGAGGTAGACTGCCACAGGCAGCCCGAAGGGTGAGACGACTGGGAACGAGGGAATCAAATAGAACGAATTTTCAACAATGGGGAAGAATACAAATGCTTATCGGCCTTGATTTTTATTCGTGTGCATTCGTGTCATTCGCGGTTCAAATGTTTACAAATTGGGGCGCTACCGCGCCTTCGTCTCCCCCCCCCCCTTCGTTCCCCCAAGGTAGGGGCAGATCGCCGAGATGCCCGAGGCTTCAGGCGCGCAGCTCCGACCCTGCATTTTATAACTTGCATCATTGAGTAATTTTACTCATAGCCTTGAGCAAATTGTGAAAAGAGAACGGATATTTTCGAAGCTATCGCAACGACTCGCTGAAAAACGGCGATTTATGCAGATTTTTATTGGACCTCGGCAAGTTGGGAAAACGACTCTGGCCAAACAAGTCATGGCAGCCCATGGGCACCCGACCCACTACGGATCCGCCGATGACCCAGCGATGAAAGATCGGGATTGGGTTTTCCAACAATGGGACTTGGCGCGCCTCAAAGCCAAAGGCGGACCGGGGCTTCTCGTGCTGGATGAGGTTCAAAAAATCCCAGACTGGTCGGAGGCGGTCAAAAGCCTTTGGGATGCTGATAGCGGAACCGGCAGCGAGCTTCAGGTGCTTTTGCTGGGCTCATCGCCTCTTTTGCTCCAGTCGGGCCTTTCCGAAAGTTTGGCAGGCCGCTTTGAGGTGATCTCCGCACCGCACTGGTCTTTCGCGGAGATGAAGGAGGCCTTCGGTTGGGATTTGGATACCTATATTTTTTATGGAGGCTATCCTGGAGCGGCAGATTTGATTGCAGAACCGGAGCGGTGGCACCGCTATGTGATCCTACCTCGAAAAACCGTGAGGGGCTCACTAAAGAAAGAGACCCGAAATGGAAAAAACACAAAGCAGGTATGCGCGGC
>VFJO01000304.1 GCA_009886045.1 Verrucomicrobiota bacterium
GAAGCGATCCGCTTCATCGAGCAGCACCGCGACAAGCCGTTCCTCGTTTACCTCTCCCACTACGCCGTCCACACCCCGCTACAGGCCAAAGCCACTTTGTTGGAAAAATACAAAGCCAAAGCGGCCAAGCTGCCTGCGGGTGAATCCTCCGAATTCCTCACCGACAACGGCCGCCCCGTGAGGCAGATTCAAAACCGCCCCGCCTACGCGGCGATGGTCGAGAACCTTGATGAAAATGTCGGCCGCATCCTCGAGAAACTTGCCGGACTGAAACTCGACGAAAACACTATCGTCATTTTCACCTCTGACAATGGCGGGCTCTCCACCGCCGAGGGTTCGCCCACCTCCAACCTACCGCTCCGCGCCGGCAAAGGCTGGGCCTACGAAGGCGGCGTTCGCGAACCGCTCCTCGTCAAGTGGCCCGGAGTCACCAAGCCCAGCAGCGTCTGCAATAAGCCAGTGAGTTCTCCGGATTTTTTCCCCACCATCCTCACAATGGCCGGCCTGCAGCCGATCCCACACCAGCACCTCGATGGCAAAAGCCTTGTACCCGAACTCCAAGGCGCAAATTCGCCCGAACGCCCGCTTTTCTGGCACTACCCGCACTACAGCAACCAAGGAGGATCGCCCTACGGAGCCGTGCGCTTGGGCGATTTCAAACTCATCGAGTGGTATGAGGACATGCGCGTGGAACTTTACGATCTCCGGAACGACATCGCGGAAAAAAACAACCTCGCCACAGACAAGCCGGAGACCGCCGCTGCGCTGACCGCCCGACTGCACACCTGGCGCGCTGAGGTGAAAGCGCAGATGCCGGAACCCAACCCCTCCTACGATCCCACCAACCTGACAATTTCCAAATGATGAAAAAAACAACCACCCTCGCACTGGCCGGATTCATTTTCTCCGCCGCCATTTCCACCACCCTTCAAGCGAACGCAGCCGAGAAACCCTTCCAACCCTACACCACCGAACCGACGAACAATCAGCTCAAAGCCAAGATGGGCCTGCCGCTCCGCGACGGAGGCTTCCAGCGCGAGGGCTTCCACCTCTGGGATCCCTCCATCATCAAAGTCGGCGACACTTACCACATGTTCGCGTCCTGTTGGACAAGCGAAAATTTCAGCGCCTGGAAGACCAGCTTCATCGTTCGGGCCACCTCGAAAAACCTCCTCGGACCCTACACTTTCGCCGGCGAGGTCTTTCGCCCGCGGCCGGGAGAGTTTTTCGACTCCGAAGGTTGTCACAACCCGAAAATCGCTTTCCATGGCGGAAAATACTACCTCTACCACCTCGGCATCCCGGCCTGGAAAAGCGGCGTGGCTGTGAGCGATTCGGTCGAGGGCCCGTGGGAACGCCGAAAGGACTGGTGTATCCCGGCAAACAACCCAGGGCTTTGGATCCACAAGGACGGCTCCGTTTACGGCGTCGGCAAAGTGAAGGTGGAAAACCCCAAATTTCCCGGCAGCAAAGAGTTCGATGAACTCCTACACCACATCCACGCCTTCCGCGCAGACTCCATCTTCGGACCCTACACGATGCTGCACAAAGGAAGCGAAAACGCCCTCCCCAGCGGTTTCCAAAATGAGGACCCCTGCCTCTGGCACGACGGCGAGCGCTACCACATGCTGCTCACCGACCTCCACGGATTCGCCACCGGATTCCACAAGAGCTTCGCCTACTACACCTCCAAGGACGGCGTTTCCTACGAATTGGTTTCGAAGGACCCCCTCTTCACCAACCAGATCCCCATCCGCTTCGCCGACGGCAGCGAGGAGAAATTCCTACGCATCGAGCGTCCAAATGTCGTCCTCGACGAACAAGGCGCCGTCATCGCCGTTCTGGCAGCCTGCACACCCGAAAATCAAAAAGACGGCTCACGCATCCTCGTCTTTCCGGTGAACCGATTTGGCACGAAGCCTCCCAAGCCAAACCCATAGTTCCGAGCAAGGTGACGCGGGTGTTTTCGCCATTCATAAAAGGCATCGTTTCAGACACCTCCTCCCCTCCTCCGTGTCTTAGCGCCTCCGCGAGAGACAAATTCGGGTCATGGGTTTTCCTATGTCGTCTTCAATGTCAGCGATCCTTGACACGCGGATCGATCGGGATACCGTATGACGCATGGAAACCGTCACCATTTCTCCAAAGTTCCAAGTTGTTATTCCGCAGAAAATTCGTGAAGGCATGGGACTGCGTTCCGGCGAAAAAGCCAAGGTGTTTGCCTTCAAAAATCGGATCGAAATCATCCCCGTGCGTGAAATTCGAAAACTGCGCGGATATCTGAAGGGCATCGACACGACACTTGTTCGGGATGGCGACCGCCTATGAATCTGGTCGACTCCTCGGCCTGGCTGGCCTACTTCGCGGACGAGCCGACGGCCGATTTCTTTTCAGAGGCGATTGAGGACACAGATCTTCTCGTGGTTCCCTCGGTTTGTATCTACGAAGTTTTCAAGGTCGTTTTGAAGGAGCGAGGGGAAGATGCAGCTTTCTCCGCTGCGGCAGCGATGCACCAGGGAACTTTGGTGAATTTGGATGCTGATCTCGCGATGCAGGCTGCCGCTTTGGGGCTGGAAGAGGGGTTGGCCTTTGCGGATTCCGTCATCTACGCATTCGCAAAGAAGCACGACGCCATATTATGGACTCAGGATGCTCACTTTGAGGGTAAGTTAGGCGTCCGGTTCAAAGCAAAGGCGGTCGGGAAATAAAAAGAGCCTCAAGTTGCGTCAAGCTGTCGTGCTTGCTGCGCACTTTACCCTAAAATCGGCAGTAGGAACTATCCACAGATTTCACAGATTTCGCAGATTAAATCGGTTATTAATCAATTACAACTTCACCACAACTCACCCGTAGGGTGAATGCCTTGGAAATCTGTGCTCCTCTGGTAATCTGTGGTTCAAATGCTTTTTCTAGGTTTAACCATCCAGCGGGCTCCGCACCGAGACGCCCGGCCGATTGAGATCATGTGTGTAGATCATCGTCGTGCTCACATCGCTGTGGCCTAGCAGCTCCTGCACCGTTCGGATATCGGCTCCGCTCTCGAGCAGATGCGCGGCAAACGAGTGCCGCAGCGTATGCGCTGTGATTTTTTTCGCGATCCCC
>VFJO01000136.1 GCA_009886045.1 Verrucomicrobiota bacterium
GGAAAGCTGCCCACACAGAAGCAACTCACCGACCTTGTGCGCTCGGAATACGAAGATTGATCCCAATCCAAAACCCAAAAATTGCCTTCCTATTCAGCCACCTCGCCCCACTCGTTACCAGTTACCAGTCACCTCATCACGCCGGAGCCGCGAAGCGCGTAGGAGGACCGCCACAGCGGCTGCGCCGCAATCCTCCTTCCTGCAAATCCTGTCCTCCTGTCTAAAATTCACCCAAAATCCAAAATCCAAAATCCAAAATTTTCTTACCCCCAATCCCCCCTCTTGCAGTCTTTGCGACAACCCCCGGTTCAGGATTCATTGAAATGATTCTTCCGCTATTCAAAATCCAATATTTTTCCTTTTGCCGCCCGCACTGCCTGTTTCAACAGCGGTCAGCGTGCGGAGGACCATTTCGTTGAGGTCACCGAAATGGTCGAAGTTGGCAAAGGCAGGGCCGAACTAAACCTATGAGCAAGAATAAAACCACCACCATCGCAGTTCAGGGCACAGCCGTATCGATTATCACCGGCAAAGATGGCGATTATATCTCCCTAACCGACATGCTGAGGGCGAAGGATGGCGATTTCTTCATCTCCGACTGGCTACGAAACCGGAACACCGTAGAGTTCCTTGGCATCTGGGAGTCTGTCTTCAACCCCGCTTTTAATTATGGCGAATTCGCCACAATTAAAAGCCAAGCTGGCTTGAATAGCTACAAGATCAGCGTCAAAGAGTGGGTTGAAAAAACCAACGCCATTGGCCTTAAAGCTACCGCTGGGCGGTATGGGGGCACATTTGCGCATCCCGACATCGCCTTCGAATTTGGTATGTGGATCAGTCCCGAATTCAAAATCTATTTGATCAAAGAATTTCGCCGCCTCAAGGAGGATGAGAACGACCGCCTCAAGCTCGATTGGAACCTCCAGCGCACTCTGGCCAAGATCAATTACCGCATCCATACGGACGCGATCAAGGAAGCGCTCCTGCCGCCGACACTCACCAAGGCCCAAGCATCGCTCGTCTATGCCAACGAAGCCGACCTGCTCAATGTCGCCCTCTTTGGCCAGACCGCGAAGCAATGGCGCGATGCCCATCCCGATGCCGAAGGCAACATCCGCGACCATGCGCCGCTTGAGCAACTTGTCGTCATCACAAATCTCGAGAGCCTTAATTCCGTTCTCATTCGCCAAGGCATTTCCCAGTCCGAGCGCCTGCTTACGCTCAATGAAATCGCCATCAGCCAGATGCGCACCCTTCTTGCAGCGAACAATCTCAAACACCTGAAATAATGCCCCCCCGCCAATCCACCATCCATAATCCAAAATCCAGAATCCAAAATCCAAAATTTGCCCCACCAACCACCTCATCACGCCGGAGTCGCAAAGCGCGAAGGCGGACCGCCAATCCATCATCCAAAATCCAAAATCTGCCCCACTCGTTACGCGTTACCAGTTACCAGTTACTTGCCACAGCGGCTACGCCGCCAATCCAAAATCCAAAATCCATCATCCAAAATTTTCTTACCTCAATCCCCCCCTGTTGCAGTTCCTGCGACAACCCCTGGTTCAAGATTCGTTGAAATGATCCTTCCGCTATTCAAAATCCAGCATCACCGCTTTCGCCGCCCACGCCGCTTGCTTCAACAGCGGCAAGCGGGGGAGAATCATTTTGTTGAGGTCACCGATATGGTCGAGAGAGAAGCGCAGCGATCGAAGAAGCCCCTGATGATGTCGCGATACGACTGCTACTTCATCGCCGGAATGAATGCCCAGTTCGCAGAGTCCCGCAAACTCGAAACAACTGTCTGCTCTAACCTCGAAAGACTTGGCCATGCCCACTGAACTCATCTCTTCGGACTATGCGATCTGGCTTACGGAGCTCAAAACCCGCATCCAGTCTGCCCGCAGTCGCGCCGCTCTGGCCGTGAATTCCGAGGTAGTGCGCCTCTACCACAGCATCGGACGAGACATTTTAGAGCGTCAAACCCAGCAAGGATGGGGTTCCAAGGTCATACCCAGGATCGCCGCCGATCTGAAAGACGCATTTCCGGATATCAAGGGCTTCTCTGCCAGCAACATCAAATACATGCGCTTCTTCGCGGAGCACTGTCCGGTTCCCGCTATTGCGCAGCAGCTTGGTGAGCCATCGGCCGAGGCGCCCAGCCCGCGCTTTGGTCAGCAGCCTGCTGACCAATTACCCTGGTTCCACATTGTTATCCTGCTCACCAAGGTGCAACCCCCGGATCGCGAGTGGTATGCGGTTCATGCAGTAACCGGCGGCTGGTCGCGGGATACCCTGAAACGCAACATCGAAACCCGCCTTAAGGATCGCCAAGGGGCAGCCATCACCAATTTCGCGGCTCTTCTCCCAGCGCCCCATTCCGCTCTGGCTCAGGAAACACTGAAAGATCCCTACAACTTCGATTTCCTCGGCCTTGCCGACGATGCCCACGAGCGGGAGATTGAAAACGCCCTCATCCGTCACATCATCCGCTTCCTGCTCGAGTTGGGCACTGGTTTCGCCTTCGTCGGACGCCAGTTTAGGCTTGAGGTCGCGGGCGACGAATTCTTCATCGATCTGCTCTTCTACCACACCCGCCTGAAGCGTTATGTCGTCATCGAACTGAAAGGCTCCGCATTCAAACCTGAGCATGTCGGCCAACTGAACTTCTACCTCAGCGCCGTCGACTCCCAAATTAAAAGCGAGGACGACCAGCCCACCATCGGACTCCTGCTCTGCAAGACCCAGAACCGCATCGTAGCCGAATACGCCCTGCGCGACACCACCAAGCCGATGGGCATCGCCGAATACCAACTTCTCGAGTCCCTGCCCGAGCCCCTTCAAACAAACCTGCCCAGTATCGAAGAACTCGAAGCCGAACTCGCGACGGATGCTCCCGCGTCACAGCGTGCGAATCCGGAATAACCAATGCTGAACTCTGAATCTCTTCCTGCAAATCCTGTCCTCCTGTCAAAAATTCACCCAAAATCCACCATCCAACATCTCCGCTTCCGCCACTCGCCACCAGTTACTTGCCACAGCGGCTGCGCCGCCAATCCACCATCCAAAATCCAAAATCCAAAATCAATATTCCGCCTCAATGTTACCAGACAACAGACATTTCGATTTTTGCGTAGTCAAATGCTAATGAACCTGCTATCAACCCACGAAATTACTACCTAAAACTCACCCCTTCGATCTATGTCCCTCACTGTTATCACTATCGAGCACCTCTGGTTTGCCTTGAGTGAAGAGGAAATTTCCCAAGGTCGCAGCGCGAAAAACGACTACCAAGCCCGCACCTTCGTTCTCGGAGCCACCCGCGCCCAGCAGTTGCTCGCCGTCTTGCAATGAGTTCTCCCGCGCCGATACTCGACACCTCCCGCGCGGGCATCCTTGCCTCGCAAGACTACCGCGATTTGATCGCCGATCTGAAGGCCCGGATTCAGTCCGCGCGGATTTCCGCAGCCCGCGCGGTCAATTCCGAACTCATCCTTCTCTACTGGGACATCGGCCATGGAATCCTGCAGAAACAACAGATGCTCGGCTGGGGGGATTCGGTGGTGGAATTGGTGGCCGCCGATCTTCGGCGCGAATTCCCGGGAGCCACAGGGTTTTCAGCCCAAAATGTCTGGCGGATGCGCCAATTCTACACTCTGCACTCGCAACCCGAATTTCTCTCACAACTCGTGAGAGAAATCAAAAAATCCGGCCGACCTGTCCCTTCTGGTGAAATTCTCTCACAGGCTGTGAGAGAATTGGTTTGCGTAGTGCCATGGGGCCACCATGCCAACGCGCTCATCCGCATTCAAGACCACTCCGCCCGGCTGTGGTATCTTCAAGCCACAGCCCGCTTCGGCTGGACCCGCAATGTTTTGATCAACCAGATCAAAGCGGGTGCCTACGAGCGCGCCGTCGCTGACAAAAAATCCCACAACTTCCCCCTCGCCCTCCCCGCACACCTCGCCGAACAGGCCGAGGAAATGCTCAAGAGTTCCTACAACCTGGAGTTTCTGGGAATTCGCCGCGCTGTGAAGGAGCGCGAGTTGGAAGACCGCTTGATCACGCGCCTCCAAGGCTTCCTCATGGAACTCGGCTACGGATTCTGCTTTGTCGGACGCCAATACCGGGTCGCCGCCGGCAAAAAGGAATACTTCATCGACCTCCTCTTTTACCACCGGTTCCTGAAAGCCCTCGTGGCATTCGACTTGAAAGTCGGCCCATTCGAGCCTGAATTCGCAGGGAAGATGGATTTTTACCTCACCATCCTTGATGAAAAAGAACGCGCCCCCGGTGACCAACCCTCGATCGGCATCATCCTTTGTGCCGAGAAAGACGATATCGAAGTCGAGTATGCCCTCCGCAGCAAGTCGAATGCCATTGGAGTCGCCACCTACGAACTCCAATCGAAATTGCCAAGAGAATTCAGAGGAAAGCTGCCCACACAGAAGCAACTCACCGACCTTGTGCGCTCGGAATACGAAGATTGATCCCAATCCAAAACCCAAAAATTGCCTTCCTATTCAGCCACCTCGCCCC
>VFJO01000197.1 GCA_009886045.1 Verrucomicrobiota bacterium
ACAACTCGCTGACGGAAAGCTCCGCCTCACGGTTGAGAACACGGGATCGTGGGTAGAGCCTTCTTCCGCAACATTTCGTGGAAAAGACAACGGCATAGGTATCGGAATCAGCAATCTCCGCCGGCGCCTCCATCTGATCTACGGCGACCGCGCGTCCCTGACCTATGAAAAGTCCCCACAGCATGTGCTTGCCCGCATGACGCTTCCGATCATTTTCGCTGAGAATAGACGCTCCAATTGATAAAGCCATGAACAAGAATACTCAAACCCCGGCTTCTCCACCGCGTTTCCGCGTCATTCTGGTAGATGACGAGCCCACGGCCAGAGTCCAGCTCACAAACCGTCTCAAATCCCACCCCGAGATCGAGATCGTGGGTGAAGCGGAGGATGTCACCTCGGCAAACGAGCTGGTGCAAACGCTCAAACCGGACCTGATTTTTCTCGATATCCAGATGCCCAAAAAGAATGGCTTCGCCCTTCTCCCGAAGCTCGAGAATCTCACCCCCCAGCCAGCTGTCGTCTTTGTCACAGCCTACGACGAGTATGCCATACGGGCCTTCGAGGCCAATGCCTTAGACTATCTCACCAAGCCGGTGAGCGCAGCGAGGCTCGCCAAGACGATCCTCCGCCTGTCCAAGCCGCCGGTTTCTGAAACGGACGAGCCTCATCCGGTGGCCAAAGCTGGAGAACAACTCGAAGCCGATGACCTCGTATTACTTCGGGATAAATCTCTTTCCATGATGGTGAAAGTCGGGGAAATCACCGCCATTGAGGCTCAAGGCGACTACACGCGGATCTTCCTGAATGAAGGCAAAACCCTCATGATGAAACAGACACTCTCCCTCTGGGAGAGCCAACTGCCGGCGGGTCTCTTTGCCAAAGTCAGTCGCAGCCTGCTCGTGAACACTCAATCTGTTGCCAAGATAGTGAGAAAAAATCTCCTCAGCTGGGAGCTCCACCTACAGGGCGCCAAGGAGCCGATTAAACTCAGCAACCTGGAGAGCAAACGCCTCCGCGCCGCGCTGTAAAAAGCAGAATTAACCACTGAGAATTAACCACGGAGAACACGGAGAACACGGAGTAGATTGCAAGCTGGTACAAAAACTCACCAATTTCAACTTGCTGCCAAACTTCATTTTCTACTCCGTGCTCTCCGTGTCATCCGTGGTTAAATAAATGATTTTGTTGTTTTTATCTGAGACGCCGCTTCGCGGCTGAGAATTGAAAAGCCAAGGGCCTAAGCGTGCCCTAGCTTGGGGGTTACGAAGTGCGCTGCCGTGCGGCAGTGTGATCGTTTGCCTGGGTAGGTATGCCGCGCCGCCGGGGGGCGACTTGTGCGGCAAGGGCGCCATCGCATTCCGCAAAGCCATGCGTCCGGCAAGGTTTCGAAGTGGCCGATTAGCCTAGCCTACTGAGCGGGGATTGATCATTTTTGGGTTGGGGATACCTCCACGACCACATCGCGAAATTCCACGGAATCCGTCGAGAGGCCTTGATGGAAAGCGAAGCCCAAAGCGTCGAAGGCTGTGGCGCTGGGGGCGTCGTCCACCCCATCGTATGAGGCGAGGGGAGCGCCTGGATTGCTTTCAGGAGCCATTTCAAATTTGCAGGCGATTTTGTTGCCAGTCAGGAGGGTAAGTGACATTTGAACCATATATTCCCCATCTTTTATGTTATACAAAAAGCGTTCGTCTTTGCTCGTGCGCTGCGGCGTCGTGGATTCTGCGATGATCTTTTCTGTTTGGGAACCGAAGTATTTTTTGTTCCCTGCTGCACTCGCAAACAAGCCGCCCTTTGGAAAAAACTTTTCCGAGCCAGCAAAAGCGCAATATCCCACCCAGCCAGCATCCTTTGTTCTGGATGCACTTTGAAATATCCCAAACTTGAAGAGCCCAAAACTGTGCACTCCTGAAAATGTGACCCTTGCGGTGACTGTCAGAGATTGTCCCTCGGCGAGTGTTGTCTCGGGAAAAAACGCGGCAACACCACGCCCTTTTTCGGCGAAGCCCTCGCCGGAAAACACAATGGCACCGGAACTTTCGGTTGGCCCGAATTTCTTTTCGTTGTCACCCATGCTCATCCAGTCGGAGACCGGAAGGCGTGATGTCTTGGTTGCGGCAATCTGGCTGCCAGGTTGTGGTGGTTGTGCGAAGAGGGAAGTGGTCGCAATGAGCGCAAGAAGGATCGGACTGGGTAGGAAGTTCATGGTTGAGAGAATATCATTGAAAGAAATTACACAAATCAAGAAATGAAATCCTCCTGCAAATCTGCCCTCGTTGCGCCTGAGTTGCTTTTCAGTAGGTTTGAAATTATGGTTCGGTTGCGGTACTTCCGGACGTACCATAAGGCATGCACGCCCAGCACATCGAGACCAACTCGGAAGGGAAAATCTGTGAGATGCCTTCGTTTGCGCAGCGGCTTTCAGTGCGTGAGTCGCCGAGCGGGTTTCCAGTGATGCGACAGCGATGGAGTCATCTTCTTTTCCTTCACTGGCCTATTGATCCCCTTCAAATCCAGTCACGCCTTCCGGAGGGGCTTCATGTGGACACCCACGAGGGAAGGGCTTGGATTGGCGTGGTCCCGTTTGCGATGCAGCGTGTGCGCCCTGTTGGTTTGCCGCCGCTGCCATGGATTTCCTGGTTTCTTGAACTCAATGTGCGCACCTACGTGTACGACGATGCGGGCCGACCGGGAGTGTGGTTTTTTTCGCTCGATTGCAACCAACCGATCGCTGTCGAATTGGCGCGTCGTTTTTTTCATCTGCCTTACAATCACGCTCGGATGAGCGCGCAGTTCCAATCGGGAGCGATCCACTATTCAAGCCATCGGCGGGGTTGCTCCGCGGAGTCGCTCTTTTGCTATCGTCCTCCCGCTCAGCCGCAGCCTGCTCGTGATTATTCTCTGGAGTGGTTTCTCGTCGAGCGTTACCTTCTTTTCACATCCGACAGCGCAGGCCGGATTCGGTGCGGTCGTGTGCACCACAAGCCCTACCGCATCGAACAGGCGGACTGCTCGCTTTGGACTGCAGAGCCCTTGAGGGAAAATGGCTTTGAGGTGCCTGAAGAACCGCCCGCCTCAATGCTCGTCGCCGAACCGGTCGATGTCCGGATTTTTCCTTTGCAATGAATCACAGGAGACCAAGGAGATAGCGATGTTTTCAACTCAAATCCAAGAGGATTGACCACAGAGTTCACAGAGGATGAGTTGCCTTGCAATTCCGTAGGTGGAGCATCCTGTCTAAAGATCGTTTTTCGGATTCAAGGCGGTCCTACGCCTTAAAAAGATCGGGTTGGGCTGGGGGAGTCGTTGAGGATTGTGGGGTGGGGAGGCCCAGCTTTCTGTAAGCCTTGGGCATGGCGACTCGGCCTTGAGCGGTGCGTTTTAGGTAGCCCTGCATGATTAGGTAGGGTTCGTGCACCTCTTCGATTGTGCCTGCTTCTTCGCCGATCGCCACGGCGAGGCTGTTGACTCCAACTGGCCCTCCGTCAAATAGGCCGATGAGCGCTTCGAGAATTCGCTTGTCCATCTCATCAAACCCCTCGGCGTCGATGTCGAGCATGGTCAGGGCATCGGAGGCGCTTTGGGCGGTGATTCGCCCCTCAGCGCGAACCAAAGCATAGTCACGTACCCAGCGGAGGAGGTTGTTTGCGATGCGTGGGGTTCCTCGTGCTCGTTGGGCGATTTCCATGGCGGCCCCTTCTTCCAACGTGCTGCTTAGGAGCCCTGCGCTGCGGGACACGATCGCGGCAAGCGTATCGGGAGCGTAGTAGTCGAGTCGGCAATTCATGCCAAATCGAGAACGCAGAGGGTCGCTGATCATGCCCGAGCGAGTTGTGGCTCCAATGAGTGTGAAGGGCGCGAGATTGAGCCTCACCGTTCGGGCGCTAGGGCCTTGGTCAATGACGATGTCGAGTTTAAAATCCTCCATGGCCGGATACAAATACTCTTCGATGGCGGGCTGGAGGCGGTGGATTTCATCAATGAAAAGCACGCCCCCGCGTTCAATATTTGTGAGCAATCCGGCGAGGTCACCCGCCTTCTCGATTATCGGCCCGCTGGTTGTGCGGACTTCAGCGTTCATGGCATTGCCGATGATGTAGGCGAGGGTGGTCTTACCGAGCCCTGGGGGGCCGCTGAGAAGGATGTGTTGCAGGGCATCACCACGCTGCTTGGCCGCTTCCACCATTACTTGCAAGCGTTCGACGGTTTTGTCCTGACCAGCAAATTCTTCAAAAAGTGGTGGACGTAATGAAATCTCAAATACCGAGTCGATCGGCTCGAGGTCTTGGGATTTCGGATCCGGTTGGTTCATCATGAAGAATCAGATTGGATGGAAAGGACTCAGAAACCTGAAAACCGCTTACGCTTTGATAATCCTCCTCGAGATTTTCGGGAGGTCTAAAAGCGAATCAAAATGGGATGTCGTCGTCCGCTTCATTTGCGGGCGGTGCGACGGGCCGTTGTGGCGGCGCGGTGCGGTTGGGAGCCGGTTGGGAAGGATTGGAGTCGTAGCTCTCATTCTCTCCAGATTGCGCTCCGGGAGACCCTCCTGTGCGGGCTCCAAGGAGCTGCAGATTCTCGCCAACCACTTTCATGCGGCTGCGTTTCTGGCCACTTGCCTTATCGTCCCAGGTATCCATCCGAAGGCGCCCTTCGATATAAATCGGGCGGCCCTTCTTTGCGTATTCTCCTGCGATTTCTGCCAGACGGCCCCAGAGTTCGACGTCAACAAAGGTTGTTTCCTCGCGCTTTTCCCCATTGTCGAGGGTGTAGTTACGGTTGATTGCAAGACCTATATCGGTGACGGCGCTGCCTTTCGAGGTGAACTTGACCTCGGGGTCGCGCGTTACGTTTCCAATCAGAATGACTTTGTTGACGTTGGCCATGGTTTTCTAGGGATGTGGGAGGCTAGGCTGCGGCAGGTGCGGCAGCTTTTTTGTTGGCGAGCTTCAAGTAGTTTTGAAGGAGGATATCGTTGTCAAGTTTGAGCTTTGTGCGCAACTTGCTAATGACAGAAGGGGCTGCTTCGAAAATAAAATTTACGAAGTATGCACTTTTGAGGTGGTTGGTCTCGTAGGCGAGTTCGCGTTTTTCGAGGCGTTGAACCTGCTCGATTGTGGCTCCCTCGGCTTTGAGCACGTTTTCAAGGCGCTCGATGGTGTCTTTGATGGTTTCTTCTTTGCCTCGCGTATTAAGGGCGAGGAGTGCTTCGTATCGGTTCATTGTTCCTAGTTTTTTTGGTTGAATTGATTCATTGCCGCCTCGATGCCGTGGGCATTGGCGTATTCAAAGGCGTCCGACGCCCTGTTCACGGAGTCCGCGAGAGCGGGGAGTTCATCCTGGCGGAATCCTCCGAGGACGTGATTGTGTAGAGTGCTCTCTGGTTTGCCAATCCCGACGCGCAGACGGGGTACGGCCTCTGTCCCCGAGTGAACGAGGATGGAGTCGAGTCCGTTATGCCCTCCCGAGCTGCCGGATTTGCGCAAGCGCAGCATGCCGAGTGGGAGAGATGTGTCATCGAGGATCACCATGATTTCGCATACTGGGATCTTGTAGTATCTTGAAAATTCCCCCACGGCTTCTCCGCTCAGGTTCATGAAGGTCTGAGGCTTCATAAGCGTGCGGCCACCGACTCGTGCTGTCTCGGCATTCCACTTGGGATCGAAGGTGAATGTGGTGACACTGCGTCGTGACAACTCGTCGCCAACCATAAACCCGATATTGTGCCGGGTATTCTGGTATTGGGGGCCTGGATTGCCAAGGCAGGCTACGAGTCGGAATGCAGAGGTTGATTCCACTTCGAGGGAAATTACTTTTTGTCTGAGCTTCCTTCGGTTTTCTTCTCTTTGATAACCTCTGGACCAGCGGTTCCTTCCTTGGCAGTCGCCTCGATTGCGACTGCTGGCTCGGCTACAATGAAGACGGTGAGGTCGGCATCGACATCAGCTTCCACGCCTCCGGGCAGGGGAAGATCACGCACGTGGATGGAGTCACCGATCTTCAGTGCGCTCACGTCAACTTTGATGATCTCCGGCAAATCCTGCGGTAGGCAACGGATGGCGAGTGAGCGGATACTTTGCTCTAGAAGGCCGCCAAAATTCTTGACGCCGTCGGCTTCACCGAATGGCTCGATCGTGATATCAGCAGAGATTTTTTCTGTCATCGACACCGCTTGGAAGTCGATGTGCAAAATCTGTGGCCGAAGCGTGTGACGTTGGACTTCTTGGATGAGGGAAAGTTGGTTTGAAGTTTTTGAGCCGTCCTGAATTTCCAAATCGACGAGGATGCTTTCTCCTACTGCGTGGGAGAGGAGGACTTCCAATTCGCGATGCGAGACTTCGAGATTCGCTGGGGCGGTGCGGTGGCCGTAGATGACGGCTGGAACGCATCCGCGGGCGCGGACTCTCTTGACTGCATTGCGGCCGCTTTCGGAGCGGGAACGGGCTGTGAGTTTGACTTGCTTGGCCATAGATGTGATTTACTTTTTTGGTTTTACTTCAAAGAGCGAGCTTACGGATTCGTCGTCGTGAATGCGCCGGATCCCCTCACCGAGAAGCTCGGCAACGGAGAGTGATGTGACTCTGCTGCCGATCGTGAGACGAGCTGGAACGCTGTTCGTGGAAATCAACTCCTTTAAATCGGAATCTCTTAGACGCTCAACTGCCAAGTCTGTCAGTATCGTGTGAGAAATGCCAGCATAAATATCAAGGGCTCCTTGTTTCCTAAGAATCTTTGCAGCGCTGGTGATCGTTCCGGCCGTCTCGGTGAGGTCGTCAACGATGAGAACATTTTTCCCCGCGACTTCTCCGATGATGTGGGAGGCTTCGGTTTCCGTGGCGCTTTTTCGTTGCTTCACGACGATCGCGATGCGGGTTCCCAGCGCGGTTGCGTAAGCTGAGGCCATTTTCACACCACCCACATCGGGTGATACCACAATGAGGTTCTCGATGCCTAACGTTCGAATGTGTTCGACCATCACTGGCATCGCGTGCAGGTGGTCAACGGGAATATCAAAAAAGCCCTGAATTTGTTGCGCATGGAGATCCATCGTGAGAACGCGGTCCACGCCGGCGGCCGCAATCAGGTTCGCCACGAGTTTGGCAGTGATTGGAACGCGGGGTTGGTCTTTTCGATCCTGCCTAGCATAGCCGAAAAATGGAATCACGGCGGTGATGCGAGCCGCGCTGGCCCTGCGTGCGGCATCCACCATGATGAGCAACTCCATCAAGTTTTGATTCGTGGGCGGGCACGTGGGCTGGATGATAAAAACATCGCGACCTCGGATGTTGTCGTTGATTTTTACAAATGTTTCACCATCCGGGAAGGATGTGACGGTGGCGTCTCCAAGAGGAACTCCGATGTAGTTGCAGATATCGCGGGAGAGCGCTGGATTGGCATTGCCAGTGAAGATTTTCATCTCCGGGTTGCTGGAAAGAGTCATGGAATGTCAGGCAATGATTGAGTTATCTGGCACGAAGGATTGATTAGTTGGCGAGGGGCTCTGGTTTGGGTGGAGGTTCGAGGGGAATCGTGGGCTCGATGCGCGACTGAGCAAGGCGGGAGAGGTAGGTTTTTTCCATCAGGTCGCACTTTTTAGCCAGCGTGCCGTCGAGTTTTTTCATCTTTTTGAAGAGAAGCTCGTAATATTTTCTGTAAGCTGCGCGCTCCCCTTCGAATGTGCGCGCGGTCTTCGCTTTGGCCAGCAGGCTTGCGACATCGGGATCGAGTTCGGCTTTTGCTCGGACTTGTTGATAGCGGATTTTGACCTTGCGTTCTTGCTCCTCACCGGAGGCTGCGAGTGTGCGAGGATCTATGGCCGCGGGAGCGGAATCTGTCGGCAGGAGCTGATTGGGATCTAAAAACTCCTTGTCGGACTGCTCTGTAGGCAGGTTCTCGCCAGAGAGGGAAATCTGTGAGTCTGAGATGACGTCCGAGGCTTGAGAAGGTGCATCTGTTGGCAGATTGATGAAATCCTGATTTTTCGGTGTGGCCTCCGGTGTGGCCTCCGGTGTGGGAGTTGACTCCGGCGTAGCTGCGGCCTCAGGAGCAGGCGAAGCTTCTGGCGTCGGCGCCGGCTCTAGAGCGGGAGTACCCTCCGTCGTGGTAGCCGGGATAGGGGAGGAAGTGGGCGAGGCTTCTTCGGAAGGGGCATCCTGAGCCAGGCACAGGCGCGTTAATGTGAGGACGAGGACGAGAGTGGTAAAGATTCGCTGAAAATACATATCGCAGGCGGCAGGCTTGAAATCACATCAACTTTGCGATGACTTGGCAAGAGCATGAATCTTAATAGGCATTTTACAACAGCAGGACCAGTCGAAGCGGCGCGGGCCATGCGAGGTGAGCAGGGATTTGTTTTTTTAGATTCTGCATTGCCCCATGCCGATTCCCTATCGGTCCTTGCTTGCAAGCCGGATTTGATTCTCTGTGGTCGTGATTGGGAGATGCTCGAATGCGAATTGGACCGCCGCCGTAGAGTGGCGGGATCCTCG
The DNA here is from genome assembly GCA_009886045.1 of Verrucomicrobiota bacterium. Lineage (GTDB taxonomy): Bacteria > Verrucomicrobiota > Verrucomicrobiia > Chthoniobacterales > Terrimicrobiaceae > UBA967. The sequence continues at coordinate 8,490 of VFJO01000197.1, forward strand.
GCTTGCCCTGATGGGGCGGCGATCGGTTGGGTTGGTTATGATGGAGACTTCCATTTTTCTTTTTACGACGAGCTTCACCTCTATTCCCACGCCACGGGAGAATGGACAAATAAACCGCAAAAATTTGAGGCCGCTTCTAGCTCCGCTTCAGCTGAGCCTCTAGATTTCAAGCCGGTTTTAGGCCGAGAGGAATTTTTAAGGATGGTGGAATCCGCGCAGTCATACATCGCGGCTGGCGACATTTATCAAGTTTGTCTGAGCCATCCCTTTTTTGCCGAGGCTTGCGCTGACCCGTGGGCTTTTTATGAAATGTTGCGTACGCTCTCGCCCGCGCCGCATGCGGGTTTTTTAAGTGCGAAAGGTTTGCAAATTGCCTCGGCATCACCAGAGAGTTTTTTGCGGATTTCCGGCCGCAGGATTGAGACGAGACCGATCAAAGGAACGCGTCCGAGGAATCCGGACGAGGCGGGAGACAGGTTGAGTTCGCAGGAATTACTGACATCTTCGAAGGAAATCGCGGAGTTGGTGATGATCACGGATCTTGAGCGCAATGACCTTGGTCGCGTCTGCCGTTACGGATCTATCACGGTGCCGGAATTGCTCTGCCTCGAAAGCTACGAGCAGGTCTTCCACCTTGTCTCGACGATTTCCGGCGAGCTGCGCGAGGATGTGAGCCACGTCGCAGCGTTTCGTGAGTGCTTCCCGGGCGGGTCGATTTCAGGTGCCCCAAAAAAGCGGGCTATGGAAATCATTTGTGAACTCGAGCGTCATTCTCGCGGTATTTACACCGGAGCGATCGGTTACTTTGGCTACAATGGGGAGAGCCAGTTTTCCATGGCCATTCGCACGGCGGTTTTTGAGCCAACGAGTTCTCATTTTCACGTTGGCGCTGGGATTGTGGCTGATTCTATCGGAGAGAAAGAATGGCAGGAAACGTGGCATAAGGCGGAGGGCTTGTTGCTTGCAGGGCGTGCGTGCGCGGGGGAGCCATTAACTCAAGTTAATTCAGAACTGAAAAGTTCATGAATTACTTTCAAAACTTTTCATATCCTGCGGGCATCCGATTTGCCACTCGAGCCATTCCCCTTTCCATTCGATCCCGAGTCCGGAGGAATGGAGGGCATGTCTCTTCATGAGGAGCCTGGCTTCCAATGACGGCGTCCACCCCGTTTGTATGAACTCCAGATAGCAATCTTCGGATGGACCATAGATTTTGTCGCCTACGACGGGATAACCTGCATGGGATGCGTGCAGGCGGATTTGATGAGTGCGTCCCGTGAGCGGTTGCGCCTCGACCAGTGAAAAATCGCCCGTCTCGGTTGCAAAATTCCTCAAGACGCGGAAGTGAGTTTTTGCAGAGGCTCCGGTCGGGTGGACCATTCGTTTGAGATGAATCTTGGTCGGTTCCACTTCCCCTTGCCTGATAATGGAAGCGTCAGTAGAGAACGATTTCTCAGTCGGAGTGCCGCATAAAATGGCGAGATAGGTCTTCTTGATTTTCCCCGCCTGCATAGCCATTGCGGCTTCTCGAGCGGCGGCAGGGTGCTTTGCCACAAGCACCAATCCGCTTGTCTCTCGGTCGAGACGATTGATCAGTGATACCTGCCCCCCGTTTGCGATTTCATAGGACAGAAGCTCACGGAGTGCATCCCAGAGGGTTCGTGGTCCGTTAGGCTTGGTGGGGTGGACCAAAAGCCCTGCTGGTTTTTCCACGATCAGAAGATCCTCTGTTTCTCCAATAATCCGGAAGTCTTCTTGATCATCGCGCATGAGATGTTGATTATCGTCATTTCATGATCTCTCTGCAAAACGTCACGCGAATTTATTCTTCCGGCACCGGCGAAGTCCGCGCGTTGGATGGGGTGTCGCTCGAGCTCGAATCGGGCAGTTTTGTGACGGTCACTGGTCCCAGTGGTTGCGGGAAAAGTACGCTACTCAATCTCCTTGGGGGACTTGACCACCCGACATCCGGCGAGCTTCGGGTTGCTGGCGTTTGTTTGCACAACGCCGGGGAAGCCGAGCTTACCAATTATCGTCGCAACACGCTGGGCATTGTTTTCCAGTTTTTCAACCTCCTTCCTGCCATGACCCTTCGCGAGAATGTCGAGTTGCCACTGCTCCTGCGCGGAGAGTCATCATCCATCGCAGCTCGGCGCGTTTCTGAGATGTTGGATCTCGTTGGCATGTCGCACCGTGCCTCTCACTTTCCTCATCAGCTTAGCGGAGGGGAGATGCAGCGCACGGCGACCGCTCGGGCATTAGTCGGGCGGCCGGCCCTTCTTTTGGCGGACGAGCCGACCGGCAATCTCGACTCGGCCAATGCCTCGATGGTTTGCGAGACGTTCACAAGGATTGCTTCCCAAAAAATAGCCACCTTGATTATTGTCACCCATAGTGAATTCGTAGCTTCTCTGGCTCCACTTCGCCTCAATATGCTCGACGGAAAAATCCTCTCACAAAGCCACTCAGCCAGTGCATCTTAATATCTCAGTACTCGCGCCTTTTTGGCATCTCCCAGAGGCGATGTCCATCGAGCCACTGCCATCCGACCTCAAACTTTAAATCCTCACACATATTTTGGAAAAACAACGCACACTTGCATCACCCGCCAGTCTCACAGGGAGCGCCCTGCACACCGGTGAAAATGTTACTCTCACTCTTCTTCCTGCGCCTGTCGGTCATGGATTCAAATTCCAGCGCATTGATTTGCCTGATGAGCCGATTGTCGATGCGGCTGCTGCGTATGTGAAAACCGTCGAGCGCGCGACCACTCTTGTTCAGGGAATGGTCAAAATCCACACAGTTGAACACGTCCTTTCCGCTCTGACGGGAATGGGCGTTGATAATGCATTGATCCAGATGGATGCGAACGAGCCCCCGATTGGCGATGGGAGCGCCTCGGAGTACATCGCTCTGATTAAAAAAGCCGGCATTGCAGAGCAGGATGCGCACCGCCGTTACCTCGAGATTCGCGAACCCTTGACGATCGAATCCAATGGCTGCCTGCTTGTCATTCTTCCCGACACCAAATTTCGAATTTCCTGCACGCAAGTTGGTCCCGAAGGACGATTCACGCAGTTTCTTTCCACCGAGATCACGCCTGAGACTTACGAAACGGAAATCGCACCCGCTCGCACTTTTGTGTTTTACGAGGATGTGAAGCCTCTCATGGATAAGGGCCTCATCAAGGGGGGCAGCCTTGAAAATGCCATCGTTGCCAGAGGGGACAGCGTTCTGAGTAAAGAACCGCTACGCTTTCCGGATGAGTTCGTCCGCCATAAAATTCTTGATATTGTCGGCGACCTCGCTCTCTCAGGCACGCGCATCCGAGGCCATGTGATCGCAGTCAAGCCGGGGCATGGCATCAACACGGAAGCCGCGAAGTTGCTTGCCGATCGCCTCAGAGCGACCGCTCCGGCAGCATCGAGGCCGGTTCCTGCTCCAGTGGGTGCTCTTGACGTCAACGCTGTCATGCAAATCCTCCCGCATCGCTATCCCTTCCTTATGGTGGATCGCATCGTGGAATTTCAGGGCGATCTCAAGGCGATTGGCGTAAAAGCTGTGACCATCAATGAGCCTTATTTCCAAGGCCATTTTCCAGGGCACCCGGTCATGCCTGGCGTCCTCCAGCTTGAAGCCATGGCTCAGGTGGCCAGCATCGTGATGATGCGTCGCACTGAGAATGAAGGCAAAATTGGGTACTTCATGAGTGCCGACGAAGTCAAATTCCGCAAGCCCGTCATGCCTGGCGATACGCTCTTTATTGAGTGCGAACTCACCAGCGCTAAAAAGCGCCTCGGCAAGGCGGCTTGTCGTTGTCTCGTTAATGGTGAGGTCGTCTCCGAGGGCATTTTGCTCTTCGGTCTCGTTGATAAATGACAACCATCGATCCCAGTTCGGTTATCGACCCTTCCGCGATTCTTCATCCCGGCGTGGAGGTGGGGCCCTTTTGTCACATTGGCCCTCAGGTCGAGGTTGGAAGCGGCACGCGACTCATCGGTCATGTCAGCATAGGCGGCCCTTGCCGCATCGGCGAAGGGAATATTTTTTACCCGTACTGCTCGATCGGTCAGCGTTCCCAGGATTTAAAATACAGTGCCGAGCCGACCTATCTCGAAATTGGAAACAACAATTCGTTCCGAGAATTCTGCACGGTGAACCGCGGCACCCTTCCAGAATCCAAAACCATCATCGGGCATCACGGAAATTTTCTCGCCTACTCGCATATTGCCCACGACTGCACGGTCGGTGACTATGTCATTTTTTCCAATAACGGAACGATCGCCGGGCATGTCCTTGTCGAGGACCATGTCACCATTGGGGGGCTCTCCGGCGTCCATCAATTCTGCCGGCTCGGCCAGCACTCCATCGTTGGTGGATGCACCAAGATTGTTCAGGATGTGCCGCCCTACATGATCGCCGATGGCAATCCGGCTGAGGTGCGTGGCATCAACCAGGTCGGCCTCGAGCGTCGAGGCTTCTCCACTGAGGACACGCGCACCCTTCGCGAAGCCTACCGTTTGCTTTACCGATCGAATCTGAACGTGAAGCAAGCCTGTGAAAAAATCTCGACGGATTTTTCAGGTCCAGACGTCATCGCCCGCCTTCTCGCCTTCGTTGAGTCAAGCCAACGAGGCATCATTCGTTAATCCCACACCCGCTCATTCCAGCATATGCCAACCGTCCACGCCTACGCAGCCCAGTCCGCCACTTCTCTGCTCGAGCCCTTCACTTATGAGCTGCCACCCATCGGTCCAGAGCATGTGGACATCCGCGTGGAGTACTGTGGTATCTGCCACTCAGACCTCAGCATGCTTCGCAATGCGTGGGGTTTTTCCACTTACCCGCTTGTTCTCGGCCACGAGATCGTCGGGCGCGTCGATTCCGTCGGATCGATGGTGAAAAACCTTGTGCCCGGGGATCGCGTTGGACTCGGTTGGTTTTCTGGGAGCTGCATGACATGCCCACAATGTATCGGAGGCGACCAGAATCTTTGCGCCACAGGGGAGGGGACTATCGTTGGACGTCATGGTGGGTTCGCCGATCTGGTTCGTTCCCATTGGGCATGGGCCTCGAAGCTTCCTGAATCCCTCTCTTCCGTGAGTGCCGGGCCGCTCTTCTGTGGCGGCATCACGGTCTTTAATCCCATCATCGAGTTTGGAGTCTCTCCGACCCACCGCGTCGGGGTCATTGGGATCGGTGGACTCGGCCACCTTGCTGTGCAATTTCTGAACAAATGGGGCTGCGAGGTGACCGCCTTCACATCATCCCTCGACAAAACCGATGAACTCAAAAAGCTCGGCGCCCATCGCGTTGTGAATTCGCGCGATGCCGAGGCTATGAAATCTGAAGCAAATCGCTTTGATTTTATCATTAGCACAGTCGCTGTTCCGCTTGATTGGATGGGCTACGTCGCCGCGCTTGCTCCGAAAGGTCGTCTGCACACGGTGGGCGCGATTTCTGAGCCTGTCACGCTCGCTGCCTTTCCTCTCATAATGGGTCAGCGCTCGTTCTCGGGGTCCCCGCTCGGCAGTCCTGCCACTACCGCTCGCATGCTCGACTTCTGCGCTCGCCATGAGATCGCGCCGCTCGTCGAGGAGTTTGCCCTCTCGGACGTCAATGCCGCGATGGAACGTTTAGAACACGGCAGCCCACGCTACCGAGTTGTTCTCAAAGCTTAACCGCATACTGGCCTACTGCCTACTGCCCTGTATACGCTGGGTCATAATTGGGTTTCGCGGTGCGTTTGACCCTGTAGAACCGCTGCGCGCTGGCGGCGGTACCATTCTCCGTATATGAAGTCGACGGGGATTCTGCTGCTGCGGATATGGTGGAGTTAGTGGTCGTCCAATTTCCCGAGAGGTTGCTGCTTGTCTCGATGGCATAGGTGCCGCCTTCGACGCTGCTCCATGATAGAGTTACAGTATTATTCGCAGTATTCAATGTCGGTGGATTGAGAGTCTCTTTCAGATTTGGGCCGCCGTTAAAGAGTTCGGTGACACCGGAGGTTGGAATCGTGGCGTTAGTCTCAGAGTTTTTTGTTCCATAGTATTCCTTGCCCAGCATATGCGGGAAGACGGTATTTCCGTTGGAGTCGATGGTCACAAAATAGGCATAGATGCCGTTGGGATACTCGGGCGTCACGCAGGTTCTTCCATTGTATTGGTCCAAATCAAAATCGACTCCTTGCGTGTAGTCATTGTCGCCGAGGAAGTCGTAGTCGCCGATGTATCGTCCCAGCGAGTAGGTCGTCGTATTGGGGCCGGATACGGTCGTGTAGTTGGCGGCAGGTCCATACTGTGCGGGCGTGAGGGGAAAGTCGCCGAGGGCGGTCAGGTTTGCCGTGTAGTTGCCGATCGAGCGGTAACCTTGCGCGATCGTCGCCCACTTGGGCAGGGTGGTGCGGCCCGTGGCGGTGAGGTTGGCCGTGTTGTATGAGCCGTTGCGAAGAACAAAACCGCTCCGCATGCGGGTGATAGAGCTGCTGGAATTGTTTGCCGAGGAGTAGCCATAAGGCCCGTAAATGGGATATCCATCGAACGACCAGCCTAAGATCGGCGAGTGGTGGAGTGGCGTCACCGCGCCGGTCGGGTCTGCGTCAGAATAGGTGTAGGTGTTTGTCGTAGCATTATAACTGGCGCTCATGTTGTCGCCGAGCTGGTAGCGCAGCGCTTTGGGCTGCGCGTGATAGTGATATTGGCCGTTGCCAGGTTGGTGGGCAAAGCCAGGATCAAAAGTTGTCACCTCTACAGCCAAGGCATCGCGCGACCAGTAGCTACTCACTCCCATACTGTCACTGCCTGTGGTGAGGGTGGCCGTGGAGTTCACGCCAGAGGAGTTCGCAAAGGAATGGGCGTCTCCCAGATCGTAGATGGCCACTCCGTTTACCATGAGAGCAATCGGGCCACCTTGGTGCTTGGCCTTGCTGGCTGGCACGGTTGGGCGGCTTCGTGTGATACGGACCTGATAATCTTGAGCAAGCGGCCATCTGGAGAACAAAGCTGTCTGGGTGGCGCTTGAATACCAAGGGCCCATTGTGTAGGACGCGAGACCATTTGCATTGATGTAAACATCGCTGTCCGTGTAGCGAATGCGTTGGATGTCCGAATATGCGGGTAAAGACTGGGTGGAGTTACCATCATTGAGGTTAGTCACCCCAGCCGATGGCCATGTTGTAACGGGCGCGGTGAGTGTGGCATTCGCTTTGCCTTGAATGACCCGTGCCAGTACTCCCGAGTTCTCTGTAAACCAGGAAGTCAGAATTGGGTCGGCCTGAAGGCGGACTGCGAAAAAAACCAAAAATCCCGTAATGAGCGCGGCGTGACGATTCATCTTTATTATTCGAATGGGGGTTGCATTTATATGACGAGTACTCAGGACGATTGCTTGCGGTAAATATTACATCTTATTTCCTTGAGGCAACAAATTTTCATCGGAAAGTGTTTTAAGGAATGCAACGATAGCCTTCTGATCTTCGGGGCTGAGCCGAATGCCTTCGGGTGGGTGTTTCGCCAAGTTGGGATCTAGAGTGGCATTGCGGTGAACTCCTTCGTTGTAGTGCGTGACGACCTTCTCTAGGGTGTCCAAGCTTCCATCATGCATGTAGGGAGCGGTGAGAGCGACATTCCGCAGGCTGGGGGTGGAGAATTTTCCGCGATCCGATTCCAAGCCCGTAGCTCTTTCGCGTCCCGAATCATCCTTGTTGGGTTCAAGACCATTATTGTGAAATTGATGGTCGCTAAAGAGCGGGCCTCCATGGCAGTGGAAGCAGTCCGCTCCCAATTGGCCTGTGCGCGGGTCGTACTCTGTGAAGAAGAGCTCAAAGCCCCGCTTTTCCTCCGAGCTTAATTGCGCCTTACCTTGAACCACGCGATCGAATTTCGAATCATAGGAGAGGAGCGTCAGAAGAAACTGCTCAAGGGCGAGGCCCAGTTTTTCAGGCGTGATTTCAGCAGAGCCAAAAGCGGCTTCAAATTGCGGCGGATAGGATGGGATTTGTGATAATTTGCTAACCGCGCTTTCCAGAGAAGAGTCCATCTCAAGGTGATCTTGAATAGGAACTAAGACTTGATCTCGGAGTGAGGGGGATCGCCCATCCCAGAAGAAACTAGACTTCCAAGCGAGGTTGAAAAGCGGCATCGCTTGTCGCGTGCCAACGCGCTTTTCCACACCCTCACTGTAGCGGCGGGGATCACTGAAAGCGAAGGCCGCTTGGTGGCAAGATGCGCAAGAGAGCGAGCTATCCTTTGAGAGGGCGGTCTCATGGAAGAGCGCTTTCCCCAGAGCAACCCGCTCATCAATAAGCGGATTGTCACGCGGCAGCTTCGGTAGCGGAAAATTTTGACTCATGGTCAATCGGTAAGGGACATATTGGGGAGGGAGATAAAGCGGCTTGGCGGGCAAGGCCGTTTCCGAGTTGGAACCAGATATCACTCGAGCAATTTGGAATGCCCTGGGAAGATTTGCGGCAAGAATCTGCGACACTTGATCTCCATCCCTCGAATGTGTGGCGACGCCATCCTTGGTAAATGAGAGAGCGCGCGGATGGTTCATCAGGTTGCCCAGATCGAAATCAATGAAAACCATCGCATTGCTGGCTAGGCTGATCGGAGCTTTTAAAGTGACCTCAATGCGATTCGCATCCCTTGCCAGGTGATAAGAAAATCCACTCGGGGCCTCGCTCTTCAAACGAAAGAGCCCCTCCAATGCGAGGAAAATGTACCCTCCCTGCCAACTCCAGTGGAGGGAGTTGAGATTGGGGTTGAGCGGATGTTCTGCAGGAAAAGTCGAGACATCTGCCGCATTCGCCTTGGAATCCGGGCCTACAAAAAATCGTATCGCTTTGTATGTTTCTGCCGGAATATTATTTAGTCGGAACGCCTTCCGATGACTGGCGACATCGATCCAAGCATGCTGATCCGGCATTTCAACCCAAGAACCATCCTCGCGCTCGAGTGCAAAACCGCTGAGCAAATAACTCACACGCGCGAAGGAATGGATTTCATTGGCAGCATTCGCATAACGGAGGGAGTCCAATAACAGCGGTTCTCCGTTAACCCGATGGTTAAAAGTAAATTCTAACGAGGAAGAGTGCAGTGTATTCGCACAAAAAAGAACGCTAAAAATCAGAGCTGCTACGGACGGACGCATTTTGATCTTGTTAAATGAAAATGTGAAATTCAAGGAATCTCGTGGGGGGCAAAATTTTAAACTAAATCCAGAAGAATTAACCACCGAGGACACAGAGAGCACAGAGAATGTGTTGCTTGCACTTCCGTAAGCATTCGATGTTTTATGTTAAGACCAACATCCCATAAATTCTCCTGTAAATCCTGTCATCCTGTCTAAAATACGTTCTCGGGTACCAATTAAATATGAGGCACACGTGCAAATGTAGTTTTCCTCATGTGCAGAATCAAATTTTTTTGTATGGACAACCTCTTTTCTTGAAGCGCTGAAGAACAGGGGATCCCAAGCAGAAGTTCGCTCACAGTGCCTCCAGGATTGGAGGAATTTCCGCTAGGCAAATTTCCCAATCGGAGCCATTGGCTTGGCTTAGAACAAGCCTCCCTGCGCTTGAAGAGACGATGCTCCAAGGTTTCGGAGAGGCGGCGAGCGGTCCGACCCAACTGAGCGCGACCAGGGTGCCCGTCCCTGTGAGCAGGGGAGTTTGAAGATAGAGGGCTGCGCTGTTGGCGGCTAGGATGTGGGAGCGATGATCTCTGCCAGCTAGGGTGAGGCGACTGGCGCTGCTCTCAAATCCCATAAGCGCTTGGAGAGCCACAGCGAGGCGCCCATTTTCAGCCGTCACAAAAGGAAATTCCCCAGATACAGAAAGGTCGGCTGCCTCGCGAGACGCCAGACTGTGAGCGCCGAGGAGAAATCGCGTGGGCTGGTGGGCAACATATCGGTGCAATTGAAAATGCCATCCCCCGCGCCAAAGCAAGTGCGACTCCACTTGCGCGTGAAACTGTGTGTGTCGGTCACCAAGCGCATAGCTGTAGCAGACTTGCTCGGTGCTAACGAGCAGCGGGTAGGTCCACTGTCGCCCATGCAGGGTGCCATCCTCACCTTGGGCGGTCAGTGAAGCATCAATGGGATAGAGTGCTCCAGTTGGTCGAACCTCGAAGCCGCAGGCGGTGCGGTAACTCAGTTTGCCCCATTTGTAAGGCCCGAAGTGATCATTTGCCCCGCTGATGTTTGTGCCGGCATTGAGCAGTTCGACTTCGCCGCCATCGCCGCGCAACAACAAACCAGCTTCCGGAATGGGGTGTGAAAAATCTCCTGCCTCACTCGGCAGGGGAATCTCCCGAGCAGTCCAGAATGGCGAGTCAGGAGGCAGAAGCAGAGCAGAGAAGCCCTTCGCGGACCAATAAGGAGAGCCTGCACAGGAATACGGCTCGGAGAGAGTTGGGAAATCGTCCACCCATCCGATGCTGAGTGCACCTTGGTTTTGCAAGATGTCCTGCTGAAAAAAGAAACGCAGGCACTGCATGGAAACTCGGCGAGCCATGCCGGGAGCTAAAGAGGCCAGTCCGCATTTTTCAGCAAGCGCAAAAGGAGCACTCGCGGCAAAGCGATAGGTCAACGAGCGACCGAATGGGACAGGCTCCCCCGCTGCCGAAAAAAAATGCACATAGTCCGGCAGGAATTCCCGAGTCCATTCGCGCCAGCGGTTCACGCGTGCCGGAGCACCAGCCCCATAGAGGTTCGCCCACCACAGACTATAATAATGAAAGGCAAAGGCATTGTAGTGGTCGACGCTTTCGTTCGATCCATCAATGAACCAGCCACCGCCGAGGGACATGGACTCGAGCACATCGAACCAGTGGTCAATACAGATGCGGTCCATCGGTTTTCCAAAGCCGTGTTTTTCCAAAAAAGAAAGTGGTAGAATACCAAAAAAAAGATGGTTGTTACGATGCAGTGCGGATCCTCTCACCGTGGCGAACCAGCGGGCAACTTGGGCCTTCTCCGCGTGCGTGAGTGGCTCCCAAAGGTCTGCTGAAGCCATTTCGAGGGCCAGTACCAAGGCGGCCATTTCCACGACGTGTTGGTGCTGGTTTGCACAAGGGCCCCAATAATGGAGACTGCAAGGATCGGTGCCATGCACGAGACCTTGGCGAAACCATTCGGAAAAAAAGGCAGTGGAAAGTTTTTTGTGTTCCTTTCCTGTGGCTGCCAGCCAGTGCGCGGCTAATAGGCAGGGACGTGCGAAGGACTCCAATCGGTCGGCGGCAAGGCCGTGATTGCTCCCGCGCCCCTGAAGCGGAATATCTGCCATGCTTGGTAACATGAGGGCCTGCAGAGGGGCGAGGAGACGCTCGGCGTAGCCTAGGCACTCGATGTACTCTGCAGGAGTCTCCAGGTACGAGTCCGAGCCGCGCGACATTATTCGGAAGCGGCCCAACCCGCTTTTTGAGCTGCAGCGAGGGCTGTTGAGAGTTCAGACAAATAGGGGTGCCACAATTTTTCCCATTCGAGAGAAACGGCACCCGAGTAGCCTCCGCTTGCCAGCACATCGCAAACCTCGAGCCCCGGCATCTGTCCGGTGCCAGGAAGCACGTGGGTGTAGGGATGTCTTGCTGACGGCTGGTCAATGCTGTCCTTGATGTGGACATGTCGGATATGTGGTCCCAGTGCCTTCCAAGTGTGATCTGGCGACTCGCCGCCGAGCTTCCATGTGTGATGGCTGTCCCAGATGAATTCCACGGGCTCCCCGACTTGATCCATGAGTCGCAGACAGGGTGGTGATGCCGAGAAAGCGTCGTGTGTTTCAACGAGGATCTGCGAGCGGAGTCCACGCCCGGTCCGGGTTTTCTGCCAGTGGCGCACGGTCGCAACGGCTGCCGCCTCCTGTGCACTGGAGAGGGGCACGCCCCAGGTGCCTCCGCCAAAAATGCGCAAGTACGGCGCCTCGATGGCGTCTGCAAGAGCCGCGAACTCCAAAAGTTCATCCCAATGCTCTGGCTCGTGACCTACCAATTTGAACGACGTGCCAAGCACCTGTACAGCGAGGCCTTTGCTTTTCAAAAATCGAGCCACCGATGACCATCCCCCCGGCTTGGAAGCCAGCAACTCGGGCAGCTTGATCGATCCCTCCAAAGACCGGAGCTCAAGGTAGGGGATTCCAAATCGACAAGCTAAATCTGCGACTTCCTCCAGGCTCAGCTCGGCACATCCCATCGTCGAAAAAGCATTCACCTTGCCAAGGGTTCTCGCAGACACGGGTTCGGCTGTTTCGGGGTTATGTGATGGAGTCATACAGCTCTAGAGTTAACTCGGACTTCAGCGCCTTGTGGTTCAAAAAACAGGAAAGATTCTCGAGGGCGAACTCTCCGCAGTCTCGGCGGCGATCCTTTGTGGGGCCGGCAATATGCGGCAGAAGTGTCACGTTAGGCATTCCTCTCAGCGGAGATTCGACGGGCAGCGGTTCCACGTCATAAACGTCCAACCCCACATGGATGCGCGACTCGGCGGCGACACGCACCAACGCCTCCTCATCCACCACTGCACCGCGCCCGATGTTCACGAAAACTCCGCCCGGCCTGATGCTACGCAAAAGTTTTTCATTCACGCTGCGGTAGGTCTGGGGATTCAGCGCGGTCGCCTCCACCACAATATCGTTTTCGGAGAAGAGAGCCTCAGGTGAAGAGACCATCTTCACACCGTATTGGGAAAGAATATCGTCACTCACTCCGAGCGAGTATGTCGAGAGTTGGCAACCGAATGGACGTAGGAGCAAGGCCAACTCGCGCGCGACCGCTCCAAATCCATGCAGACCCACAGAACGTCCAAAGAGGCTCTCCGTGGTGACTGCGTAGCGGTCTTTCCAAAGCCCATCGCGGTGCATCGCGATCGCCCAATAACTGCTCCGCCTCAAGGCTGACAAAATTAATAACAACCCGCATTCCGCCACTGTGCGACTCGCAGAGGTTCCCCAATTTGTGACCCGCAGACCTCTCTCAATAAGCGTGCGGGGTATGAACTTTTTAACTGTTCCTGTGAGGTGGCAAACGTATTTTAATTGCCCCTCTGCGCCCACAGGCAAATCCGCTGCCAGCGGAGGCGTGGACCATCCTGAAATGAGAGTCTCAGTCCCGCTGGCGATCAGGTATTCGGAAAGGCTCAACTCCTGAGCCCATGGCGTGCGGAGATGCACGACAGGACCTCCCAACCTCTCGATAGCCGACCATAAATCTGAAGGAAGGAAATCCTCCCTCTCCTCATCGTTTAGCACACAGAGAATTGAAGAACTCATAAAATAATAAATTTAATAATAACTATTATCCCGAGAAATCTCAATTTTTCTTTGAAAAATTTTGCATCATTGCTTTTCACAATGGGAAAAATCGATTAGTGATCTATTATTACGATGACCAAGATACGTATCTCCCAGCAACAAATCGCCCAAGACCTCGGACTCTCCCAGACCCTTGTCTCTATGGTGCTGAATGGACGCAAAAAAGGCGTGTCAGAAGCATCTTTCCAACAAATTTGGAGTCATGCCAAACGGACCGGATACCGCCCGAAAGGCATGGCAACCGAAGCGATGCCCGATACTGTCAACGGCAGTTGTGTGGGATTTATTTTGAGATCTGGAGTCAAACTTTACAGCCAAAGCCCATTTTTTGGCCATGTCCAGCATGGGTTGCACGACTATCTCGCCGAGCGGGGCATCGCGTTGGAGTTCCTCGGAATGGAAAACAGCCTCAATTCGGAGACTCTCTCCCTCCATTACGCCAATAGGCAAACCATGAAAGGAGTGGTCGTTCTCGGGGAAGTGGCTCGACCTTTTCTCCAAGCCCTCCGTAAGATCGAGCCGAAAATCGTCTCCGTATCGGCCCAGTACCCTGGACTCTGCCACTCGGTCGTATCGAATGAAGAACAGGCCGCCGAACTCATCATTCAGCACCTCCTTGATCTCGGCCACACGCGCTTCGCTTGGCTTGGAGGCAATACCCACTTGCAGCGCTCGAAAAGTCGACTCAACGCCCTCACCAGCGCACTGCGCCTTCATGATCTCACGATCGAGCCCGAGTTCCAGATTTCACTCTCTGAAGCCGAGCGTGTCGATGGACGTCAGGCCGCAGAAAAAATCCTGAGCGTTGCCGACAAAGCGAAAGGCCCGACGGCTTGGATTTGCTTCAATGGCACGATGGCTCGAGGAGCTGCAAACTATCTCCTTCAGCAAGGAATCGCGATCCCTCGCGATATCAGTATCGCCACCTTCGACCGCACGCTCATTTGCGAAGAAGAATCTCCGACGCTGACCGGCGCCAACACCCCGCCGGAGTTGATCGGCCGTATGGCAGCTGAGATTCTCATCAGCAAAGAACCTGCCGCAGATTCGAGCTTCTGCGACACCGTGCTTCGCTCCGAACTTGCGGTGCGAGAAAGTACCGGAAAAGTCTCAAAGAAAAAAGCTCTGGTTAAGGCTGCTTAGACTCTATTGATAGTTCTCCGCATTGGACGGGACTAAGGCGTTCTTCCACGCCAAATCGTTTCACTCAACCTCTTTGTATCTTTACGGTCGGCCCATGTGATTATGCCGACATGGCCATCAGCATAGACTGAGTTTATGGCATTCGAATGGCGAAAGCTTACCTTCACGGTTCCGGCGGGGTCAGTTTTTTGGATGTCCTCATCAACAGCACTCCAAGGGGATGCTGAGTCGCTACAGTAGAAGAGGGTCAGTAGTATCAGAGCAAATCAACAGGAATTTTTGTGAGTAGTGAAAAGTACAGTAGAAGAGGGTCAGTCCCGCGTATTGACGCAATTTAAAAAATCTGATTTCAGTGGAGCGACCCTGCGAGCGATTGGAGGGCATTGTGGGCGGTCCTTGTAAAAAGCGATAAT
>VFJO01000157.1 GCA_009886045.1 Verrucomicrobiota bacterium
GCGGCGGCACCGGCGTTGGCGCGGGCTTCGGAGTTTCGCTTGGCGTTGCCGGCGCTGGCTCCTCCGCGCAGGATGTCACCGGCTTGGAGTCCACCGGTGGGCATGGTGGCCAGGAAGGAGGCGAGGAGGGTGCATGTGAGGACGGCACGCGAACGCCTGCGTGCTGCGAGGAACTCGAAGGCGCGGAGGTGGTATTTGGTGCGATGGCCGGTTTTCAACATGGTGCTGAGATTTTTGACAGAATCGGAGCGTAGCGGAGAAAGACTGCCAAAGGCAGCCCGTAGGGTGAGTGTAAGCGAGTCAATTAACAGAATTAACAGAATTTTAGGGAGTTTTGACAGGATGATCCGCCTACAGAAAGGCAACTCCGGCGTGACGAGTCAGGATTTTCAGGATGGACAGGACTGGAATGGATTGTGTTTGGAGTTTTAAGAATTAAGTTTTAAGCAACCAACGGGTGCTGCGCGGTTGGATGGGAACTAACCACGGATTTCGCAGATGGGCACCGATGATCCCAGCAAGCTGGGATTGGCAGAAAAAAGCAAAGATCTGGCAAGCCCGCTTGCAGAGTTTTTGCTTTTGTACTGCCCCATTCGCGCAACGAATGTTTCCGTGGGCCTTGTATCCGTGTTGATCGGTGTAATCCGTGGTTAAATAAAAATCTTCCGTGCGGCATGGTGTGTTAGTTAGGAGACTTAAGACTCAAGTGGCGGCGTGTGGACTTGGCGTTAGTGAGGTGTGCGAGCGTTTTCTTGTTTTATTCTCCTCTGTGCTCTCTGTGTCCTCAGTGGTTAATTCTTCTTCTGTGTGAATGTCTAACTTCGGCGGTTTTTGGGTTTGGTTGAAGTTTGGTTTTGTGACGAATTTGTGACTTGCAATTTTATTTTTTGTCGTCTGGTTTGAGGAGGGCGGGTAAGGCGATTTCGTCGAGGGTGATGGGGGTTTGGGTTTGGAGGCGTTGGAGGTAGGCTTGGCGGTTCATGTTCTGGCGTTCGGTGCGGAGGGCGCGGATGATTTGGGGTTTGATCTCGTCGAGGGTGGCGGTGCGGGGTTCTTGGATGTCGAGGATTTTGACGAAGTAGAGTCCATCGCCGAGTTCGATGGGGCCGGCGGTGGCGCCTTTGGCGAGGCTGGTGACGGCTTTGCGGATGGCAGGCTGAATGGATTCTTCGGGTAGGAGGCCGATCTCGCCTCCGTTGGCGGCGCTACGAGGTTCGTCGCTGTTGGCTTTGGCCAGCGCGGCAAAGTCGCCGGATTTCACTTGTTTCGCGAGGGCGTCTGCTTTGGCTTTGGCCTTGGCAGGGTCGGTGCCGTTGGCGATGAAGATTTGGGCGAGGCGGAATTGCTTGGGCAGGGTGAGTTCGGCCTTGCGTGCTTCGTAGACCTCTTTGATCTCGGTATCCGCGGGGAAGTCGGCCGGGACTTTGGTAATGGATTCGAGGTAGCTCTCGGAAATGGCGGCGTCTCGCACGCGAGCAAGGAGGGCTTGGGTTTCGGGTTTCTCATCCCAATCGGATGCGGTGGCTTCTTTGAGGAGGACTTGCTGGAGAATGAGGGTTCGGACCGCTTGGCTGAGTGCGGCGGGATTTTGCGTGAGAGCGGTGCGGTCGGCTTCGCTGAGGCTCGCGAGGTAGGGCTGGATTTGCGCGATGGTGATGTCGCGGTCACCCGCACGGGCTATGACGGAGTCGGCGGCACGGGCGGGCAGGGTGAGTGAGGCAGCGGCGAGGAGGGCGAGGGTAGTGGGTTTTAGGATCATTTTTTTGACAGAATTTTAGGGAGTTTTGACAGGAGGTCAGGATTTTCAGGAGTGACAGGATGGGGAAGATTTGGATTTTTTGACAGAATTGGAGCGTAGCGGAAAAAGACTGCTAAGGGCAGCCCGTAGGGTGAGTGGGAGCGAGTTAATTTACGGAATTGACAGAATTTTTTGATAGGATGATCCGCCTACGGAAAGGCAACTCCGGCGTGACGAGTCAGGATTTTCAGGAGTGACAAGATGGGAGGGCGTTTTCATACTTCTGACTTCATCCTTTTTACTTTTTGACCGCGTCGGTGAGGCTGCGGGCGTCGGTGAGTTTGTCGGAGAGGTCTTGGACGAGGTTTTGGAATTTGACGCGTTTGGCGGCGGTGAAGGGTTCGCGGGCGAGGATGGCGTCGCCGAGGCCGAATTTTTCGTAGCGGTCGAGGATTTCCATGCCGGCTTGATACATTTCGATGTTTTTGGCCTGTTCCTCTTGGACTTTGCGTTCGAGTTCGATGCGTTTGGTGTCGAGTGTGGCGCGTTGGCCTTCGCGTTTCGAGGCGAGTTTGGCGACTTCGCCGTAGGATTTCTTCCATTTGGCGAGGGCGGCGTTGAGTTCGATGAGCGAGTTGTCGCGGTCCGCGAGCTTTTTATTGAGTTCGGCGATCATGTTTGTCGAGGTATTGCGTTCGTTGGCGAGTTCCTTGGTGAGGGACTCGGATTTCGCGCTGAGCTCGGTGACTTTGGCTTCGGCGGCGTATTGGGCGGCTTGGGCGGTGGCGACTTCGCCTTGGGCGGCGCGGAGCTTGAGCATGGAATCCTTCAGGGCTTCGCGGAACTTTGCGGTGGGGTCTTCGTCGGCGGCGCGGAGGGCGGGCACGAGAAGAACCGCGGCTGCGGCGAGGAGTGCGTAGGTTTTGATTTTCATGTGGCGTTAGAATTTGGAGTTGATTTCGAAGTAGAAGATATTGGTGTCGTATTGTGGGCCGGTGATGCTTTCGGAGCCCATCCAGCGCACACCGAGGTACACATTTTCGGAGAGGGAGAGGAAGCCTGCGACGGTGAAGCCTTGCATATTTGTGCCGCCGCCGCCGAAGTCGGAGTCGGTGAAGCCGTCCACCACGGAGTCGGAACCGAGCCAGCGGTAGCCGACGGAGACGAGCCAATCCCAGCGTTTCGTGAGGGCTTGGGTGCCCACGCGGAGGTCAACGAACCAGCCGTAGGGACTGCCATCGAAGATGCCGATGTCGGAGAGGCCATTCTCATCAAGAGCGCCGCGGTTGTTGACGGCGATGGCGTTGATGTCGTCTTGGTTGAAGGCGAGGTTCTGCACATATTCGCCCACGAGGGAAACGCGGACGGGTTCGAAGCCGTCGTAGTCAATTTGTGAGGTGAGGGCGAGTTCGGTGAACTTGGTGGCGAGGCCGTAATATTGCCATTGGTTGGTCGCGCCAAAGTCGTTGCTGGCATCGGGCGTGATGTCGCGGATGGCCATGTAGGTGTTTCCTTTTTGAGCGAACGAGGGACGGCTGTTATCCGTGTTGCTGGCGTCGTTGACAGTGAGGGGGGTGTAGGGATCGGAGAGTTCGCCTTCGATGTTGTAGAAGTAGTAGATGGCTGCTGCGGTTTTCCATTTGATGTCGTCGCCGATTTTCCACTCGAAGCCAGCTTGTCCGCCGAAGAGGTATTTGTCGTAGCTGGCGAATTTTGCTGGCTGGTTGGAGGAAAAGTTGAAGTCGGTGTTGTAAACCACGAATGCGCCGCCAGTGCCGAAGAGGGCGAAATTTTCGGTGACGTTGGCTTTGGTGGTGAGGGCGGCGCCGTCGAAACCGAGGTCGTCATCCCACGTGAGGCGGGTGCTGAAGAATGGATTCTCGAAGCGGCCGGCCCATGCGGTGGTCTTGATGGCCTCGGTGACATTGAAGTCGTAGCGCATGAAGGCGCGGTCGAGCCAGATGGCGTATTTGCTGAAGTTGCCGCCTTGGCCTTGGGTGGCGGAGTTGGCGACGCCCATGCCTTGGTTGGTCGAGACGGGCGAGTTGTTGCTGCCTGTGGCGACGCGGAAGCCGGACGAGAAGTTTTCGCTCATTGCGAAGTCCATGCCGAAGCGGGCGCGGAGGAGATACTGATTGCGGTTCTGGTCAACATTCAGCTGTGGCGCGAATTGGGTGCCGGTGGTGTCGAAGGGCGCGCCGGTATTGATCGCATTGAAATTTGGGAAGGCGCCGGTGGCATCGTTGCCGGTCGGGAAGAAGGTGCCGGCGTAGCGCACGCGGAGGTCGTAAGCGGCTTTGCCATTTTCAACCCACTTGGGGAGGCGCAGTGAGGCTCCGATTTCTTTCGAGGTGCGATTCGTCGCGAGCTCCAGTTTGATCTCTTCTTTGATCTGATCCTTCACTGGTTGCGGGATATGGGTCACGCGGATGTCTTCGGGTGAAGCAAGCGGAAGATCGGAGCCTGCTGGAAGGGACGAGGCGGCGACTTGCACGGCGGCGGCTTGGGCGATAGCCACCATGTCTGTCTGGCTCTGGGCGCGAACGGCCTCGGCTTCGGCCTCGGCTTGGCGGATCATTTCGTTGGCTTCCTCTTGGGTGAGGATGCCGCGTTTCACGAGCTTTTGTATCAAGTTAATTGTCACATTGCCGGTCGGCGTGGTGGGGGTCGAAGGAAGTGGTGCCTCTACGACTGGGAGCGGGGCGGTCGCAGGCTTGGGCGCAGGGGCTGGTTCAGGAGTGGTCTCGAGCGCTGCTGTGGGCCTGGCTTCGGGTTTCGGGGTAGGAGAAGAGGTGGGCTCTGGAGCGGGTGTGGAGGTCGGAGTCGCTGCGGAGGGGGTTGGAGAAGCTTCTGGCGCTGGTGTGGGCTCTGGAGTTGAGGCGGTGACAGGCTCAGGTGTTGGTGTTGGTGTTGGTGTTGGTGTTGGTGTTGGCTCAGTCACGTCAGCTGGGCCTGCGAGCGATATACTGACGGTTTTTGGTTCGCTCGTGGTAGGTTGCTCTTGCGCAGGCTCGGCGCTTGGCGACGGGGTGGGCTGAGGGTTTTTGTAGAGCGAGTTCCACTGACCGGGGTCGGGATTTGTGTTTTGGGCGACCTCAACGACGACGGAGTTTTTATCGGGCTCGGCGGCGGTGGAGTCTTGCGCGTGGAGGCGTAGGCTCACGGCCAGCAGGGTGGCGATGGAGAGGTGACGAAGGGTGTTGGGCAGGCTCATGGGATCAGTTGGGTCGAGTGGCTTTGAGTCGCATGACGATGGGCATCGGCATGCCTTCCGGTGGAGGTGCTTGCATTTGCAGACCGGTGAGGATTTCGTTGCGGAGGGCGGCATCGGTGGCGGGGTCGCCGGAGGAACCTGAAATGGTGGCACGCGTGACGCGGCCTGTGGCATCAACCCAGATACGGGCGGTGATATTGAGGGCGGCAGATTTGGTTTTTTTGTGGTTGCGGAGGGCTTGGACGACGGAGCCTTGGACCTGCGATGCATAGCCGCCGAATTTTGAGCCTTTGCCGCCTTTTCCTGTGCCGGTGCCGCCGATCATGCCGCTGCCACCGCCTTTGGTTAGGCCGAAGGCGTCGGGGCCGCTTCCTTCCAAGTTTGTGCCCATGGGGGCAGGGTCGGGAGCGGATTGAGGTTCGGGTTCGGGAGCTTCTTCAGGCGTGAACTTCTGCTCTTGTGGAGTCTCGGGTTCGGGCGGTTGCTCCTTGGGTGGTGGAGGCGGCGGAGGAGGGGGTGGTGGTGGCGGCAGGGAAATCATCACTGGGCTGGAGGATTTTTTCCTTGGTGCCGATTTCGGCGCGCCCCCAATGAAATAAACGCCCAATGCAACGAGGAGGACTCCACCAAGTATGACCTTGATTTTGTGCTTCGCAAAGAAACTTGGCTCGTCTTCTTCTTCGTTGGGCATGGTTGCGTTATTTAGGTCCTTGGGTAGCGAGACCGATTTGTTTGATGTCGAGGCGTCCGAGAACATCGAGCACTTCCATGACCATCATGTATTGCGTGGCGCGGTCGCCGCGGACGACGACGGGAAACTCGGGCACCTTGGCTTTGTGCTCGCTGAGCTTGGCTTCGAGCTCGGCGAGGGTCACCGGCACTGTGTCGAGGAACAGCTTGCCTTCGTTGTTAACGGTGATGGATTTTCCCTTGGGTCCACCGATGGCTGGAGCCTTGCTGCCTTTGGGCAGATCGACTTTCACACCCTGAACTCCAGCTGTGGTCATGATGATAAAAATCAACAAAAGCACGAGGTAGAGATCCACCATCGGGGTCACATTGATGTCGTCGTAGGATTTGTCGTCGCCGGCGTCCATGGTGTTTTATTTGTGTTTGATGAGGCCGTCCATGATGGCAGCGGCTTCATCGCCCTTGGTTTCCTCGTAACGGGCGGCTTCCTCTGGGGTGCGGATTTGGCGGATTGGAACGGTGAGGTAGGAATCGCCTGGAGTCGGGTAAAATTCGGCGACTTTGGCGACAAACTCGTCTATGAAGACTTGAATCGCCGAGATCGTGTTTTTGATGCTGCCGTTGAGGAAGCTATACATGAAAAGGGCTGGAATAGCGACAAGCAGACCCACTGTCGTGGCGAGGAGCGCGCTGGCGATACCGGGAGCGATCGAGTTCACATCCACCTCGCCGGATTTGGCGATGATCGCAAAGGTGATCATAACGCCCACGACTGTTCCAAGCAGGCCGACATAGGGGCCACCGGCAATACTGGTGGTGAGATAGACGAGGCCGTTTCCGAGGCGGTGTTGTTCGTGGACGAGGGCGGCATCCAACGAGGCGCGGATGGCTTGGATCGAGCGGGCGGAGAGGCCCTGACCTTTGTTTTTTCCGAAGCCGAGGCGATGGCGGATTTCCTCCGAGCCGACATGGTAGATGTGGTAGAGGGGCGAGTCCGCGAGGAGGGTGAGGCCTTTTTTGCCAATCTTGCCGCCGAAGGTTTTTGAGGATTCGGGGTTGTCGAGGTCCATCGAGGTGAGGTCGGTGGCAACATCCTTCCAGAGGCGCTGGAATTCTGCGTTGCCTTTTTTGATTTTGCCGAGGCTGATGAACTTCATGGCGGCTACTGTCCATCCGGCTGCCATCATGATCACGCAGACGCCGACGGCGATCCACCCGTCGAACATCATGTTTTTGGCGATGTCGCCGAAGAGCATGACATGCTCCATCGCACCGCTGTGGCCACCGCCTTCGCCGCCTTCGCCCTCGCCGAGAGCGATGAGCTTGCTGCTGGCGTCGTTGCCGGCTTGGCCTGTGTAGGCGAGTTGCACCCAGCCTGTGGGGCGGGCGGTTTTGGAGAGGCTGAACTCATCGACTTCGCCGACGAGGCCGTTTTTGCCATCGGCATCTGAGCCGAGTGTTGCGTCGCCCACGATGGCGGGGAGACCTGCGGCGAGGGAGGAGTATTCCTTGCCGTTCACATAAAGGCGGGTTGTGGAGCTATCCGAGACCACGGCGATATGGGACCAGACATTGGGTGCGATGGGGTCGGCGGGTGTGGATTTGGATGTGCCGGAAGCGGAGGTGATGACAACGACAGGGGCGCCGGCTTGGAAAACAACTTGGAGGCGGCCTGAGTCATCGCCCCAATCGAAAAGGACGCCCCTCTCGTCGAGGGTGGATTGTTTCAACCATGCGGTGAAGGTGAAGGGTTGGCCGACATCGGCGCGGAGGGTGGCGGAGCCTGGAATCTTGGCGGCTGTATTACCAAGGAGGCGCATTCCCGGGCCGATGAGAGCACCTTCGGAGAGTGTTCCTCCCGAGGTTGCGTTGTTGGCGTTTTTCGTGGCGTCTTTGGGTGTTGCGGCCGTGAAGTTGTAGGCGACGATGGTGTCCTCATCGTAGACGGCGAGGGGATCTGCAGCTTGGTCAGCGGTGATTTCGGTATTGCCGCTGTAGAGCCAGATTTTGGTCTGGGCACCGGGTTTGAGGTCGGGGATTTTAACCCAGACGAACCCTTCGTTCATGAGGGCGTCCCATTTTTCGATGCGGGAATCGAGTGGTGTTTTGTCGTCTTCGGTTACGAAGCGGATGTCGGTGCCGTCCTCTTTGGCGGTGGAGAAGTCGAAGTTTCCTTGGTGCAGGCGAAGGAGGACGGTGGCGGTGCCGACGGGGTCTGTGATCTCAAATCCCGTCTTGGTGGTGTCGATCGTAATCGGTCTGCGAGCGGTCCATTCCTTGCTCCACCAAGCGTGTGAGTTTGTTTGGATGGCGAGGATCGCTGTCGCGATGAGAAGGGCTGTTCGGATGAATGAGGTTGTTTTCATATCGTGCGGTTACAGTTCTGCGGAGATGCTGAAGGAGAAGAGTGGTTGGTAGGCTTCTGAGGGAGACTGGGTGACTTGTGGGATGCCGATGAAGAAGTCGCCATTGATGTGATCCACGAGACGGAGGCTGGCGCCGACGCCATAGCTCCACAGGTTGAAGGTCGAGGTTTGCTCTGGGAGGGGATCGTTGAGCATCGCGTAGCCGGTGTCGATGAAAACAAAAAGCCGCATCTCGTTCCCCTTTGGAAGCCAGCGCAGAAGGGATGGGGTTCGGAATTCCAGCGTGCCTGCAATCGCGTTGTCACCGGTGACCACGGATTCGAGGTAGCCGCGCACGGTGGATTGGCCGCCGAGGCTGTATTGCTCGGTATCCACGAGGGGATTTGCCGTCGTTTGGCCCTGCACCTCGCCGAAGAGCTGGAAGTCCCACGGCAGTTTTTGCGTGTGGGCGAGATTGCCGCGAAGGTAGAAAAAATTCGCATTGGCATTGTAGCGTCGGTTGTCGAAGTCGATGGCCTCCTGCGTGCCTGTTCCGCGGAATGAAAAGGTTACACCGGCACCGAACTCGGTCTCATAGTGTTCGCCGATCGAGCTGGCGTTATAATTGATCGAGACAGGCCAGTAGGTGAGCGGTGAGGAGATCGTCTGGTTGCCGACCACGAGATCCTGTGCGAAGTCTTTGTAATCAATGCCCATGCTGGCTGAGTGGTAAAAGCCGGTTTTTGAGGGAAGATTGAAGAGGAAGCGTCCGCCGTAGATTTCGCCATTTCCGAGTGAGTCGGTGCCGCCGAGGGTTGAGACCTCGCTATTCTGCCGAGTGGCTTGAAGCATGAGTGCCACCCAGTCGATGGAGGGAGCGCGTGCAATGTAGTAACCGGAGAAAATGAGGGCATCACTCGGACGCTGCGGGGCGATCTGAAACCCTGCGCCGATTGTGTGGCCCATCTGCCAGAGATTGTCATAGCGCAACGCGGCGTCGAGGCGTAGAGGCGTCGTGTTGGCACTATATCGGTTGTTCAGCTCGATGCTGCCGTGGAGGGGGAATTTGTCCTTGACGGTGAG
Organism: Verrucomicrobiota bacterium; assembly: GCA_009886045.1. Taxonomy (GTDB): domain Bacteria; phylum Verrucomicrobiota; class Verrucomicrobiia; order Chthoniobacterales; family Terrimicrobiaceae; genus UBA967. The sequence continues at coordinate 9,071 of VFJO01000157.1, forward strand.
TTCGACATCGACGGTTCCCGGCGTCTTGCCAACAGCCAAGGATGGGGTGACTTGGAGGTCACCCGTCTGGTTAAGGGCTATGATGTCGCGCTGCACGTCGTTGAAATTTGGCACTGTGCCCTCGGCGAGCGCAGGCGCCATTTTTTTGATTTTCTCGATGTCAAAAAATCGTGAGCCCTTCACGCGAAGTCGTCCCACCGTGGCCTCGGTGACTTGCAGGACAATGACGCCTGTGTTGACCCCCTGTGGCGGAACGGACACGGACACGGTCTGGTAACCTTCCTCGTGGTAAGCTTTTTCGAGGTCAGCACGAGCGTTTTCTACATCTTCTGGTGTGCGACCTGGGCCGAGATGGCTGTAGAGCGCTTTGTCCACCGAAGCAGTTGGTAGGGTTTTTGAACCTACTACGCGGAATTCTCGGATTAGAAATGCCTGTCTAGGCTCTGGGTCAACGACCGGCGGGGGTTCTTCATCGACGGAGACACTTGGAAGTTCCTCGGCAAAAGTACCATTCAAACATGCAAGGACTCCTAAAAGCCATCCTAGGCTTCTGAGTCGGAAGTGTATGGTACTAGCTGCCAGAAACATTGGATTGGTCAGGTCAACATGGATGCGGAGGCCTCGCAATCTGGGGATTGTTACGATTTTGTAACAATGAAAGGCAAGGCAATCGAGAGCTGAGAAAATGACCCAGCTCTCGATTGAAATGGGAACTGCAAAGTAGGGGCTAAGCGAGCTCGAACCGGTCGAGGTTCATGACCTTCGTCCAGGCCGCCACGAAATCTTTGACAAATTTTTTCTGGGAATCCGAGGTTGCATAGACTTCGGCTAGAGCGCGAAGCTGGGAGTTTGAGCCGAAAATGAGATCCGCGCGGGTACCGGTCCATTGAAGATCTCCTGTTTTGCGGTTGCGACCCTCAAACGCTTCGGCATCGGTTGAGAGGGGTTTCCATTCCGTATCCATGCTGAGCAGGTTGAGGAAGAAGTCGTTTGTAAGGACCCCTGGGCGTTTTGTGAAAACGCCGTGTTGGGATTCGGCGAAATTGGCATTCAATACGCGCAGACCGCCGATCAGCACTGTCATTTCTGGAGCGGTGAGGGTGAGGAGTTGGGCGCGATCTACGAGCAACTCTTCCGAGGTCACTGAGAACTTTTTCTTTTGGTAGTTTCGGAAGCCATCTGCGATGGGTTGGAGTACGGCGAAGGATTCCACGTCAGTTTGTTCTTGGGTGGCGTCCATGCGCCCTGGGGTGAATGGCACGCTGATCGCATGTCCGGCTTCTTTGGCGGCCTGTTCTACTGCAGCGCAACCAGCCAGCACGATGAGGTCGGCGAGTGAAACTTTTTTTCCGCTGGTCTGGGTGTTGTTGAATTCCTCCTGCATGGACTCTAGGGTTTTGATCACCTTTGCCAGTCGGGTGGGTTCGTTGACTTCCCAAAACTTCTGTGGTGCGAGGCGGATGCGGGCGCCGTTTGCGCCACCACGTTTGTCGGAGCCTCGGAAAGTGGAGGCCGAGGTCCAGGCCGTGGCCACGAGTTCGGAATTGCTGAGTTCAGAGGCGAGGATTTTGCTTTTGAGTGTGGCGATATCCGTTTCGTCAATGACTGGATGATTGAGTGCGGGAATGGGGTCTTGCCAGAGAAGTTCTTCAGCGGGAACATCCGCTCCCAAGTAGAGGGAACGAGGCCCCATGTCGCGGTGCGTGAGCTTGAACCATGCGCGGGCGAAGGCGTCGGCAAACTGGTCGGGGTTTTCGAGAAACCGCCGCGAAATTTTCTCATAAGCCGGATCGAAGCGCAGAGAGAGGTCCGTGGTCAGCATCGTTGGGAGCAAACGCTGCGAGGCGTCATGCGCATGGGGAATGATGGCGTCGGCTCCCTTTGCCACCCATTGATTTGCGCCTGCGGGGCTCTTGGTTAGCTCCCATTCGTATTTGAATAGGTTTTCCAAATAATAGTTGCTCCACTGCGTAGGGGCTTGTGTCCAGGTGACCTCGAGCCCGCTGGTGATCGTATCGCCTCCTTTTCCTGAACGGAAACTGCTTTTCCAGCCGAAGCCCTGCTCCTCGATCGGTGCTGCCTCTGGTTCGGGGCCTACGTGTTTTGCGTCCCCTGCGCCATGGGTCTTGCCAAAAGTGTGGCCCCCGGCGATGAGTGCGACGGTTTCTTCGTCGTTCATTGCCATGCGGGCAAAGGTCTCTCGAATATCCCGGGCTGCTGCGATGGGGTCTGGATTGCCATTGGGACCCTCTGGATTCACATAAATGAGGCCCATCTGCACGGCTGCGAGAGGATTTTCCAGTTGGCGGTCACCTGTGTAGCGTTGGTCGTCGAGCCATTTGGATTCGGATCCCCAGTAGATATCTTCCTCGGGTCCCCAGATGTCCTTGCGTCCGCCTGCGAAGCCGAACGTCTTAAAGCCCATCGACTCCATGGCCACATTCCCTACAAGAATCATCAGGTCGGCCCAAGAAATTTTGCGTCCGTATTTTTGTTTGATCGGCCAGAGCAACCGGCGCGCCTTATCGAGGTTGCCGTTGTCGGGCCAGCTATTAAGGGGAGCAAATCGTTGGCTGCCATTCCCGGCGCCGCCGCGTCCATCGCCCGTGCGGTAGGTGCCTGCGCTGTGCCACGCCATGCGAATGAAGAAGGGGCCGTAGTGGCCAAAATCCGCTGGCCACCAGTCCTGAGAATCAGTCATCAGGGTCACGAGATCGCCTTTGAGAGCGGCCAGATCGAGGCTCTTAAATTCCTCGGCATAATTGAAGTCGGCATCCATCGGATCGGATTTTGCCGAGTGCTGATGCAGGATGCGGAGGTTGAGTTGGTTTGGCCACCAATCACGGTTCGAAGTCCCTCCGCCGGAGGGTTGAGTGATTTCGCCGTGTTTGAAAGGGCATTTGGATTCGGTGGACATAAAATTGAGAGGTTTTTCGACAGGCTTGTACGATTGTTTTGCGAGTTTGGTTGTGGGTTTTGTGAACTTTTAGAAGAAGACGATTTCAGAAATCAGACTGGGGTCGCTTTTTGAATAATCCGGTAGCCTCGGATTCGAAGGTATTCGGGAATTTCGTTGGATGCCAGTTCGTCGTTGGTGAGTGGTTGTAGAAAAAAATGAAGTCCTGGTGTGGCTGTGAAGTCCTTGAGTGAAATGGGATGTTCTTCTTTGGCCTGAACGATCAGCGAGCATCCGTCGGGAACCGTCACATTGTCGAGGTGCACATCGCCTTCGAGAATGAGAGTCGCATCGCCGGAAATCCTGCCCCCGCGGATGCGCTCGCGCACATCGGAGAGCGTGAGGGCAAAAGACGGTCGCAAAATGACGCGAGGACCGGTGGTGAACGGGATGCCGAGCAGCATTTGGCGCGGGGTTTCCTCAATGGTCATCCCTGCCGCCCGGAGCTTGATTCGGCCGGCTTCGTAGAAATCATTTTCCGCGCTGGATGCGCTTTCGGGGGGGGCGTTTTGAGCTACTTTTTGCGCGGCGTCGGGGAGGTTGTTTTTGCAGGCGCTGAAGCACCAGAGGCGATCAAAAATGGTCACGCCCACTTTTTCTCCCGATGCAAAACTTTTAGGGAGGTCCTGCATGAGCGTTTCCAGGCGGGATGGTTTTTTGAAGCTCGTGCGAGTGCTGTCTGCGAACTTCGGGTTCACAAATTCCGCCACGATGCCGCCTGAGGACTCGAGCACTTTCAAGTATGGCGCCAGTCGAATCACGAGAAGGTTGATATTCCCCGGGAACTTGGAAAAGCCGTCCTCGTTTGGCACATCGCCCTCCGGACTCACCGTGGCGCGGAGGAGCGGGTCGAGAAGATTGTATTCCACATTGATCGTCAGATCTGGCGCGCCATCTCGAACGAGGCGGGCAATCCCGCCCACGGCCTCGCCTGGAATACGATTCACCGCGATCGAGTTGAAATCGTAGCCGCGCTGCTCGGAGACGCCGATCGCCGCAAGCGCGGCATTGAACACCTGCCCGTTCGTGTCCTGAATGAAAAGAAGGTAGCGCACGCCCGAGTCCGCCAGCTTTTTTGCCGTCCCGCTGGTGTGCAAGAGCGTGTGAATATCGCCGTGGCCATGGGGTTTCAGTAGCAGCTTGTACTTTTCCTCGAGTGCCAAGCTGGCATTCATATCGGAGAGGGCCGGTACCAGTTCCTGCCTGAGAATCGTGACTTGGCCGCTCTCCAATCCGAAAAAATGATTCGCTTCGAGCGAGGCCCGTGTGCCTGAGTCGGTATCACGGCTTGTCATGATGATGAGCGGGATTTGACGCCCTAGACGCTTTGAGGCCGCCTTGATGAAAGAAGCATAGTGCGCGAGGTAGCTCGTGGTCTCGGTGACCTCCACGGGAATGTCGAGCTTGATTCCGTGGTAGCCAAGCCGCTCGCCAAGTCCGCCTGCGACGAGGATCACAGCCGTTTCTGCGAAACACCGCAGGCCCTCGGATTCAGCCGCGTCGTAATCTGGGCCGAATGAGGAAAGGTCCACCATGTCTGGCTCTGCAGGCATACAGCCCTCGAAGGGATTCGCACCCAAGGCGGCTTCTGCAAGGAGACGCCGTGCATTGCGAGTGTACGCCGGCAGCCCGCCAGGGTAGGCGGCATGCGCATTCCCTAATGAGGCCATAAATTCACGCTTGGCCTCGTCGCGGATGCCAGGCGCGTCCCAGTCGGAAAAAAGATGTTCCTGACCATTGGAAATCAAGTCCTCCGCAAGTTGGATTTCTGCTTCGGAAAAAAGTCCTGCCGAGGCGTTCTCAAAAAATGCCACCGTCTGTTGCGCGCTCTTGATACTCATATCGCCCTACACCACATGAAAGTTGTGGCTTTTGCAATTTCGCAATCTCATCGATTTTGTGAAAGCGGATTTCGCTGCCATTCTAGCGCTCACGACTTGAAATAAGAAAAAAAGAGGCTCCCCTTAAACGGAGAGCCCCTCTTGATGAATTTTTGTTTCTTCTGGCGACTAGCCTTGGAGCAAGCGGACCAGCGACTGTTGGCTGGTGTTCGCTTGAGCGAGCATCGCGGTTCCAGCCTGCTGGAGGATCTGGTAGCGGGCGAGTTGACTACTCTCGGCGGCGACATCGACATCGATGATACGGCTGTTCGCGGCTTCGAGGTTGATGGCGTTGATGTTCAAGAGGTCTTGAGCAAAGTTGACGCGGCTCATTTCCGCACCGTTTTGGGCGCGCATGTCGGCCACCTGCTGAAGAGCCATTTGGACCACATCAACAAACTCGTCTGAGTTGTTGTAGGTTAGTGTTCCCGAAGATGATACTGAAGTAGAAGTAGATGTCCCGACAGTAGTCACTGCTGTCAGAGGATCGTTCAAGGCATAACCAACTGTCGATCCAGCCGGAACGTACAAAGTAGTGCCACTGCTGTTTGTAGTAGTATCAAACCCTTTAACCATCATGCTTACCCAAGGATCGGAGTCCATGGACGCTTTGGTTACAGATGTCGATTGCGAACCATCTTCTGAAGTTGGAACAGTGAAAACAGAACCAGCTGAACCAGTATTGAAAAGAGAAACTCCGTTAAACTTTTCTGTCCCTAAGCTGGTGAGTTGGCTTTGAAGAACTTGGAACTCCTTGTCATAGTTTTCCACATCGCCCGGGTTTTTAGTGACATCGCGGGCTAGTGTTGTGAGTTCTGACATACGGCTCAGGACTTTGTCAGCGACTTTGAAGGCGCCGTCTTGGGTGTCCAGGTAGGACTGGATGTTCCTGAGGTTGACTGCAGTGGCTTCCGTGCGTTTTTGGGCTGCTGCCATTTTCATTGAAACCGCGAGACCGCCGGCGTCGTCGCTGGAATTTACAATGCGTCGGCCACTTGAAAGGCGGGAGAGGCTTTTCTGAAGTGCGTCGTTTGATTTACCGAGGTTAAGACCTGCACCACTTGCTGCTTGGTTGACGTTGATTGATATCATAATGATTTATTGGTTGTGACCCAATCCATGGGTCGTTTCTCTGCGATAGGAGTTGGAGCAACCATCGTGCCAAGTCTTTTTTTAGGAAAAATGCTTAAGAAGTGGCAAGAACTGCCGAACACTGCTGCTTGCTTAACTGGAGTGGTGGGCAAAATTTTCCTCAGAACATGAAAAGGTGAGTTTTTTTGAGCGGAGTCTTTTTGAGGAGATGAGCTGAAATCTGGAACTCGGCTTGCTCCTGCCTTCGATCTGGATGGAGCTTTAGTATCCACTAAACACTCTGGGGCGTATAGAAATTAGTCACTATTTTACACAAATATGGAAAACCGCACACGTATCACCGAAGCCTACACATCAGAACTCTTGGAACACGGTACACCACCGAAGACGGTGCATGCTTTTTGCAAAGCACTTGGTCTCACCGAGAGGGATTTTTTTCTCGAATTTGCCTCCCTCGACTCGGTTGAAAGCGCGATCTGGGGCGATTGGATTGGTCATCTGATATCTAAAGTTTCAAGCGGTGAGGAGTGGAAGGGTTTTTCGGCCCGCCAGCGCTACCTGACGTTTCTCTTTGCTTTCACGGAGGCTTCGCTCGACAGACGCTCGCTGATGTTATCGCGCTTCGGCCATCTTGGCCCGGTGGCCTCGCATCCGTCTCTTCGGGCCTTCGAGGATCAATTCAAAACCTTCGCGACGGATATCATCTCGCATGGAATTTCCTCTAGCGAAATCGCGGCTCGCGGTCCTTTTCAGTCGCTTTACCCTGCGATTCTCTACGTTCATTTTCGCGCTGTGATGGCATTTCTCCTCAAGGATGAGAGCCAGCGTTTCGAACGCACGGATGCTTTTATCGAAAAGACAGTGGCTTTTGCCTTTGATGTCATACGGACTCAGGCGATTGATTCCGCCTTTGACTTGGCCCGATTTCTGGCACCTGCGGCGTGGGGGAAGATGTCTTGAGCGAGCAGGAAACGATTCGCAGCCACCGCTTCGATCGCATGGCAGCCCTTGCTGGAGCTGGGGCGAGGGTTGGTATAAATTATCTCAAGTATTATGGGCGCCAGGCTATATCTGGAAGTGCCGATGCTGATGCACTGCAAGAACTCAATGCGGGTGAGGTCTTTCGCACCTTCAGCGAACTCAAGGGTGGTCCCCTCAAGCTGGCTCAGATGCTCAGTATCGATCAGTCCCTGCTCCCGCCGGCGTATGCGAAGCAATTTGCCCAGGCCCAGTATTCTGCCCCGCCACTTTCCTACCCGCTTGTGGTAAGGACATTTCGTCGTGAGTTTGGAAAGGATCCCCGAGAGGTTTTTGATTCCTTCGAGCCGAAAGCCGCCCATGCCGCATCGATCGGCCAGGTGCACCGCGCGAGCAAGGACGGTCGCTCTCTCGCAGTCAAAGTCCAGTATCCCGGCGTGGCGGATAGTCTGCGAAGCGATTTGAGCGTGGTGAAGCCGATAGCACTTCAGATTCTCGGGCTGCGAGAGAGAGACGTTGCCGCGTATTTCAGAGAAGTTGAAACCCGCCTGCTCGAGGAGACGGATTATGCCAAGGAACTCCGCAGTGCGATGGCGCTCTCCGCAGCTTGCGCCGATCTGCCAAACATACGATTTCCACGCTACTACCCAGATCTCTCAGGCTCCCGCGTGATTACGATGGACTGGATCGAGGGCCTCCCGCTCGATGTCTTTGCGGATGGGGATGCATCTCAAATCCTCCGCAACCGCATTGGACAGGCTCTCTGGGATTTCTACGCTCATCAAATCCACCGCCTTCGCGTTTTCCATGCCGATCCCCACCCGGGAAATTTTCTCGTGAGTGGAGAAGACCTCTGCGTGCTGGACTTTGGCTGCACCAAGACGATCGAAAGCCAGTTTTACGCCAAGCAGTTTGCCTTTCTCGACCCAGCTCTGGATACGAATCCCGTCCGCCTTGCTGCCGTGATGGAGTCCATGGCGATTATTCTCCCGTCGGATACTCCCGCCCAGCGCGCCAATCTGTTGGGGCTTTGCAAAAAATCCCTTTCTCTTCTCGCCCTTCCATTCCGACATGGAACTTTCGATTTCGGAAACCCTGCCTTCATGGAGGCCATCTATGAATTCGGGGAGGAGAACCGTAAAAACAATACCCTTCGCGGCATGCGAGGAGCAAGGGGATCAGCCGACACCATTTATCTCAATCGCACATTTTTTGGTCTCTACAGCCTCCTCAGTCGGCTGAGAGCAAACATCAAAACTCCTCTCCCTGAAGGTTTGATTTTTCTTGAGTGAAGGCCGGTAGTAGCCGCCTGCAAGTGGCAAAAATTGCACCGGCGCTTTGAATTTTGGAGTGCCATCAAAACGCTCGATGGTTATGCTTGCCTGATGTCACCAGCCATCCTTTCCGAAAAAATGGATATCGTCCGCGAGTCCATCGCGGGCGGTTCCGCCAGTCCCGAAATTGCGGAAGCGTTTCGTGAGTGGACCTTTTTAAGCACGCGTTTGAAGGAACTCGGAGAGGCTGATAAATACTACCTCAAGGCGATGAACTGCCCACATCACCATCGCATTTTTGCGGCGGAACCCCGCAGCTATCGTGACCTTCCCCTTCGCCTTGCGGAGTATGGGTGTTGCTACCGCTACGAGCAAAGCGGAGAGCTTTTTGGCCTGATGCGTGTGCGCTCGCTGAACATGAACGATGCGCACATTTACTGCACGGAGGAGCAATTTGCCGAAGAGTTCCGTGCAGTGAATAAAATGTACCTCGAGTATTTTAAAGTCTTTGGATTGGAGAAGTATCAGATGCGATTCTCCACGCATGATCCTGAGAAACTCGGGCAGAAGTTTGTGAACGAACCCGAGCTTTGGAAAAAGACGGAGGATATGGTGCGGAATGTTCTTATCGAAAGCGGCATCGATTTTATCGAAGTGCCAAACGAGGCGGCTTTCTACGGGCCAAAAATCGACGTGCAAGTCTGGAGTGCCATCGGTCGCGAATTCACAATCGCCACGAACCAGGTTGATTTTGCAGTCCCCGCCAAGTTTGGCCTCCATTACCGCGACCGTGATAACACGGAAAAAACGCCGCTTTGCATCCATCGCGCCCCGCTGGGCACTCATGAGCGATTTATTGGATTTCTCATCGAGCACTATGCCGGCAACTTCCCGCTTTGGCTCGCGCCCGAGCAAGTGCGCGTACTCACGCTGAACGACGACCCGGCCTTGATCGCTTACGCCGAACCGATCGTCAACGAACTCCGCAAGCAAATGGTGCGAGCTGAGGCGGATTTTGGATCCGATCCAGTAAAAGCCAAGATCGCCGATGCCGAGAAGGCCCGCGTGCACACGATGCTCGTGATCGGCCACCGCGATATGGAATCCGGCAATGTGAGCGTGCGCCTACATGGCAAAGGCAACATCGGCGCCAAGCCGCTTGCCGAGGTCACGGCAGATATCCTCACTTCAATCCGCGAACGTCGTCCCTAGTACAACACGGTCTTTTCACTTGCCACTCAAGCCACCTATCCCAAAGTAGCACACTCATATTATGCCAAACTCGATTCTCGTCGGCGCCCAGTGGGGCGATGAAGGAAAAGGAAAAATCATCGACTTCCTTACGGATGAAGCTGACATCGTCGTCCGCAGCCAAGGCGGCAACAATGCCGGGCACACGATCGTCATCGGAGGTGAGAAATACGTTCTTCATCTCATTCCCTCCGGCATCTTGCGCAAGTCCAAGACCTGTGTGATCGGTAATGGAGTCGTTCTCGACCCTGTCGCCCTTGTGGGCGAAATCGAAGGTCTTCGCAAACGCGGCGTGAAGGTGGAGAAAAATCTTCTCATCAGCGACACCGCCCATCTCGTTCTCCCCTATCACCAAGCGCTCGACGGCCTCCGCGAGAACCAGAAAGGTGCAAAAAAAATCGGCACGACCAAGCGCGGTATCGGCCCCGCCTACGCTGACAAGGCCTCACGTACCGGCCTTCGCACTGGCGATCTCCTGCTCCCCGATGTCTTGAAGCAAAAACTCTCCCAGCGCCTCAAAGAAAACAACGTCCTGCTGAAAAGCCTCGGTGCTCCCGCACTGAATGCCAAGAAGGTCATCGCCGACACACTCGCTGCCGCCGAGGTGCTCCGTCCTTTCATTACCAATACCGTTGTTTTTCTCCATCAGGCCTTGGAAAAAAAGGCCAGCATTCTGTTTGAAGGCGCGCAAGGAACATTCCTCGACATCGATCATGGCACATATCCTTACGTGACCAGCTCCAACACAACCTCCGGCGGCGCTTGCACCGGCAGCGGAGTGCCTCCTCACCGGATTGATAAGGTCATTGGTGTTCTCAAGGCCTATACAACCCGAGTCGGCGAAGGGCCCTTCACAACGGAGGACGACGCCTTGAGCGATCGGTTCCATGCGATGGGCCGTGAATTTGGTGCCACGACTGGAAGAGCCCGGCGCTGCGGCTGGTTCGATGCCGTCTCGACCAGATATTCCGTGATTCTTAACGGCATCGATGAACTTGCCATCACCAACCTCGATGGTCTTGACGGTGTCGAGTCGATCAAACTCTGCGTGGCTTACCGGCTTGATGGCAAAGTGCTGGATTTCCCCCCGACCGACTCCGACCAACTCGCCCGCTGCGAGCCAATCTTCACCGAGATGCCGGGCTGGATGGTATCCACTGAGAAGGCCAAGAAATTTGCCGACCTTCCGCCTAAAGCCCGCGCGTATGTTAAAAAAATTGCGGAGCTTACTGGTGCCAAGCTTTCCATCGTGAGTATTGGCCCCGCGCGCGCTCAGACTATTCGCCTCTGATCGTGAGTACTCCCCCAAAACATGTCGCCATTATCATGGATGGCAATGGACGCTGGGCGGAGCAGCGCGGGCTTCCACGCTTGGCTGGACACGAGGCCGGCTCGAAGTCCATCGAGCGCTGCGTGCAAGCTTGCTTGGATACCGGTGTGCAATACCTCACGCTCTACGCCTTTTCTTCCGAAAACTGGAAGCGACCTGCGCTGGAGGTCAACGGACTCATGCTCCTGCTGGAAAATTTTCTGAACCAAAAGCGAGATGAGATGGTTCGCGAAGGGATACGGCTCCATCATATCGGCCGCATTCACGAGCTCCCCAGCGTGTGTCAACGCAAGTTGCGCGAAGCGATGCAGGCGACGGCCGCGAATACCAAGCTGCACTTCACCCTCGCCCTAAGCTACAGTGGTCGCACCGAAATCCTCGATGCCGTGCAATCCCTCGCCCGCGAGGTGGCTGAGGGAAATTTGGACCCGAAGGCCATTACCTCCCAAGTATTCGAATCCCATCTTCACACAGCAGGCATTCCCGACCCCGACCTGCTTATCCGCACTTCCGGGGAAATGCGGATTTCCAATTTCCTCCTCTGGCAGCTCAGCTACACGGAAATTCACGTCACGAAAAAATACTGGCCCGATTTTGGTCGCGACGACTTCCTCGCCGCGTTGGACGACTTCCAATCCCGTTCCCGCCGATTCGGTGGGGTTTGATGCAACTGTGAGTACGGCCGTTTCAAAACAAATCACAAACATTGCTGCCTATCGATTTGCCGAGTTGAGCGATCTCAAAACTCAGCGCAAACACCTTCTCGATCTTTGCGGGAGAGAAGGACTCAAAGGCACGATCCTTTTGAGCCCCGAAGGCATTAACCTTTTCATGGCCGGCCCGGAGGAAGGAATTGTTGTCTTACTCCAGGCCCTCCGCGCTCTGCCCGGTCTCGAAGATCTCACCCCGAAGGTTAGCTTGAGTGCTCAGCAACCATTCTCCCGAATGCTCGTGAGGATTAAAAAGGAAATCATCGCTTTTGGTGTGGATGGTATCAATCCCGCTCGCAGAACCTCTCCAAAGCTCTCGGCGGCTGCGCTGAAGCGCTGGATCGATGAGGGGCGCAGGTTCACGCTTCTCGACACGCGTAACGACTATGAGATCAAACTTGGTACATTCCGCGGAGCCCTCCCCGCCGGCATTGACCATTTTCGCGATTTTCCCAAGGCGGTCGCCAAGCTTCCCGAGTCCCTCAAAGATGAGCCCGTGGTCATGTTTTGTACCGGCGGAATTCGTTGTGAGAAGGCGGGCCCTTACATGGAAAGCCAAGGCTTCCGGAACATCCATCAGCTCGATGGCGGCATCCTCAAATATTTCGAGGAATGCGGTGGTGCGCATTACGATGGCGAATGCTTTGTTTTCGACCAGCGCGTGGGAGTTGATCCCGCCCTGCGTGAAACGGAATCCTCCCAATGCTTCCGCTGCCTCTCGCCCCTGACTGCGGAGGATCAAAACAATCCACGTTACGTTCCCGGAAAGTCGTGTCCCTTTTGCTTCCAATCTCCCGCTGAAACAATGGCCGCGCGGATTTCTCAAAGCGAGCAGGCGATCCAACGGGCCACATCCCCGCTCCCAGGCAGCACTCCGCGCGATAATTTTCGGCCGATTATCATCCCCCCCGAATCCTCCGGCCTCCCGCTTCTGGAAACGATTTGTGGTATTTTTTCCCACGCTTCCCGCGAGGATTGGATACGCATTTTTGAGCAATCCTATTTCTTGGATTCGGATTTCCAGCCTGCATCCCCAGAGCGCCTCGTAAGGGCAGGGGAGCGATTTTACCGAAAAAATCCCGCCGAAGTGGAGCCTCAGGTGAGTGTCGATATTGGCATCCTTCACGAAGACGAGGCTATTCTGGTCCTCAACAAACCGGCGCCTCTCCCGGTCCATCCCAGCGGGCGCTTCAATCGCAACACGCTCCAAGCGATACTCCACACGGTATACCATCCGCAAAAACCACGCCCCGCTCACCGATTGGATGCAAATACCACAGGCCTTGTCGTTTTCACTCGCACGCGTCACTTTGCGAAAATTGTCCAACCGCAATTCGAGCGCGGCGAAGTCCAAAAAACCTATCTCGCCCGGGTTTACGGCAATCCAACGGACGACTCCTTTTCCTGTTCCGCCGCGGTTGGGGATTCCCCAACCATCGCAGGCGCTCGATCGGTTGATGAGAGCAACGGTTTTCCCGCACGCACCGATTTTCGTGTGCTTCGTCGAGAGGCCAACGGCACATCCTTGATCGAGGCTCGCCCTCTCACCGGTCGCACAAACCAGATTCGTCTGCATCTCTGGCATCTGGGTTTTCCGATTTGTGGCGACCCGGTCTACTTGCCTAAAAACGCTCTGGGTCATCGGCAGACGCTAGCAGTGGGTGACCCGCCCCTATGTCTGCATGCCTGGAAACTCACCTTCAATCATCCGCTCACGCTAGGAGCCATCACTTTCGAGACTCCAACTCCCGCTTGGAGTGCCTCAGCGGCCTCCTGAACGGCGCCCAATCGGCTTCGTTTGAAAACCCGACTTAAAAAATAATCGCCGCACGTGCTCCGATCACGAAAGCGTTACTGAGTTGGCTGCTGCCGCTGGGGTTGATGAGGTATTGGATATCGGGTTGCACGACGAGCCATGGAGTGATCTGCGATTGGTAAGTGAACTCCACAACCATCTCCGGACTCAGCGGCCCCCCGTTCTCATCTCCAAGCGATGCCTGCGCCCCGTTGCTTAACTGCGCCATGCCAAAGCCAAGCCCTGCGGTATCGTCATCCCGCGTGGGAATGCAGCCTTTGCAAGTGATTCCGGCATCAAAGTAAAAATCAACGACATTTCGGTCTGCAGGGGCGAATGACACCCTGCCAAAGCAGGCAAGTCCTTGATCGGATTTCTGGATCGAAGCCGAGCGAGGCCCGCCCTCTCGGAGGATCATTTGATCAATAACAGCATAGTATCCAGAATTGCCCGAACTTGTCGTTTGTGCCAATGCATCGGCCTTTATTCCCGTTTGAAACCACGCCCCGGCCTTGAACTGCCCAGCCAGGCCCGTCTCGCACTCCCCTGCGTTCCACCGACACTGGGCCTCGCTGAAAATGGTAACTCCAGTCTGAGAATCCAAACGCCAACGAAAACCGTGACGATTCACATCTTGCGCAAAAAAATTCCCCTGAAAAACGGCGCTTTGATAAGTAAACCAGTGGTTCGGATTCCAAGCGATGCGAGTGCCGAGGGTTCCCATTGGAAACGCAGGGCCACCTTCTGGAAGATTCATATAGGCCACCGCAGGCCAGCCAAACGTGGCGTTGATGAAGAGGCCGGCATAATCGGAAACTAGGAACTCCGAGTCCGCTGAGATTTGTCCCAGCCGGATGGAAAGTTTTTCCTCCAGCAAATTTTGCTGAAACCAAGATTCAAACATACGCACGGTATTAAAACCGGAAACATTGGAAACCGTCAGAAAATTTCCAACGAGATCCTCGCTGGCATCGCGTCCGCTTAACCAAAGCCAAGTTGTGCTTGCGCTGGCTCCCTTCCATCCAAGTACTTTTTCCAAATCTATCTCCACACCACAAGCGAGAAGACCTGTGTAAACGCTTCCTTCCTTCACTCCTCCCAACGTGTTTCCCCAGACCTCTGCCGTATAACCACAAAGAAACTCCACGCCACGATCAGACAGCATCGGGCGCCCTCCAAACCATTCGCCGGCCAATTGGTTGCGCTCCAAAATCGGCTCCTCATCGATCGCAAGGTTCGAATTCCCATTTTCCGCGCTGGCCAAACTCCCCGCCCAGAAAGCAAAAAGTCCTACAATCATCCATCGAGTGCTTTTCATAAAAAGTGGATTTTTTATGAAAATGAGATGCAGCACCAATTAAAATTAAGAACGATTCTCACTGAGCGGGGGTCAACACTCTGCGACAGCCCGGAACTGGATCTGAACAATCAATTAAATTGCATTCTCTAGATATCCGGCGTAATGACTCTCAATTATGAGCACTCCATTGTTTGCCCTCTCTATGCCCGGTTGGCCTGAAATTATTTTTATTCTTGTGATCGTGCTGCTTCTTTTCGGAGCTAAAAAACTTCCGGAACTTGCTCGAGGGATTGGCCAGAGTCTGGGTGAATTCAAACGTGCTCGGGATGAATTTGAGCGCGAAATTCACAAGTCCACTGCCGAGATCGAGGTCAAGGAACCTGCGGAAAAGCAGCCTCATAAGCCCGCTTGATCACTCACGGCGTGTTGACATGGCGCCGCATGGTTTTCTTTTTTTTCATCTTCGGCCTTTCGATTCTTGAGGCCAAGGAAATCGTCGTAGGCTACTACAATCTGGAAAACTACTTGCTCATGCCGCGTACGGTGGATGGCAAGCATGTCGAGGACGCTCCCAAGCCTGAGAGCGAAATCTCGGCACTGCTATCAATGCTCAAGCGGATTCGCCCCGATATCCTTGGAGTCGTAGAGATGGGTGATCAGGCTATGCTGGCCGATTTTCAGAAGAGACTCTCCTCGGCCGGAATGTTTTTTCCTCATACCGAATGGGTTGCCACGCCGGAGGGTGAGCGTCATATCGCTCTACTGAGCCGATTTCCGATTGTTGTCCGAGATTCCAAGTCGAATATTCCCATTGAGCTTGATGGCCGCTACCACAAAATGGGCCGCGGAATTCTCGACATCACGATTGA
Source organism: Verrucomicrobiota bacterium (assembly GCA_009886045.1). Lineage (GTDB taxonomy): Bacteria > Verrucomicrobiota > Verrucomicrobiia > Chthoniobacterales > Terrimicrobiaceae > UBA967. The sequence goes on from VFJO01000157.1 coordinate 24,506, forward strand.
GGTCACTCCGAGTTATCAACTACGCCTCATCGGGGTGCATCTGAAATCCCGCCGCGCCGTTCCGGAGTTTGATGAAAAAAAGTTTCGGGCTCGTGAGGCCTTCGCCGTGCGGAGGCATATCCATTCTATTCTAAAAGCGGATTCTGGCGTGAATCTTCTTCTCTTTGGTGATTTGAACGACACAAAGAATGAGCAACCTGTGAAGGATATCCTCGGTGTCTCCGGTACCTCGGCTGCACTGCGTGATCTTCCTCTGCGGGATTCCCATGGCTTGGTCTGGACGCACTTCTGGTCGCATGCGGGCATTTACTCGCGCATTGACTACCTGCTCGCGAGTCAAGGCCTATGGCCGGAATTAAAACTATCCCGCAGCGGAATTGGAGCTGGCCGCGAGTGGCAAAATGCCAGCGATCATCGGCCACTCTACGCTACAATTACCGTTCCCGAATGAGAATATTCCTCCTCCTCTGCCTAGGGCTCACCGCGGCTTTTGCCGGGGTGGATGATGAATGGGCTGCTATTTTGGCGATGGATGCCGGTCCGTCCCGTAAGCCGCCGAACTTGGAGGAGGCCCGCGATATGGCAAGGGTCCATTTTGCGCGTCATGCCGCGCTGATTGAGAAATTTCTTCAGGAATATCCGAGCGATCCGTGCGTTTTTGATGCCCGTCTTCGGCTTGCGGCAATTCGTGCAGCCACGGGAAAGATGGAGGAAAGACAGAGTCTTCTCGATGAATCCATGCGGATTCTTCAGGCCTTGGAGAAAGACAAAACCGCGACGGTTTCGCAACGAGCCGAGGCGGGATTTCGGCGGGTATCGCTCCTCATGCAA
>VFJO01000271.1 GCA_009886045.1 Verrucomicrobiota bacterium
GCCGCTTTGCGGCTGAGGCTTGAGACGACACGGAGGTCGTCCCTCCAAATTGGAACGAAGCGCGCAGGCGCGCGGCAGCGCCCCTCAACACTTGGAGGGATGACCGCCGTGTCGTCCCATTTTTCGACCACGGGCGGCGCGGAATCGCTTTCAGACGGCACTGCTACCCAAACCACTCGAGCCGCCGGTTGCACATGCCCCAGATATAATGATTTTGCTGTCCATGATTTTGCAAACCCTTCCATATTCTTACAAAATCGTCACATTCCACCCGTTGACTCCATTCTGGCTGTTGCTAACACTTTCATCCATGTCCCAGCCCGAGAGTCCTCTTCATCAACCCCACGACAAGCTGGTCAAGTCGACTTTCTCGGACCCCGACAACGCGCGCGCTTTTTTCCAAGCCCACCTTCCGCGCAAGCTCGCTCACTGCATCGATTGGAGCACGCTGAGTCTGGCGAGCGGCAGTTTTATCGACCCCGAATTCGCAGCCACCTCGAGCGACCTCCTTTTTACCGCGCAAATCGACGCCCAACCTGCATTCCTCTACATCCTCTTTGAGCATCAAAACCAAGAAGACCCGCTTATCGGCTTGCGCCTGCTCACCTACATGGTCCGCATCTGGAACGACTACCTGCGCAACAACCCCAGCGCCACGAAACTCCCCCCCATCCTGCCGCTCGTTCTCGCGCAGGACAACAAGCCCTGGAAAAGTGCCACCCGCTTTGCCGACCTCATCGAAATCCCCGAAGGAGCCGGGGAGGAGGTAAAAAAACACATCCCCGACTTCGAATTCCAGCTCGTGGAATTATACCGGATGCCGTTTGAAAAAATCCTCGGCACGCCAATGGGAATTCTCACCCTGCGTGCGCTGAAAGCCGAAAAACTCCAAGCCCTGCTGGAAGACATAATATGGGACGAGGCTTTGCTGATCCAGTTGCCATCGGCCTCTTTTGAGATGCTCATGCGCTACATTTTGGATCGCGACCTTGACAAGCCCGCCTTTCGCAGGAGAATGAAAACACTAAGCAATCCAAAACTCAGCAACAACGCCATGTCACTCGCCGAACAATTCCGCCAAGAAGGTCGCCAAGAAGGTCGCGAAGAAACGCGTTCCCTCGCCGAACAATTCCGCCAAGAAGGTCGTCAAGAAGGTCGTCAAGAGGGTCTGATCCTTTCGAAGCAACAAGACATCCTCGAAGCGCTGGAAATTCGATTCGATCGAATTCCGGAGGGTCTGCGCGAGGAAATTGCATTGATCACCGACGCCACGAAGCTGCAGTCTTTGTTGCGCGCCGCGATCCGCAGCGCCACGCTCGAAGAATTCGCCGAAGTGCTATAAAATCCGAGAGGGTCAGCGTCCTCGCCTGACCCATTTTTCAAGCGCTGCGGCGCAGAATCGCTTTCAGACGGCACTGGCACCCAAACCATTCGATCCGCTTGCTGCATATGCCCCAGATAAATGATTTTGCTGTCCATGATTTTGCAAATCCTGAGGCGCGGCAGCGCCTCTCGGAAAACAACTGGAGGGCGATGCTCCGTCAGCGCCCACATTTGCGGCGAAGCCGCCATAATCAGAGACGCCGCTGCGCGGCTGAAGCTTAGGCGGCGACGGAGCACCGCCCTCCATTTGGAACGGCTGGCGGGCGCTCCGCCACGCGCCCTCGCGGGGTGGTTTGAAAAGCTAAGAGGCGAGTCGGTCGAGGGCCGTGAGCGCGTAGAGCGGGATGTTTAGGATTTTGCCATCCTGTCGAAGATTCAACGGCGTGGTTCGCATCAGCCGGGCGGGGTGGAATTTTTCCTCGTAAATCCGGAGGCTTTTGCTTTTCGGATTGATGCCGGACTTGGCCTCGAGCGGCAGGATGCTGCCTTGCGGGGATTGCCAGAGGAAGTCCACCTCGGCGGTGGCGGAGTCGTTTTTCCAGTAGTAGAGCCCGCGCGCGCCGGGGAGGCCGGCTAAGGTTTGGGCGACATGATTTTCCACGAAGGCGCCTTTGAACTCCTGAAAGAGATCGTGCCCGCGCACAAGGATGTCGGGGGAAATCCCAGCCATCGCTCCGAGCAGCCCGATGTCGAGCGCGTAAACCTTGAACGCGCCGCGGTCGGCGTAGGCGGAGAGCGGCTGGCCGGGCTTCGTGGCGAGGAAGGCCCTCAAAATCAGCCCGGCTTTCTCGAGCCAGTGGATGGCATTTTCGTAGTCCCGGGCGCGGGCGGTTTTTTTGAGGGCGGTGAAGACGAACTTGCGGTTTTCGCGGGCGAGCTGGGCGGGAATGGAATCCCACACTTGCAGGAGCTTCGGAATGTCGGGCGTGGGGGCGTGCTTGGCGAAGTCCAGCACATAGGCGTCGAGGATTTCCTTCTGGATCGCCCGCACTCCGGAAAGATCGCGGGTTTCGGCGAAGCACCGCACCGCCTCGGGCATGCCGCCGACAAAAAAGTAGTGCTTCAAAAGCGCGGTCAACTCCTCGTGGAACGGCTCCAGAAAAGGCTCAGCGTCCGATTTGCCATCAAGGAGCCCCCGGTAGCGCGACTCGCCCACCGCATCCAAAAACTCGGGAAACGACATGGGCCGCAGATCCAAAAAATTCACCTTCCCCACTGGGAATGACATGGATTGGGAAAGTTTGACGCCGAGCAGCGACCCGGCGGCGGCGATGTGGTGCCCGCCCGCGTCCTCCTGAAAATACTTCAGCGCGTTGAGGGCCTCGTTGCAGGCCTGGATTTCATCGAAAAAGATCAAATCCCTCCCGGGGCGGATCGTGGCCTTGCGATAAAGGCCCAGGGCCTCGACCAGGGCGGTCGGCTCGAGACGACCGGTGAAAAATCCCTTCAAGCGTGGATCCTCCTCGAAATTGAAATAGGCGAGGCTCTCGTATTCGCGCCGGCCGAATTCCTTGAGCAAATGGGTTTTGCCGACCTGCCTCGCCCCGCGCAAAACCAACGGCTTGCGCCGAGGCGAGGCTTTCCAGTCGCACAATTGGCGGTAAAGATCTCGCTGCATACGGGGAATTCCTAAAGGAATTGCGGGCGCATGTCAAATATTCATTGGAATAATGTGATGTTTTTCTCGAAAAACGAGGGATTGGCGCGGCAGTGCCAGTCGAGACCTGGAGGGATGACCGCCGTGTCGTCCTATTTTTTGAACCACGGGCGGCGCGGAATCGCTTTCAGAAAGAACTTCAAGGGATTGACCACAATCGAAAAGGCGGGGCCTTTGAGATAGAGCAACCGAAGGTTGGCCCGAAGGGTGAGCCGAGTGGGAACGAGCGAATCAAAGGACACAGAGAGCACAGAGCACCAAGACACGGAAAAAAGCTCGCGACCGGAACGCCAACGTCATCGTCGGCATCAGCACCTCATAGCGAAGACACTGCGGCAACTCCGCTAAACCAAGCGCATCAAAATACTGTGCCAATTCTTGTGCTTTATGAATTCAAACGCGTGCTCAAAGGAATAGC
>VFJO01000179.1 GCA_009886045.1 Verrucomicrobiota bacterium
TCCCCAAAGAAGATTGAACTCAACCAGAATCCCCTGTAACAACCAACCAACTCTTGCCAACCATCGCTTATTTTAACCGGCTACTGGTCTAAAAATCGGGGCCACCTCACAGCTATGGGATGGCTGTTGATTGTCTATTTCAGATCCACATTTCCGCACAAGCCATCATTGAATCGAAGAAAGACATTGTGATCTCTTAAATATTTTGCTTCTTCTATGTAAACACAATTCATAGTTTCTATAGCAAGGGTTCAATCTTGTGAAAATCTTTGGAATTCCACATGCCCAACAACTCGTCCTTGCGCATGTTGGTTCGATGTATCTGATAATTCGTATCTGAATTCAGACTGTTTCAATAGCTTGCGAATCTTCATATAATGTATCCGGGCAGAGATCCTGACCATGAGGCCATTGTATCGACCCCATGGAAACTTGAACTCTTGAAAAATACGCAATGTCTTTTAACTCTCCGAAAATCCCTTTCTCCAGATACGGCGTCAGATCAAACTCTCTGATCTCTGCACTCTCAAACTCAATCTCCAACCTATAGTTTGAAAGTGGTCTTACCTTTCTGACTCTTGGGTTCATGTTACTTGAGTGGTTCTATTTTAAACAGTTCTTGACCGTTTATTGCAAGCTCCCAGTTTGCAAGCAGTTCGTCTTTGTGAATTTCAATCCACGCTTGAACCAACTTCATTTTAGGGTTTGGAATACTACCTTCAAGAATCTCTCCATCGGGTAATTCTAAAACAACCTCATCGCCAGAGTATTTGACATGGATATGTGGTTTTTTATGTTTTTTATTATCGAAAAAATAAACATAAATAATGATTCCGTAAAACATTGATATTGCTGGCATATCTTTATTAGTTTTTATTTGTTGCTCTTGCTGAATGTTATTTGGAAAGACAATAATGTAGAATCATCGGATCACAGTCAATAGTGTGAAGAATATATTCCTAAACCCTTTTTCGCGAAATCATGTCAAGAATTAATTCCTGCCCCCTTTGACACTGGCATCCCCCACAATTCCATTTGGTGACGCTTGAACTCCGGAGTCCGCTCAATGTCTACTCTATCATACCAAAGGAAATCATATCCTGTAGCATCTGAGGCTCGCTTTGCTGCTTGGTCAGGCTGGAGTCGTCGAAACTCCATGTTGTAGATGAAGGCATGGAATCCGGCAGTAAGGTCTGGTGCCGCAACTTTCCATCTAGGCCCACAAACATATTCAATCTTGTCGCAGCCAGCGAAGATGTCATAGCTGACCTTCTCTACGCCTCCACGGCAGCATGCAAGAAGGAACACGGCATTTGAGCTCACTATGTCAAGTGGACATATTCCTGTAGAAAAATCATACCAAGAAACGAAGTATCCTTCCGGGTCGCCGAAACCATTTGGGTTTGCATGGGCTGCAAGATAGATATAGTCGAATTTGCAATTGTGAGTTGCAAGCTGCTCTAAGGCGTCAACCGTGTTGATCAACTGCTCAATGACATTCATACTAAACATGCCTGCAATGGTTTTGATCTGGCACACCTCGACATCGCAAATGTCTTTAGCGCCTTTAATAATGAGTAGGTTTTTCATGATATTTTCGGAACATTGCTTGGTTACACAACTTTCCAATTTAGCCAGAAAGGCATTAAAAAAGTGGACAATTGAGTAAAATGCAAGCCTTCAAAGTTGGATGAGTGCTGATCAGCGAGTTCTTGCTGGAGTCGCGGGGGCATGGCATTATTCTCGCGGCATTTCGTGATGCCCGGCAGCTATTAACTGGTTTCGCAAATCTTCTGAGAGGGGTGTGAATCCCATTTTGAGTAACATCTCTTCCACCTATTCTTCTTGATGGCGGGTTTCTCGCTTCCATTCCACAGGAATTTCTGGAAATTTAACAAATTGAGGTTTATTGGTTTTCCCAAGCTTTAATGTATTGGGCATAGTTTTCTTTAAAATCATTGATTGCATATGTCAGCGCGGAGTCAAACTCCATTTGGGTGAGCCAGCTTTTTTCCAAGATTTTGTTTGATATGGACATAATGTCTCGGTGCGGAGTTCCATGAGCCGTATTTTATCATGTCAGTTGCTGATCCCTTGGTTGCACTCCGCTCTTTAATACTTACTTTTCTGGAAGCGGGGAATTTAGTTTCTTCTCCATTGCATCGGATAAATTTAGTAGGTTGAGGATAATCGTGGCGCCGCCGATTATTGACAGCACTGAAAAAGCGAGTTTGGCTAGGCTGAACTCCCAGAACAGGGAGATCAATCCCCACCAACCTGCAACGAAGTGTAGGTATACAGAAAGCAACCACAGAATGCCTTGGAGCATTGATATTGGTGTGGCAAGCACTTTATTTTGATTGTTTTTTCGTTCTGCTTATTTGAATCCCAATCAGTAGAAATGAGAATGCTGCTAACAGAGCGAGAATCCCAAGCCATGTAACTGGTTTGGTCTGGATAAAGCCAGTGACTGCTATACCTGCAAACATAAGGGAGACAACTACTCCGATTATTGTGGATCTACTTATGGTGGCCATGATCGCTCGCTCAGGAAAGGAAATACTAAATTATCATGGCTACAACGGCTAAAAGAACAATCCATGAGACGCATCCCAGAGTCGCCATTGTATGATTATGCCGAACTGCGGCATTTGCGCCCCTTTCCGCCCATTGATTATGAATATGTTTAAGTCGCTCTTCATGGTCAGGTGACAGTGTAAAAATTTCACCTTCCACGGGAATCACCCCAACCTGCCCCGTCACTAGAAGAATATCCTGTGTCGGCAAATTGTAAATGTGGCCGGTTTCTTCACAAGTGAATGCCCTAAAATGGCCTGTCCCGGAAATTCTGTATTTCATGGCCCGTTTTATTCTAGCTACTCAAAATGTATCGCTGAGGTGATGTCAAACATTTTTTAAAGCTTGATCTTACGCCTTCATCTTCCGATACCTACGGATGAGAGAATTCGTGCTACTATCGTGTTTAAGGTCGGGCTCCTCTGTGGATTCGAGTTCGGGGATGATGCGTTGGGCGAGGACTTTGCCGAGTTCGACGCCCCATTGGTCGAAGGAGTTGATGTCCCAGAGCACGCCTTGGGTGAAGACGCTCATTTCGTAGAGGGAGACGAGGCTGCCGAGGATGGCGGGGGTTAGTTTTTCGGCGAGGATGACATTGGACGGGCGGTTGCCGTCGAAGACGCGGTGCGGGGCGAGTGCGGCGGGGGTGCCATCGGCTTCGACTTCGGCGAGGGTTTTTCCGAAGGCGAGGGCCTCGGTTTGCGCGAAGACATTGGACATGAGGATGTCGTGGTGACGGCCGAGTGGGTTGAGCGATTGGGCAAAGGCAATGAAGTCGCAGGGGATGAGGCGGGTGCCTTGGTGGATGAGCTGGTAGAAGCTATGCTGGCCGTTCGTGCCGGGTTCGCCCCAGTAGATCGGACCTGTGTCGGCATCCACATGGTTGCCATCGAGTTTCACATGCTTGCCGTTGCTCTCCATAGTGAGTTGCTGGAGGTAGGCGGGGAAGCGTTTCAGGTATTGGTCGTAGGGAAGGACGGCGACGGTTTGCGCACCGTAGAAGTCGTTATACCACAGGGCCAAGAGGCCGTGGAGGACGGGGATGTTTTGCTCAAACGGCGCGGTGCGGAAGTGCTCGTCCATCGCATGGAATCCGGCGAGCATTTCGCGGAAGTTGTCTGGGCCAAGCGCGATCATGTTCGATAGGCCGATGGCGGAATCCATCGAATAGCGACCCCCTACCCAATCCCAGAAGCCGAACATGTTGGCGGTGTCGATGCCGAACTCGGAGACTTTCTCGGCATTTGTGGAAACGGCGACGAAGTGCTTGGCGACGGCGGCTTTGTCACCCCCGAGACCGGCGAGCGACCACTCGCGGGCTGAGGCGGCATTGGTCATGGTCTCCAGCGTGGTAAATGTCTTGGAGGAAATGATAAAGAGCGTCTCGGCGGGGTCGAGGTCGTGGGTGGCCTCGGCGAAATCGGTGCCATCCACATTGGAGACGAAGCGGAAAGTGAGCGAGCGGTCGGTATAGTGGCGCAGGGCCTCGTAGGCCATCACGGGACCGAGGTCCGAACCGCCGATGCCGATATTGACGATATTTTTGATGCGCTTGCCGGTGTGGCCTTTCCATTCGCCGGAGCGGATACGGTTGGAAAATTCGGACATCCGGTCGAGAACGGCATGAACCTCTGGAACGACATCTACGCCATCGACTTTGATCGAAGCCGTGCGGGGAGCGCGGAGGGCGGTGTGGAGAACAGCGCGGTTCTCGGTGATGTTGATCTTGTCGCCACGGAACATAGCATCAATCTTGCCGCGCAGATCGGCGGCATTCGCGAGATCGATCAAGCAAGCGATTGTCTCGCTGGTGATGAGGTTCTTAGAGTAATCCAAGAAAAGCCCAGCGGCTTCGAGTTGGAACTTCTCGGCGCGGGCCGGATCGGAAGCGAAAAGCTCGCGGAGGTGAGGAAGGGATTCGGATTGGATGGAGAGGGTTTCCCAAGCGGGGTGTGTGGTGAGCATAGGAGTTTTAAGTTTTAAGGATTAAGTTGGCTGTGGTTTGGGAGTCGTTGAGAAGCGGAAGCGGTTTATTGGGAATTAACCACGGAGGACACGGAGGACACGGAGGCGGGGAGGAGAGTTAAATAAATTGAGTATGAAATAGCGCTTTTTACTCGCGAGAGCTGGAAGAGTATCAATGATTGGTTAGATAAAAATTCTCCTCCGTGCTCTCCGTGTCCTCCGTGGTGAAAAATATGTTTTTATTCTAACGATGAGGTTTTAATGATGTGTTTTTACACGTTAAAAAAACCGCTTTATCCCCTCCTCTGTGAACTCTGTGTCCTCGGTGGTCAATCCTTTTTTTCGTGGTGTCCACCAAATTGAAATCTCATGGCCGAGAGGAGCTTATCTTGGAATTCTGCGTCACCCCGTGAGCTGAAGCGCTCGTAGAGGGCGGTAGTGAGGACGGGAACTGGCACGGCCTCGTCGATGGCGGCTTTGATTGTCCAGCGTCCCTCGCCGGAGTCGCTCACGCGGCCGGCGAAATCTTTGAGTTCGGGGTCTTTGACGAGGGAGTTGGCCGTGAGATCAAGAAGCCAGCTAGCTACGACGCTACCACGGCGCCAAACTTCGGAGATGTCGGTGAGGTTGAGGTCGTATTGATAATGCTCGGGATCACGGAGCGGAGTGGTCTCGGCATCAATTGTTTGCATTGTTTTGCCGATATTGGCATTTTTCAAGATATTCATACCCTCGGCGTAGGCGGCCATGATGCCGTATTCGATGCCGTTATGAACCATTTTGACAAAGTGGCCGGCGCCATTGCCTCCACAATGGAGGTAGCCGAGTTCGGCCGTGCCTTGGTTTTCAGGACGACCGAGGGTGCGGGGGATATCACCGATGCCGGGGGCAAGGGTGCGGAAGATCGGGTCAAGGTGTTGAACGACCTCATTTTCGCCGCCGATCATCATGCAGTATCCGCGTTCGAGGCCCCAGACACCGCCGCTTGTGCCGACGTCGATGTAATGGATTCCTTTTAGAGCGATGTGCTTGGCGCGGCGAATATCGTCAATGTAGTAGGAGTTGCCGCCATCGATAATTGTGTCGCCCTTTTCCAGCAGAGGCAGGAGCTCATCAATCGTGCTATCGACTGCCGCAGCTGGAACCATGAGCCAGATTGCACGAGGAGTTTCGAGTTTGGAAACGAGATCGGCGAGGGATGTCGCGCCGGTGGCGCCTTCATGCACAAGCGAGTCAACCGCTGCTTGAGAGCGGTCGAATACAGTAGCTTTGTGGCCATCGCGAAGGAGGCGAAGAACCATATTTGCGCCCATGCGGCCGAGGCCGATCATACCGAGTTGGAGTTTTAACATAAGAGAATTAAGTTTTAAGGTTTAAGTGGATGGTGGTTTGGGAGTCGTTGGGAAACGAAGGCGGTTGGTGGGGATTTTTAACCACGGAGGACGCGGAGAGCACGGAGTAGAAGAGGAGGTTGGGGGTCATGTTTTAAGGAATGGCGGGCCGCTGGAAATTTTTATTTGAGTATAAATTTACCTCCGTGTCCTCTGTGGTCAATTTTTTGTATTGCGCGACAGTGTGACGTCACGTGCTGGCGGAACGCCTTCAGCGCGGAGGGTGATCATGTAGGCAACGAGGGCTTCGACCTCGCTGGGCGAAAGGTTTTGTCCGTAGGCGGGCATATTTCCACCTCCCTGAACGACTTGCCGGACGAGTTGTGGCTTTGTGAGGCGCATGCCGACATCTGAGAGGCTTGGACCACGCTCACCGCCAAGACCTTCGATGGCGTGGCAATTTCGGCATTGTTTGTATTGGAGGGTGATGGCTCCTTGGAGCTGAAGTGGCGTGCGGTGGAGGATTTGGGCATCTGGGGTGACTTCAGCAGACCAAGCGTTCATAACGGGAGACCATGGGGATGTGGTGCCGAGGTAGGTCAGAATGCCTAGGGAAATCCAGACGAGGAGCGTGACGATGACAGCCACAGGACGGCGGCGCCAGCTTTTCTCACCAGTGCCGTTGAGAAATGGCAGGGCAACGAGGATCAGACCGACAACGGCTGGTCCAACTAGGAGGGCGAAGGTCTCGATTTCCGCTGGCATGAGGGCGGCAATAGAAAAAATCCAGAGAAACCAGAAATCGGGGCGTGGGTTTGCATTGATTTGAAGTGGGTCGGCAGGTCCGCCCGGGCCTTTGGGGCCAAAGAAAAAAGCACAAGCCACGATGCCACCGATAACGAATGCAGAGGTAATGATGTCTTTGTCAATCGCTTTCGGGAAAAACGGGACGCCCTCTTTTTTAAGAATTGCTGCATATTCCTTGTCGTAAGTCTCACGGCGGACGAGCATTCCTGGGACTGGATATTCGTTGATACCTTTGGTGAGAACCATGCGGAGGTGGAGACTGACGAGGGCAATGACAGCACCTGGCAGCACGAAAACATGGAGAGCGAAAAAGCGAGAGAGAGTCTCGGAGGCGATGATCTGGCCACCGAGCATGAAGTCCACAAGTTGCTGGCCGATAAAGGGCACGCGTCCCATGATAGAAGCACCGATGCCAAGCCCCCAATAGGCGTCCTCGTCGAAGCGCATGACTTGGCCGGTGAAGGCAAGGCCGAGGGTGCAAACGAGCAAAGCGAGTCCGGAGAGCCAAGTGATTTCGCGCGGGTATTTGTAGGCACCGAAGAGGTAAACCTGCGTCATGTGCAGGAGCATGATGCCAACCATGAAGTCCGAACCCCAGTAGTGCATGGCGCGCAAGAACCATCCGAGCTGCTGGTGGTAGGTGAGATACTCGAGTGTCGCGTAGGCTTCGTCAGCGGAAGGGACATACACCAGAGCGAGCATGATGCCGGTGACCAATTGCAACATGAAGCAGAGGAGCGTGGCACTGCCAAAGACATAGAACCAACTGCCGGCACTTTGCGGAACATGGTGACCTGCGGTGGATTCCCATATTTTCTTGACATGCAGGCGGTCGTCCACCCAATTGAAGACGCCAAGGCCGAGGTCGGTGAGTTTTTGGATCGGAACCTTCATGCGTTGGGCTGTGCGAGTGTGGGTAAGGCTCCTGCGAGGATCATGAGGTTACCGTTGTCGATCTTGAATTCGTAGGTGTAAAGACCACGGGGCGGCGGGCCGGCGGCTCGCTCCCCGTCCTCGTAGTAGGCTCCGCCGTGGCAGGGACACATGAAAAGTTTGGACTCCTCGAACCAGCGAACCGGGCAACCGAGATGAGCGCAATTGATGGCGAAGACTTGGAACTCATTGCCTTTGATGCGGCGCACCCAGCAAGGGATGTCGGCGGTCGAGCCATCCCAGGAACGGTGGAAGGGATTTTTGTAGTTGCCAAGGCGAGTTTTGCCTTCGGGAAATTTTTCGACGGATCCGAGGATAACCCAATCGAGTTCATGGGGTTTCAAGAAGGACGAAAAAACGTAACCGAGAAGCGGGATGCCTACGGCTGCGCCGGCGATGGCATTGAGACCTAACCCGAGGGCAAGCATGAATTCGCGACGGGTCTTTTTTTTCGGATCCTCGCAGGGAGTGGAGGGGGAGCAAGCGCATGGGGCGTCGGTGATCGGAGCTTGGTCGGATTCTTGGTTCATTTGTTGGCAGGTGAAGACGTGGGCGCTTGGTTAAATTCGTTGAGGCGGTGGGAGGACAACCAAGCGGTGATGTTTGCAACAGAAGCTGGTGTCATCGGGGTGGCAGGATCGCGATTTGCAAAATCGGGGCAGCCGAGCTCGGGTCGACCGGCAATGGTCACAGTGCGAAGGTATTGGTCGCTGACGAGATTGAGGTAGTTTTTATCGACCACAGAGCCAGCTTTGGGTCCGCCCGAGCCATCGTTTCCGTGGCAGGAGGCGCAGGACTGGCTGAAGGCTGCCTTGCCGGCAGCGACATCTCCGAGGGGCGCACTGTAAGGAGGGATCGGCGCGGTGGGGAGTTTGGAAACATCTCTCCAAGCGATCAGGCCTTTGACAATTGTCTCAATCTGCTCGTTGGAGAGCGAGCCGCCATTTTCGATGGCGAGGGCCGGCATGTTGTGACCGGGAACTCCTCCTGCAGTAATAGAGCGAAGTTTATCCTCTGAGACGATGGAAAGATACAGCGGGTTTTTTAGAGTGATTGAGCCAGCGATCGACTTCCCATCCCCATGGCAGCCAAGACAATTTTGAGCGTAAAGATTGGTAAACCCCGAAACATCGGCTGGCGACTTCCATTTATCTGCGAGTGTGGGTTTTCCCGGTGGATTGCAGGACGCGAGCGTGAGGGCTAAAACTGGAGTGAAGAAAAGCGCTTTTTTCATGAGTTTTCCTCAGGAGCTTCGATGCCGAGCTTCGCGGCTAGTGTGAGCGATTGCATGGTTTCCACTTTTTCCTCTTTAAAGACGACGAAGCCGCAAACCATTCCAAAAGCGACCTGACAGACGATGAACCATGGCCAGTCAACATGAACAGCGAGTGCGGGATTGATGAAACGAATGGTGGCAAAGAGAAATCCGCTCCAGATGAGGGGCGTCATGATTCCACCCCAAAACCATTCGAATTTTGCGGGAAGCATTGGGAGAAGAACGATGTAAAGAAGTCCAATCATGATGGATACGGAACCGTGACTGATGACGGCCACGATAAATCCGAGGAGATTAAATTGAGACAGGGCAGCTTGGGAGGCCTCGGCCAGTGAGGGCACAGCGGCTGCCGAGAGAAGATTCACCGGATACCAGATGCTGCCATATTTAAAGAAACCCCAAGCGCACGCAAGAATGGCCATGGCTACGGCACCTACAATACCACCTTTGACGCCTGCCATGAGGGGCGGCACTTCCACAGGAAGGCGCATGCGATGACCGAGATGGCCGATTTTGAGATACTTGATGGAGCGCGCCGTGGTGTGAGGTTCTGGAGCTTCCTCGAGCGGTACGGCGTAGTGCTTCGGGTGCGGAAAAACATCGAGGAACCAGCCGGCGAATCCGGCAAGGCATACCAGAACGCCAAGAAATGTGATGAAGAAGCTTGTTACAAGGCCCGCAAAAAGGAGTACCAAGCCGAAGGCTGCAATGATTGGCCAACCGGTGGGTTCGGGAATTTCAACAAATTTGGGGTCTTCCGAGTCGGGATTAATCATGGTTGCACACGAACGCTGAGGAAATAAACGACGGTCAGAACGACGATCCAGATGCAATCGACGAAGTGCCAGTAGTATGAGATGGCTTCGACATGCTCGGTGTGATCGGAGTGCAGACGACCACGAAGCGAGGAGATCAAAATACCAAGAAGAAGGAGCACGCCCACAATCACGTGGAAAGCGTGAAGTCCAACAAGCGAGTAGAATGTTGTGCCAAATGTATTTGTGGAGATCAAGAGATTTTTTTCAAAGATCAAGTGGTGCCACTCCGCACCTGTGAAATAGAGGAAGTAAATGCCAAGGGCAGTCGTGATACCCCACCAGAGGGAAAAGCCGGGTTTATTTCCGGCAAGGAGGCAACGCTCTGCCATGAATATTGTGCCACTGCTACTGAAGAGCGCTAGAGTTCCAAGAAGGGGAAACTCGAGCACCTCTGAAGGATACGGTCCGTTGAGGCTTTTCCCCATGTAAAAGAGGTAGGCTACTACGAAAATGGTGAATAGCGCCGACTCTGCTAGGATGAGCGTGAGGATACCGAACTTCCTTGCGGATGGCAATTTCCAGTCGGCGGGATTTTCTGTGGTCGCAGAGTTCATTCGTGTTTCCAGTCCGGATCCTCCGGATGTTTGGCATCCCAGAGCGGGCGGCGGCTTTTGACAAGAGGGAGTTTAGCAAAATTGTATTCCGGCGGTGGCGAAGTCGTCGCCCACTCAAGAGTCCAAGCATCCCAGGGATCGTCACCGGATTTTTTACCCCAGAAATAGGAATAGATCAGATTGTAAACAAAAAAGAGAATACCCGCAGACTGAATGGCTACGCCGATGGTGGAAAGAAGATTCATTTCATCCCAACCGCGATCGCTTTGGTAAGTATAAATCCGTCGCGGCATACCTAAAAAGCCGAGGAAATGCTGCGGAAGGAAGGTGATGTGAAAACCGATGGCAAAAAGCCAAAAATGCCATAACCCGAGCTTATGGTTAGGCAATTTCCCGAAGGCTTTCGGATACCAGTAATAAATTCCGGCGAAAATCGTGAACAAGAGCCCACCGATAAGAATGTAGTGAAAATGAGCCACCACAAAATACGAATCACTCAGTTGCCAATCAAAAGGTGCGACCGCGAGCATGACGCCGGTAAGACCTGCGATGAGAAACTGGAAAAGAAAGGCTATACAGAAAATGAGAGGCAATTCAAATCGCAACTTGCCACCATACATGGTTGCGAGCCAATTGAAGATTTTAATACCCGTGGGAATAGAAACAAGGAGCGTCGAAGTGACGAAGAACGCATTCGCGAGTGATACCATCCCAACGCAAAACATATGGTGGGCCCAGACTCCTAAGCTGATAAAGGCGATAGCCACGACGGCAGCCACCATGACGGGATAACCAAAAATCGGCTTGCGCGAGAAGACCGGTATCACCTCTGAGGTGATGGCAAAGGCTGGCATGATGAGTATATAAACCTCGGGGTGTCCGAAAATCCAAAAGAAATGCTGCCAGAGAACGGCGTCGCCACCTGCTTGCGTGTCAAAAAACTTGGCGCCAAGGTAGCGATCGAGCGAAATCATGATCTGACAAGCAGAAAGACATGGGAGAGCAAGGATTACAAGAAATGATAGGACCACCATGCACCATACAAAAATCGGCAAACGGCCGAGTGTCATACCGGGACAGCGCATACAGAAAACTGTAACAAGGATGTTTAATGCGGTCGCCACGCTCCCGATGCCGCCGAGCAGAAGCGAGAGGGTCCAATAATCCGTACTATGGCCACGCGAGAAGGCTTTTGTAGTGAGCGGAGAGTAGGCGAACCAACCGACATCAGGCGCTGAGCCAGCAGCGTAAAGACCGGGTGCTCCGACGTAACTGAAATACAAGAGCAACCCGCTGAAGAAGAAAACCCAGAATCCGAAAGCATTCAGACGGGGGAACGCCATGTCCCTTGCGCCAATCATCAGAGGCACGAGGTAGTTGGCAAAGCCAAAGGCCATTGGCATGCCGACGAGAAAAATCATCGTGGTGCCGTGCATCGTGAAGCTCTGGTTATAAACATCCGGAGGCAAAAAGTGGTTATTGGGGAAAGCCAACTGCATTCGTATGAGACCGGCCAAAAGCCCAGCGATGACAAAAAAGAGAAGCCCCGCTGCGATATACATGAGACCTAGCTTTTTGTGGTCAACCGTGAAGACCAATTGCTGAATCACGCGAGTGAGCGAGCCCTTTTCGTCGCCCACGTGCACGGGTGCTGGCATCCGGTAGTTTTCTTCGATGATAATTTCCTGAGCCATTGTGCAGTGATGCTACTTCAGAGTTTGGAGATAAGCCACAAGCGAGCTGAGTTGTTGAGGCGAAAGTTTCATGTCCGGCATGTAGCAGCCGGGTTTGAGAGAATCTGGGCTCAGAAGCCAATCGTGAAGATTCTCAGGCGTATTAAGCGCAACGCCGGCTCCCAGGGTCTGGCGAACAGCAAACTTGGTGAGATCCGGACCGAAGACCCCCTCAGCGGGTGAGGCGTCGATTTTATGACAATTCACACAAGAGAGTGCGTAGAAATCTTTCTTGCCTTGGATTGCCAGAGCATCTTGGGGTTCGGTGGGGAGTTGTTTCTGATTGACAGCCCATTTTTCAAAGTCCTCTGGGGTTTGAACGATGACCCGGAGCAGCATATTCGCGTGTTGGGTTCCGCAGTACTCGGCACAATTTCCAACAAAGACGCCGGTCTTGTAAGGCTCCACCCAAGTGTGATTGAGACGGTTGGGAACGAGATCGGTTTTACCGGCTAATTGAGGAACCCAGAAGCTGTGGATGACATCGGCAGACTCTAGGAACAAGTGCGTGGGGCGGGGAGGTCCGTTTTTGGAGCTCACCGGCACGTGAATTTCATTGGCTGTGGTGATGCCAAGATCGGGATACTGGACTTCCCACCACCACTGGTGGCCGATGAGTCGGATTTTGATGGCATCCTCTGGCATCGGTTGGTCCTGAATCTCCACAATCGAACGCGAGGAAACGAGAACGAGCACGAAAACAATCAAGCAAGGAATGACAGTCCAAGCCATTTCGATGTTATAGCTCCCGTAAACCTGGGGAGGTTCCTCGAGGTGGTCTTGCGGCCCACGGGGGCGGAATTTGATCAAAACATAAACGAGGACTGCTACAACAACTGCGAAAATCCCAAAACAGATGAGGAGGACGAGGTAGGTTGGCTCCATGATCAACTCAGCGGGCCGCGACTGGGGCTGGAAAATATCGGTCAAGCGATAGATGTCAGGCTTGGGAGAAGGCTCCGGTTGCTCTGCCAGCGCGGGAACTAGTGTCGATAAAATCACAATGCAAGCTGTGAACAACAAGCGAGCGGTTGTTGCAAAACCTGAAATGGATAATCTGGGCGACAGCACAGACTCTTTTAAATAAGCAAAGTGGGTAGGTGGAAAGTTTTTTTTAGTTAAACTTTCGTTACGCTCGGCCGGCAGATGCAAAATTCGCGTCGAAGCGAATCGGCTTTTGAGGCCCTAAAAATCAGGGCTTGAGAATGGCAAATGTCTTTTGACTAGCGCGCTCGAGAAGCAGCAAAATACCGCCTTGCTTATCGGTTTCTTTCATCGCGGAATCAAAATCCTTCGAGCTCTGAATGCGCATGCCGGCGGCCTCTATAATGATGTCTCCCAGTTCCAGACCGGCTACTGCGGCGGCGCTGAGTGGTTCCACGTGCGTTACAATAACCCCGCTGGTTTCTTTGCGCTGGATTTTCATTTCCTGCAAGAGCCCGAGAGAAATGTCGCTCACGGTCAGACCGGTCGAGCTGGGATCGACTGGCGCCTGATTTGGAGGGGAGAGAGGCACATTGCGATTTCCACGAGATGAGCGCGTGGAGGCTCGCACGAGTTTGTCGGGCTGCTCGCCAGTCTGCACGGAGATCCGAAGGGTTCGCCCCTTACGCCAGACCTCAAGCTCAACAGGCTGCCCGACATTTTTTCCAAGGATTTCACGTTGGAGGTCGGCCGAGACTTGAACCAATTTGCCATCCACTTTGGTGATAACATCTCCCAGGATGAGGTCACTGCGCTGAGCGGGGGCTCCAGGCTCAATTCCTCGAAGAACGACACCTTGCTTCACAGTGGGATAAATTTTCTGGAGTTGCCTGTCTTCCTCAATACTAGCAATCGAAATCCCCAACCAAGGACGGCTCACCCTGCCTTTAGCAATGAGTTGGTCGGCGATATGCTTTGCAGAGTTAATCGGAATGGCAAAGCCAACGCCTCGATTGATTCCGCTAATGAGGCTATTAATGCCTACAACGCAGCCTTCGACATCGCACAGCGGCCCGCCGCTATTGCCGGGGTTTATCGAAGTATCGGTCTGAATAAATTCGTCGTAGTAACCGCCAAGCCCAAGGGTGCGGCCTTTGGCGCTAATAATGCCGGAAGTGAACGTGTACGGAAGTTCCATGGGAGTTCCGATAGCAAAAGCAAGCTCGCCCACGCGCAAGGCATCGCTATCGCCAAGCAATGCCACGTTCAGATCAGGTGCACTGATTTTGATAACGGCCACATCACTCCGCTCGTCAGTTCCGACCACTTCCGCCTCAAAGCGACGGCCATCTTGGAGTTTAACTTGAATCTCGCTGGCGTCGGCGACGACATGGTTATTGGTTAAAATGTAGCCGTCCTTACTAAAGATAAATCCAGAGCCGATGCTCGGTGCCGCATCGGGACTCGGGCCCGTCTCAGGAATAACCCGGTAGGGAGCGCCATTAGGCCCTCGGAAAAAAAACTCCAGCCCACTGGGCAACCCAGAGACGGACTGGCTTGGCGACTGGCTTGCTTCGATGACCACCACTGAGGGTGCCGCTTTTTCAAACACCGAAGCGAACGAGTTACTCAACTGGCGAAGCGCTGTCGGAACTGAGCCAGTTTGCGGCGTGTCGCCCTCCGCCGCGAGAGCATTGACGAGCGACAAACAGAGAAGTGGAAAAACTAATGCCTTTTTCATACGGCCTAAAAATACAACCACCAGGAGTGATTTCAAGGGGGAGCAATTAGATTTTTGCGGAAAAATAAAAAAAGCGAACCGAGTGGATCGGTTCGCTTTTTTGAAAAGAAGGATTTATTGTTCGTCCTCTGCGACAACTTCCAGAATCTCATCTGCCTTACGGGAGAGGCGATTCGAAAGGATGAAGAAGCTCGGCACCCAGAGGCCGATAAAGATACCAAATCGCTCACCGTAAGCCCGGTTTTCTCTGGCTGCTGTGAACCAAGTGGCTATTGAGGCAATGATTGAGAGAAAACCGAGATAAAGACACACGTCTGATAGAATGCGCAGGTTTTCCCGATTGTAGCTATCCCGAGCGGGCTGAAGGAACTTGTCAAATTTGGTTGTATCCATAGGAATTGAGTATGTCTCCAACAGCTTGCCCTGTCAATGAAATTGGCGTTAGCTGATCACCTCATGAAAAAAATCGCTATCGGCTCTCTCATAGCCGCGCTTCTCGTCCTTGGCGGTGTCATTTTATTTAAGCGATCTGGCGGAGAGTCCCAAGCGCCAGCATTGGCTCCAGCAGACACCGTGCTTTTTGTAAACATCCCAAATATCCCTCGCACGGGGTTTCGATGGATCGGCACCTCCCTCGCACAAATTGCAGCCGAGCCTGAGATGCAGGAGTTCCTGAAATTGCCGCTTAAAAATCTCACCGATGCTCCTTCGACCGGCGAGGTCAGCGGAGTGCTTGTGGCGCTCAAGCCGAGCAACATTTTTCTTGCCGCGACACAGGATGAAGCCCTAGGGGCGCAAGCTCTCCTAGGCTTCCAATTCTGGGGAAACCGCAAAGACTATGGCAACGCCATCACTCGCCTCCGCCAGGAATTGCCCAATGCCGGCCAGGAGCCGACAAAAGAAGTTCACAATGGCCTAGAAATTCTGGCAACCCAGCATGGCGACTTGATGCTCTACTCGGCTGCGGTCGGCCGTTGGGGATTTCTTTCGACGAATTTAGATCAAATAAAAAGCGCACTCGAGCGCGCCAGTGGTGCCTCGTCGCAGAGTTCGTTAAAAACAAATACACGCTTCCAGGCAGTCTCTGCCCGCTTGCCAGCTGAGCCGGAGCTGTTGTTTTTCTTCGAGCCTGAGAAAGCCTTGGACTCCTTACTCACACTGGGCCGATTGGCTGGAGCACGCGCAATTCCTTCGCAGGTGGAGGAACTCAAATCTGCCGAAGCCATCGGTGGGGCCCTGAAAATCGACGGTCTACTTCAACGCGACACCCTTTTCGTGCTGCGCCCATCACAGCCAGACTCGCTGACAAAACTGGGGTATCCCGCCATGCGTCTTACGACAAAAGACACAACTGTTTTTTTCGATATCGACCTGAATTTTGCCGCGCTTCCCGCCCTTGTAGAAGGTCTTACTGAGGCCTATCCGACATTGTCAGTTCTTGCCAAACCGATGGCAGATACGGTCGCTCAAATCTACGGCCCAGAATGCGCTCTTCTGGCAAGTTGGCCTGAGGGCAACATGGCTCCGAATCCAGTGCTTGCGATCACTACGAAAGATGCAGCCCGTTCATTGGATTTCCTCAAAAAAACAATTGGGATCGCTGAGGCAGCAAACCAGCAAGACTACAAAGGTCATACCCTTTTCACTTTTCCCACAGGGTATGCTTCTCTCTTCATGGCTCAAAGCGCCGACTTTCTCCTGCTGGGGATGAGCGCCGATACGATCGTGAATGCGATGGAGGTAAACAAAACCGGCGCAACGCTCCAGGACGCACCAGACTTCAAACAGGCCATGCCTGCGCTCGCTTCTGCCAACGAAGCCTTTTGCTACATTGATACACGCACCGTGTTTACGCGGCTTTACAACTCGTTCCTACCAGTCA
The DNA here is from genome assembly GCA_009886045.1 of Verrucomicrobiota bacterium. Lineage (GTDB taxonomy): Bacteria > Verrucomicrobiota > Verrucomicrobiia > Chthoniobacterales > Terrimicrobiaceae > UBA967. The sequence goes on from VFJO01000179.1 coordinate 16,542, forward strand.
TCCGATTTGGAGCCGCTATGATGCCGGATCTGAAAAAAAGTCTGGATGTTTCCAAACTCCCAAAAGCTGAGACGATCGCGAAGCACTTGCCACCGATCGTGCTTTCGCAAAAACGCACAACAGAGGGAACGCTTGTGGAGTCCAGCGGGCCAATAACCATGACTCAATTTCTCCTCCTCGGCGGAGCAGGAGCCATGGCGGCTCAGCAGAGCCTGCTTGGCAACTGATCTCTCAACGCCACTCGTGCTTCGGATACTGACGCTGGAGTTGTTGCTTCAACCCCGGATACGTATCTGACCAGAACGACCTGAGGCTCCGCGTCACCTGAACCGGACGGTGGCTCGGGGCAAGGATGTGGAGAGTGAGGGCGTGCCGACCGAGGGCGATTTTGATGTCGTCCGTGACTCCATAGAAATCTTGGATTCTTGCAGAGAGAAACGGATCCGCCGTCTCGGCGTAAGTCACCTTCGCTTTGCGACCACCCGGAAGCTCTATGCGCTCAGGGGCGTGCTTTTCCACAAATCTCTGCTGTTCGCCCGTCAGGAGCGACCGGGCGTGAGGCAATACGGCGGACTCCTTGATATCGCGGTAGCAGACGGCTCCATCGCACACTAAGAGGATGATATGATGACGCTCATCCTCGCCCATAGGGGGGAGATTTTGCTCAGGACAAAGACGGGTCAGAAAATTAACACGGTGAATCCATTGGTCCACCGCATCGTCCCAACCATTCAGGCGCAGGTTTCCAGCCAAGACCTGCTCGGCAAGACAGAGGGAGGCCTCCGCACCGGGCTCGGCATCACGGTCGCGGTTTTCAAGGATCAGATCACGGAAGACTTTGGCGCGCCGCACGACGACACGGTTTTGGCTTTTGTCGAAAAACGGTTCAGCTGTCTCTGAGAAGTCTCCTGGAAACATCTCGCGGAGCCATGACTCTTGAATTTCAGTTGCCAAGCTGAGCAAAACGCGGGCATCGCCATCGCGACCCTCGATTTCAGCAATCTCGGCGGCAACAAGCAAGGAACTCTCCGTGGCCGAACTCTGTCGCGAAAGAAGCCCTCGGCGGCCGTGGACAATATCGCAAACGAGCGTTCCTGTGCCTCGACGGACTGCAACCTGGTCAGCAAAACCAGCCAGCACGCATCTGGCGATACTCGAATCGCTCGCAGGGGTGTCTTCAAGCAGCAGCGCCTCGGAGTGCGCTATATCGAGGAACTGGTCGAAAAGTTTAGCCGCCTGCCGTGCGGAGTCCGAGTGAATACCCAGCGTACGGCACTCATTCATTCGAAAGTCCCGCGCACGCGCCCACTCAAAGACACGCATGAGGACAAGAAAATCGGAAGTGCCACCAGCAAAATTTTCAGCTCGCTCTTCCTCAATTTTTTTATCCACCCTAAGAAGGATCGAGCGGGTTTGTGTGAGGGCGGCGATCAAAGCAGCCGCTCGCACGCAACCCAACTCATCGGCGGCAATAAACATGCGAGCGTATCGAGGATGCACCGGAAAGCTGAGCATCCGCCGTCCGACGGGGGTGATTTCTCCCTCGGAATCCAATGCACCCAGATCGCGCAGCAGCGTCTCCGCTCGAACAAGGGCTTGGGCCTCGGGAGGCTCAAGCCAACGAAAAGAGCGCAAATCCCCCACCCCGAGGGCCTTCAGGCTTAAAAGGGTCTCTGAGAGATCGAGGCGTTTGATTTCAGAAAGTTCACGCAAGGGCCTCCGCGCATGGTCGCGCTCAGTCCACAGGCGCACACAAAGCCCGGGGGCGGTGCGCCCCGCACGACCAGCCCGCTGGGATGCAGATGCCGCGCTGATTTTTTCTATGAGGAGGGTATTGATACCACGATTCGGATCGTATCGCGCCACGCGCGCTAGGCCGGAGTCGATTACCAACGTGACGCCATCAATCGTAAGCGAGGTTTCTGCAACATTGGTTGAGACAATAATCTTTCGCCCCTGCGAGGGGTTTACCGCGCGGTCCTGTTCGGCAACCGGGAGTTCGCCATGCAGGGGAAGGATAGCGCATTGGCTTCCGAGGCTGCCCTGAAGATCCCGAATCGTGCGTTGGATTTCATAGGCCCCAGGCATAAAAACAAGCACATCGCCATCGGTGTTCTCAAAGTGTCTCAGAACGGCATCCGTCGCCGTTTCCCAGATCGACTCATCTTTGGGATCATGAGCAATGTGGGCGATCTCGACAGGAAACATGCGCCCTTCGGATGTGAGGATTTCAGAAGGACTCAGATATTCCTGCAACTCGGCCCCATCGAGGGTTGCCGACATCACAACAATTTTTAAATCCGGGCGCACCGTATCCTGAAGGTCGAGGGCCCGAGCCAGCGTGATGTCGCCATAGAGGTGGCGCTCATGAAATTCATCGAAGACCAACGTAGAGATGCCACGCAGTTGAGGATCAGCGAGCATTTGCCGGAGAAGGATCCCCTCGGTAACAAAAAGAATTCTCGTTTCCTTGGAGGAGACATTGTCGAGACGGATTTGGTATCCGACTTCTCCGCCCAGCCTCGCGCCACGCTCCGAAGCAACACGAGCAGCTAACATGCGAGCGGCTAAGCGACGCGGTTGAAGGATCACGCAGCGGCCAGTACCCAGGAGACCACCATCCAAAAGGATCTGAGGAACCTGTGTGGATTTCCCCGAACCTGTCGGCGCTTGAAGAATGAGACGATTCCCCCTCCTGAGCGAGGTGACAATTTCCTCATCGAGATCGTAGATGGGCAGGGAAGCGGACATCCACAATCAGGCCTTCATCGCCTTGAATAAATCCAAAGTGATATCACGGGCCACCGAGTGATCCACGATCGGAGTGGGATAGCCTTTTGCGAGCCGAAGGCCAGGGGCCGGAGGATCTTGGAATTTTGAGGATTCCACGTCACGAAGCTCAGGTATCCAGCGCTTGATGTAGGCGCCATCGGGATCAAACCGTTTGGTTTGGCTCCAAGGATTTTGAATTCGAAAGTAAGGAGCGGCATCCGCACCAGTGCCCGCACTCCACTGCCAACCCCCATTGTTGCTCGCGATCTCGCCATCTGTGAGAGTCTGCATGAAGTAGGACTCACCGTGACGCCAATCTAAATGGAGATCCTTTGTCAGAAACATGGCTGCGATCATTCGGGTGCGATTGTGCATGAACCCGGTCTCGCGAAGCTCGCGCATGGCGGCATCTACGATTGGGAAGCCAGTCTCTCCACTCCTCCAACGTTCGAGATTGGCAATTGCTCCAGGCCAGATCATGCCTCGATATTTAGGATTAAATTCCTGACTCAGTACCTCGGGGAAGTTCCAAAGGATCTGCATGTAGAATTCACGCCAGATAAGTTCTGCCACATATTTCATCACGCTCCCACGGGCATTGGCGTCAGAGGCCTCAGCGCGTTTCAGACACTCTTGGTGAAGCTCTCGAATGGATAGAAGTCCAAACCGCAGATCTTGGGAAAGACGCGACGTGCCGCCCCCTGCGGGCAGGTCTCGGGTTTCGCCATATCGTGTGATCGCCTGATCCAAGAATGCCCTCATACGCGTTCGCGCCGCCTTTTCCCCAGCCACTGACACGCCCTCGGCGGTGGGAGGCAAACTCCAAAATGAGTTGTCTGGAATCTGCAAGGATTCGACACCAGACGGTGAAGAGAGGGATTTAATGGAGCCTGCAAGCGGTAACTTAGGAAGTTTCTCCCATGCCTTTGAGTATGGCGTGAAGACGCGGAATGACTCGCCGGCACCGGTCAAAACCTCTCTCCGCTCGTGGATGGCAATATCCTTGCAAGGCCTGATGGAAATCCCCAATCGCTCTCCCATTTTTTTGAGCTTCTCCTCCACGGCACGCCCAAAGGGATCCGGATCTCGGTTGAAAAAAATCGCCTCAGCGGAGGTCTCGACAGCCAACCTCTCGAGTTCGGCCAACGCCTCGCCTTGACGAAGAATCAATCTGGAGCCGATCGCGCGGAGGTTTCCGTCCAAGGAACGAAGACACCCACAAAGGAAGTGCTGGCGATTAGGTCCTGTCCAACTGTGGAAATTCTTCCAACCGCTGAGAACATAGACCGGAGTCACATGCTGCGCGGAGATTGAAGCGGCATGGAGAGCCGTATTGTCCGTGAGGCGAAGGTCACGGCGGAACCAGTGGATGACGTTTTTCAAGGAGCGGCGGGATTTTTGGCAGAGACTAACACGCCAAAAGCTAATTGAAATAGAGACTTTGTTCAGGCCAAAACGGCAAGTGGCTTTCTCTCAGACTGAAAGAGCGGCTTTCTGGATTTTGCGTTTTGAGTCATTGCATGAGCAACCCTAGCCGTCTCGGCACTTCTGCTCGTGAGCGTGGCAGCGCGGAAATCCACATCGTCCAAGCTGCGCTCCTTGGCCAGAAACTGGCGGATATCGCCTGAGACTTTTAATGAGGAGGCAGGGATTTGTTGGGAATCACGAACAGCGGCCTTGAGCGTAACCTTTGTGGGTTTAGTTGGGGCTGCCACTTCGTTCGTTTTTTTGATGGCCTCCTGAGTTCTTTGGAAGTTGGCGACATTTGCGTAGCTCGCGCTCACAGAACGATGATAGTCGGCTGCGATATTGTTGGTGGATATACTCATCAGGATCTTCGTAAAGTTGTAAAAAACTGCCCTAGGTGCAAGAGATTTTTATCGATCAGTGTTCGGTGGCTTTTTCCGCACCGAGTCCGGTGTTAGCCCGGACTTGAAGTTCGGTAAATTTCTCTTTTGAGGGAACTTCCTTGGACAGGAGAGTGCCGAGAATAGCAGCGATAAAACCAATTGGGATACTCACAAGAGCCGGATTCTTAAGCGGAAAAAGGGCATTCTCCTTCATGATGTCGGGACTCACAAGGATGAGGGCAATACTTGAAACCAAGCCGACAGAGAGTCCGGTCACAGCGCCAGAGGTATTGAAACGCCTCCAGAAAATCGAAAACACAAGCACCGGCAGGTTGGCACTTGCGGCTACGGCAAAAGCCAATCCAACGAGAAATGCGACATTCACTCCGGGCCCAAGAAGAATCGCAATCACGATTGCCGCCGCACCCACCACAAAGGCAGTGATCCTTGCCACGCGCACCTCGGCGCCGGGTTGCTGTTCTTTGCCGTGATGGATGACGTTTGTAAAAAAGTCATGCGCAAAGCTTGTGCTGGCGCTGATGGTCAACCCCGCCACCACCGCGAGGATTGTCGCAAAGGCCACAGCGCTGATGAAGGCAAAGAAGACCTCACCTCCCAATTTCCGGGCAAGTTCGGGGGCCGCCATATTTGTTCCGCCGTGGGCCTGCACGTAATCCGGTCCCATGAGGCTGGCTGCGCCAAAGCCAAAGAACGTCGTCATGATATAAAAAAGACCGATGATAACCATGGCCCAAACCACACTGGCTCGCGCCGTCTTGGCATCGGGCACCGTATAGAAGCGAATCAAAATATGAGGCAGGCCCGCCGTGCCAAAGAGAAGAGCCATCCCAAGCGAAATCTGGTCCCATGGGTTTTTAAAAATAAGCCCGGGCGTGAGGAAATCTCTGACCACCTTTTCGCCGTTAGGACCAGTAGATGGTATAGCTGCGAGTGATGAAAAGAACTTCCCGATGTCGTACTGGTACTCGCGCATCACTAGAACCGTCAGGAACGCGCTGCCGGTCATCAACAGAACAGCTTTGATGATTTGCACCCATGTCGTGGCCAGCATCCCGCCAAAGACGACATAGACAACCATCAGCACTCCCACTCCGACCACAGCCATCTCGTAGCTCACTCCGGGAATCAACTGCCGCACCAGCACACCGGCGCCCACCATCTGGGCGATCATGTAAAAAATCGAAACTGTGAGAGTGCTCATCGAGGCTGCAGCACGCACTGGGCGTGGGCTGAGGCGAAACGCCAAAACGTCGGCCATGGTGTATTTCCCGACATTACGCAGTGGCTCGGCGACAACAAAGAGCACGGTGAGGTAAGCCACTAAAAAACCCACGGAATAGAGAAACCCATCGTAACCGTTCATGGCAATCATGCCTGCGATTCCAAGGAAACTCGCAGCGCTCATGTAGTCGCCAGCGACAGCAAGTCCGTTTTGCCAGCCCGTAATCCGGCGTCCGGCAGCAAAGTAGGCACTGGCTCCAGTCGAACGCCGAGCGCTAAAATATGTGATCACCAAAGTCGCCGCAACGAATGCCAGAAACATCCAGAGGGCGGTGTGATCGACAGGAGTGGCGATTGTTGAAATTAGGAAGTTCATGTCAGTCTTTCGAGTTGAATCCAAATTTCGCCAACAGAGCATGCTCGCGGCGATCCCATCCCGCCGCAGCGACCACGTAAATAAAGGCCAACACCCAAGCCATGAAGAATTGCGAAAGCGCAAAAAGGTAGGCGATGTTCAGATTTCCCCAGACCTTCTGTTTCATAAAGTCCGGAAACCAACCCACTCCGACCGGCAGGGCAAAATAATAGACAACAAAAAATATCGTCGCTGGCACGACAAGCTTTAGCTTGCGGCTGACAAGAGCTTTGAAATCGGCATCACGTGCGATGGCGCCCCAATCAGGCTGGGGATGCTCAGGAGGGGATGAGGGGGTGAGAAGATTGCCCATATAAGCTCATCTATCCACCTGACACACCGCCTGTCGAGGGCGAAAAACACTTTCGACTCCTTGCAGAGTCGCGATCCGACGGGCTTGCATCGCCTGCTCACAAACGCGAGCTTAGGGAATGCGCATATTCTTTATTCTTACGGCGTCGCTTCTCTTAACGTCCGCATTTGCCCAGACGGCTAAAGGCGACAAGAAGGGGCTTGTTTTTTTAAATGCGACACCGGCCCCCTCGCCATCACCAGAAGCTCCCGGCGAGCCTGAAATGCTCCTCCAGCGCTTTTTTGAGGCTCTGAAAGCGGATAAACTCGATGCTGCTTACGAGGGGCTTGCAAAAAACACCCTCATCGCCTCCAAGGCAGAGAACCTCGAACAGCTAAAAAAGCGAACCCGCGAGGCAGTGGATAATTTCGGGCCAGTGAAAGGCTACGAAGTGGTTGAGAGTCTTGAGATCGGCCAATCGCTCTCCCGCCAGACGTGCATTTCCTTGAACGAGGACCTTCCCCTCCGCTGGCGTTTCTATTTCTACCGCACCGAAGGGAAATGGAAAATCGTAGACCTGCGAGTCGATGATGGCATCGTCGAGTTGTTTGACGAAGTGGCGCGAAACCGCAGGAGGTAGCAAGACGAGGCTCGGGAGCACGCCATTTTGAAAAAGCGGTTCCAGATTTCTAAGCGCACGATTCGCCTTCTGGTTGGTCTGCTTCTTGTAGGCTTCACCCTGGCATGCGCTGGTTTATTTTTCCTCACGCGCGGCCTGACGCCAATCGCACGTTGGTCGCTCGAAAAACAACTGCCAGGCTCAAAGATCGATGTGCAGGACGTTCGAGTGACCGGCCCAGGAGAAATCTCGTTCACGGATTTTGTTGTTAACGACCCCGAAACCGGCAAGGAACTCGCGCGTCTTGCCAGGGGTAAGATCGTTTTCTCTCTCGATGATCTTGCCGCTGGCCGCATCGGGGAAATCTATCTCGACAATCCGGTGCTGGTCATTTCACCGGGATGGTCTGGCATTCTTCCTCCGGTTTCCACGAAGCCGGACGGGTCAAGCCTCCGCATCCGCCGCATCATTTGCGAGTTTGGTGAAGTCCTTTACGATGGATCCAAGGAAAACAAACCCAACGTGCGTGCGAATTTTTGTTTTGATTGGAAGGATTTTCATCAGGACTCGAATGAACTATTCGAACTCACCCTCTGGGATGTTCAAGCCAAAGACTCAAGATACCAGGACCCTTTTCTTATCCTCGACCTGGTCCGCCTTACGGGCAGCCCCGCGAAGATGGCGGCAAGCTTCGAACTCGAAAGTTTGAATATCCATGGCGGCTCGATCGCCGTGGGTGAGGCGCTCGAGCAACTCGCTCATATGCCAGCAGAGCGATCCACCGGCCCCGCATTCATTTGGAAAATTGGGACGCTCGACATACATGACGTCAAGGCGACCCTGGGCAAAAATCCCTGGCGAGCGACGACGGATGCAACATTCACGATCAACACGGCACTGCGAAACCTGACGCCAGCAGAGATCACCGACACATTGGGAGCCACTCGCCAAGAACTCGAAATCACGAACCTCGTGATCCCCTCGCCTAATAATCCATTTTCGCGGGTACTAACCTTGCGAAGCATTTTCCTCAAATTCACGATCGCCGGCATTCTTGCCAAGGAATTGGACGATGTCACGGTACTCAATCCGGTTATTTACATCGGCGAAGATTTGTTTGCCTACATGGACAGCGCAAAAAAACGAATCGCCAATGGCACCGACACACCCGCTCCGGGTTGGCATATTCGGCGCTTCGATGTGAAGTTTGGAAGCGTAGTGATCGGCGGCGCCGGCGGCACTGAGTACGGCCTCCCACTCAATTTTCGTACCACCGCGGAAAACGTATCCCTCGACGATTTAGCGTCGCTCAGACTCCGCGGGAGCCTTGAAATTCCGGCACAGGACTACAGTTTCCCAGACTATCAGATCGAACTCTCGACGGAGCCCGGCACCATCCAGTTTTCCTACCCTCCAGACAAAGGCATGAACAACGTTGTCGGCACCGTGCGCATCAAAAGCCTTCGCTGGCGTCAGTTCCGCGCGAGTAACTCTTGGATTTCAGCGACCTTCGACCGCGAGGGAATCAATGGTTCATTCGGAGGAAAAATCTACGATGGGACAATCGCTGGGGGCTTCAGCTTTTTCTTTGATGTCGATTCACCTTGGATTGGTTGGCTGAGTGGCACCCGCGTGAATCTTCAGCAATTCACGAAGATTATCGCTCCTGAGAATTTCCAAATGACCGGTCCGCTCGATTTTGCCGGACAGGTTAACGCCGAGTCGAAATCTATCCGCCGCCTAAAGGGACACCTCGAGACGAAAGCCGTGGGACGTATGGAGATCGGAAAAATCAACGACCTCCTCGCGCGCATTCCGTCTGATTGGCTGCAGCTCAAACGCGACACCCTGCGAATCGCCCTAGAGGCCATGAGAGATTTTCAGTACGACAAAGGCTCAGGTGATTTCTGGTTTACCGATGGGCAAGGAATCTTTGACTTGAAGTTGCAAGGCCCGCTTGGTTCCCGCACATTTCAAACCGTACTCCATGCCGATGAATCCGGTCCTAGAGCTTGGAGTCAAAACCCAAAATAATGAAGAATCCTATCTCCTTGGCTACGACTGCAACTGCGCTGTTCCTGAGCGCCTGCGCCGGCCCAACGGTCAATCTTGTCACTCCCGAACCGATCAAGGTGGATATTGCCATGAGGCTGGACGTTTACCAACACACGAAGGAAACGGCAAAAAAACCTCGCGCCGCTCTCACTACACCTAGCGATCCGATAGAAGCCAGGCGCAACCGCATGGCGGATATCCAGACTTTCAAAAACTCCCGGTTGGTTGGCGAAGGCCGCGACGCGCTTCTTTCAATCCGCGTGGATACCCCTGGCGACTATGGCGACTACATCCGCAAGTCGGTGGATGCTGAGAACACAGACCGGATGCAGCTAATGAAAACAGAGTCCGACCGAGAAAAGATATCCCTACCGCAGGTCCAAACAAAGAAAGCATCCCTTGCCTCCAAGCTCGCATTCAAAGGCGAGTGGATCGAGCTTGTGAAGGACGACGGATCCGCAGAGTGGATTCAAAAGGAGGAGTGATCCTCCATGGTGATCACAGCCAAATCTCAAGCACGACAAGCCGCATCGATCTCTGAAAATTCCTCAGGTGCGATCGGGGGGGATTTCAAAGCTGCGACATTGCCTTTGATTTGTTGAAGAGAACTGGCACCGATCAGGACCGAAGTGACGGCAGGCCGAGCCAGCAACCACGCCAGCGCAAACTGAGCGAGCGTCTGGCCTCTCCGTTCTGCAATGGCCGCGAGAGCGCGAATGCGGCGCATTTTTTCCTCAGTAATTTGACTGGGCTTCAAAAAACCATGCGGCTTGCTTGCCCTCGAACCCTCTTGGATGCCGTTGAGATAACGGTCGGTCAAGAGACCTTGTGCCAGTGGGGAAAACGCAATGCAACCGGCGCCGACTTCGAGCAGAACTTCGGAGAGTCCTTCTTCAACCCAGCGGTTGAATAAATTATACGAAGGCTGGTGGATGAGGAGTGGCGCGCCTGCAGCTGCGAGCAGATGAGCTGCACGACGGGTCATTTCAGCGGGATAATTCGAAACGCCCACATAGAGAGCCTTGCCTGAGCGAACGGCCTGAACGAGCGCGCCGATGGTCTCCTCGAGAGGCGTTTCAGGATCGGGACGATGGCTGTAAAAAACATCCACGTAATCGAGCCGAAGTCGCTTGAGGCTTTGATCCAAGCTGGAGAGGAGTGTTTTTCTCGAGCCCCATTCCCCATATGGACCGGGCCACATATAATAACCTGCCTTGGTCGAGACGATCAATTCATCACGATGGCTGCAAAGGTCGGTTTGCAAGATTTTTCCGAAAGTCTCCTCCGCGCTGCCGGGAAGCGGGCCGTAATTGTTTGCAAGGTCGAAGTGCGTGATACCCAGGTCGAAGGAACCAAGGACCATTTCTCGACTATTTTGAAAAACATCGACGCTTCCAAAATTATGCCAGAGCCCTAATGAGACGGCAGGAAGTAGCAAGCCGCTTCGGCCACAGCGGCGGTATGGGATTTGATTGTACCGGTTGGATGAGGGAAGGTGGGACATAGTTAAAAGGAAAGCGGCTTTTGAAAGATACCCCACTCACGATCAGGCTCTCCACCAACAATTTGACAAAAATCAATAATCTCAGCATTGGTGTCTTCAAGCCAACCGAGCGTGGCGTCGGTGTAATGTTTCTTGGCTTCAGAAAATTGCTCATGCACGAGCCAAGCGTGAAGACCACGATCACGGAAGGCAGGCACGACACCGAGCACAGTTTGGCGGCAAGTTTTGATCTTGCGGGTCTTCATCAAAACAAAAATATGTAAGAGGCGGAGCCAGTGCGGCGTGTTTTTCGCAGCGGCAAGGATTTCGTTGAAATTTGGCAACGTGATGGCCACACCAGCATCGCGACCTTGGCATTCGCCAATGAGAAGAAGGCGTGGATCGGCGATCGCCTTGATATCTGCCGCCGAGTCGAGCAAATCTTCCATACCAATCGGAACGAAACCCCAATTCCTCTCGAGTGTGGCATTGTAAACCTCACGCACGATTTTTAACTCCTCGTTCAAACGCTTAAAATGAAAAGGACGGGTCGTGAGATTTGCCCGCTTTTTAAGACGCTTCACGATGCGCAGGAATCTTTCTGGCGCGTTGCGACGGTGAAGTGGAAGGTTGAGGACGGAAAGGGTGCGGACTTTATTGAAATCAAGCCCCGTGAGCAGATCGGCATAATAAAAGGGATTCCAAGGCAAGCTGATGACAGGCTGCTTTTCAAAGCCATTGAGAAGCACGCCGCAGTCATCATTGATGCTGGGATTATATGGACCCCGTATCGCTTCCAGACCAGCTTCACGCAGAACGTCGGCCACTTTTTCAAAGAGGACTCGGGCAACAGCAGGCTCATCCACGCAATCGAAAAAACCAAAGAAGCCGATCTGATCTTTGTGATATTCGTTGTGAGAACGATTCACAATCGCCGCAATACGGCCGATAGGGCGACCGTCACGCTCAGCAATAAAAGGGGTAATCGATCCGTGGCGACGCTGGAAAGTTGAGTCCGGAGCGAGGAATTTTGCTACGCTACCGGGAAACGGCGGCACAAAGGCCGGATTCGTTTTGTGAATGATCTCCGCCGTTCTCTCGAACCGCTTCCGTTGCGACGGAGTCCGGCAAACGGAAATCGAAAATGTTTTTACGTCGTCCTGGATTGGCATAGGCAGGGTCATCAAAAGTTCCCAACTCGCGTGCGAGTTTCGCAAAAATTTCCAACACACGATCGAGATCATCGTCGGAGTGGGTGGCCATGAAGCTCGTACGAACGATCGCCTCACCATAGCGCACGGCAGGATAGATAGCAGGTGTGGCAAAGATTCCCTCTTCGAAAAGGCGCTGGGTGAAAATAAAGGCTTTGGCCTCACTTCCTATGAGGATCGGTACGATGGGCGTCTTGGTTTCACCGATATTAAAACCAATGCGCTTGAAGCCTTCGTGCATCTTGCGCGTATTCCGCCAGAGCGCCGCAATCCGCCACTCTTCTTCCTGCATAAGCTCGAGGGCTTTCTTCACTGCGCCCACCACGGCAGGCGCTAGCGCAGCAGTAAAAATAAGGCAACGAGCGCGATGTTTCAGATACTCGACCATCTGGGCATTGCCCGCGATGAACCCTCCCATGGATCCAAGAGACTTTGAAAAGGTGCCCATGGTGATATCCACATCGGCTTTGAGGCCGAAATGATCTACCGTACCCCGCCCCTGTCGACCAAGCACGCCAAGCGAATGCGCCTCGTCCACGTACACGAAAGCCCCATGACGTTTCGCCGTCGGGATGATCTCAGGCAGGTTCGCGATGTCACCCGACATACTAAAAACACCGTCCATAATGACCAATCGGCCAGATTCTTCGGGTAGGCGCTTGAGCCTATTTTCAAGTGATGAGGGCGAGTTGTGACGAAAAGGAACCAGCTTAGCGGGCGCGAACTGGCATCCATCGATGATACTCGCGTGGTTCTCGCGGTCGCAAAGGATGGAGTCGCCATCCTCGGTCAGAGCAATGAGGGCACCTTGGTTTGCAAAAAAGCCCGTAGAAAAAAGAATAGCATCTTCGCAACCGAGAAACTCGGCGAGAGCTTCTTCAAGTTCCACATGAAGCTTGATTGTGCCGTTCAGAAGACGTGAACCAGTGCACCCAGCTCCATATCGTCGGGTGGCAGCGCACGCAGCCTCCACCACGCGCGGATCCTGAGCAAGACCGAGGTAGTTATTCGAACCGATCATGATTTTGCGCTCCCCTTCGCAAATCACATAGTTTCCGTGGGGCTCCTCGATAGATCGAAAATAAGGATAAAACCCTTGAGCTCGCGCATCTGCGCTGTCCCTGTATTCCCTGCACTTTTGAAAGAGATCTCTTGGTCCTTTAGCCATCAATTTAGTAAGCAAGATTTGCACTTGCACATGAGAAGTAAATCATTTTCCAAGCTTGATACAAGGCGCGTGCATTGTCTGGACATTACGTACGAAGCTCCCTTTTGGGTGCAGAAAATATTTCCTTTTTATTCCAAGGAATAGTTGCGCCCCGATTCTGGAACGATCACCTCGGTTCCACGAAGTTCTCGGAAAAGCGCCAATTGGAACCAATCGAGAGCTGGACGATCCCCATGAACGAGCAGAACCTTCGAAGGCCGCAGGAGGATCGCATAGTTCCGGAGGGTCTCACGATTTGTGTGCGCGCTAAAACTAAACTCACGCACATCGCATTGCAGAGGAATGGCAGGGTGATTCTTATCTAGGATGATCTCGTCACCGGGTGAGGCTTTACGAATCGATGCGGAAGGGGAGTCTGGATCCGAGTAACCGACAAAAAACAAATGTTGCGAGGAATCACCGATAATTTTGCGAGCTAATATATTGGAGAGTGTGTGCTCAGTCATCATACCGCTCGAGAGAGCGTAAATGGCACGCTTCCGAGGTTGAACGCTTTCAATCTCGCGACCGGAGAGCACATAGGGAGCCATTTCTTGGAGCAATTGCAACTCGGGGTGGTTGCGCACTGAGGTCGACGCTGTGGCATCATAGACCATCGTAACCTTCACACTCAGCCCCCCGATGTAGATGGGAATATTACCGATCTCCCCGCGTAGCCTCATTTTCCAGAGCAGCGCAAGGACCTCTTGAGTTTTTCCGAGTGCAAAAACGGGAATCGTCACGGTGCCACCATTGGCGATCGCCGTGCTGACCGCGCGAGAGAATCGCTCTTCCTCGTTAGCGCGAGAGAAAACAACCGGCGTCGGCGAGTCGCCACGCGTGGTTTCCATGAGCAAATAGTCAACGCCCCCCTCAGGAAAATCGGCGCCCATCATGATCGTTTGACTCTCAAAATTCACATCACCTGTGTAGAAGAACGACTTTCCGGCGTGCCGGATGAGAACACCCACCGAACCAAGAATGTGACCGGAATGGTAGAACTCGAATGTGACATCGCTTTCAAGCTCGCTGAGTTCGCCCGCAAGGTTGCGACGCTCTCGAAGCCGGCATAGAACCCAAGCCTGGCGGCAAAGATCCACTCCACGGTGCGTGTAGAGGGGATACTCCATGAGATTGAGCTCATCGCGCTGACGCGTCATCACATTCACCGAATTATGGAGCATGATATCAGCAATCGTCGCAGTCTCACTCGTCATGAAAACCGGGCACTGCGGCTCGCGGCGGGTTAAAACAGGAAGCGATCCGATGTGGTCTTGATGGGCATGGGTGATGATGATGGCATCCACACATCCCTCGGGAAGACTGGCCAGTTGCGGCGTAGCACCCAACCCGTCAATTTTTGGATCAGCCCCCGCATCAAGAATGATATTTTTTCCACCGACTCGTAACCAGTAACAATTTGAGGCGATTCCAAGATGACGAGTGAGATTAACAAATTCCATGACAAACCAATTTGGGCAGGCATTGAGAGTTCCTCAATGTTAAAAATCCAGCCAACGTTCAGCAATCGTTCAGAGGTTGTTAAATCCTACCCTCGTCGGCGTCGATATATTGGAACATCGTCTGAATGTCGTCGCGATTCTGGAACCCACTTTCTTTCTTTCGACCAACAAGGCGTTCGCTGAGTTCATCGTTCCAGCCACGTTTGAACATGAAGCTATTCCAGATCTCGATCTGTTCCTCAGTTGGGCGCGTGCCATTTTGGAAACACCATTCGAGAATTTCCTCATCGGAACCACCTGCGAGCACACGGTTCTTAAGGTCGGAATAATTCACAGCGAGAAATGTCGAAAGGCGTTCGTCAAAACCCTGCCCGAGATTCGCATGGAGATCGGGATGCAAGTCGGCCGAGGCCATCAGGCGGATTTTATCCATCATACGTGCAAAATAAACGAGACCACCGACCTGATCCTTTGGCGAGCGAGGGTATTTCATAATGTCACAGCATGGCAGCTCGGGGTCATAGGTGCAAAGAATCAAAAAATGAAACACCCCACAAAAGTTGAAGCCCGTCGCAGCGAGTGCTACAACGGGCTTCTGTTCCCCCCAGAACAAATCCAAACTAACACCCGCCACTCGGGGCGCAAGACTTTTTTCAAATTATTTTTTGCCAGCAGGAAGTTCGCAGAAAATTTGTCGTGCGAATCGCGAGTGGGTTTCGAGAAGGCCAGAGTAATCAAATGCCTGGCTGAGTTCCAATCACGAGCCTTCGGCGATCGGAGCACAAAGATCTGAGACCCTGCAGAAGTGATCTATCAGACGTCGCAGCCGCTAGGGACTGAATGGCGCCACCGAGGGCAGATCCTTCAGCACTCGGCATCGTAACAACAGGGTGCCCGAAAATATCGGCGAGCATCTGGCGCCAGACCGAGCTTTTACTTCCAGCGGCAGTGAGACGAATTTCCGATGGGCGCATACCGAGACTTTCCATGCGGCGGAGTCCATAGCCCACTGTGACAACTTGGTAACGCTGAGGTCTTTTTTGACCTGCCACTCCTACAAAGGCAACGAGAGTGTCGGCGCTCCCGTGAATCGAGAGAGGATTGCATCTCCTGC
This sequence comes from Verrucomicrobiota bacterium, assembly GCA_009886045.1. Classification (GTDB taxonomy): domain Bacteria; phylum Verrucomicrobiota; class Verrucomicrobiia; order Chthoniobacterales; family Terrimicrobiaceae; genus UBA967. Next base: position 32,265 of record VFJO01000179.1, read on the forward strand.
CTTCGATGGAGCAAATGTCTATAGCTAGTGCAAAACCCTTTGACTTCGAAATTTTATATTGATACTAACGCAAGTCCTTCCTTAGCAGCAGCAGCTGAGAGATTTTCGTCTAAAGTGAGAAATGGCAATTGATCGATTTGAGAACCCCCAAAAAACAAGGCGCTAGCGAGTTGGAAAGCGTCTGCGGCGCGCAATGGATGAGTCATAAGCAACCTACGTGCAATTCGGCGCAATTCGATATTTGGCTGAATCTCATATGCCTCATTAAGAATCTTTGAAAGGTTGGCCTCCGCAAGCGATACGGATAGGCGGTCCAATCCACCTTCCCTCTCCCTGCGCGCCAACGCAGAGAGGCACTCCGTTTCAGTGCCCCACCACACCACCTTGTCCTTATCGGTTTGCGTCAACTCCCAGAGGAAGTCGGACGCCTCTTCTTTCGCGAGCAACGGCACAATCGCCGAACTATCCCAGAACTTCATCGACTACTTCTCCTTTCTTGCAAAAGGCACTCCGAAAGCGGAAAACAAGCCTTCACCTCCAGCGATTTGGTTTGTTCCGCGGATTTGGAATTCCCGAGTGGGCTTTTCAGATGCCCCAGCGCTGCTAAGTGCGCGACTCGACTCGACCAGTTTCCAGAATGTTGCGCAGGCGTAAAAGGAATCAAAATCGCAATAGGCGTATTCCTATCTAAAATCACAACATCATTCCCACCAGCCACTTTTTCAAGATATTTGCTTAAATTGTTTTTTACTGTAGATATATTGGCTTGCAGCATGTAGACATCATAGACTGATTTTGTTGAATGTCAAATCCCCTTTGGAATGCTCAAAATATCAGACCTAAGAACGCTAAGGTTCTACTCGACCTGATGCTCCAACAAAGCCAATGGAATGTTGGTGCTACTGCCTAGCTTGGTTATCCCTCCTCGGATTGAAGAAATGTCAATAATTAATGCCCGGCCTAACTTAGATTTCCTCGACGTTCAAAGATCAACATCGGCTCAGACCAGTGGGATTTCTTTAACCACGAATAGAAGGCACAATTTGCACGAATGAGGCGCGACTTCACCGAAGAATTTCATCACCAGTATGATTCGTGTTCATTCGAGGCATTTGACTCAATCGCTCCACCTCATTCGCAGTTCGGGCCAAACATAGGTTGCTCCACCTCATGCCCGCCCAGATATTCGGTTGCGGTTCATATGTTCAGCGCTTAGACATCCGAGTAGGATGGGCTCATTCGGTTTCGTAGAGGATTAGGTGTCTGAAGCTGCTGATGTCTCGAAGACAAGTCGTGCCATCAAATCGACGATCTAATCTCCGCTTCTGGACAACTCTTGTCATTGTTTGCGTGGCAAGCGATTTTCATTCGGAAAATGCTGGGTTTCTCCACGAACATATCGCGCAAATCGAACGACCACGGCCTCGTGATCAAGATCCGTAGCTTTTGCTGAAGCGCTTGCGGGACTCGGGCTCAGACTCTGCTGCCACAGCGGCCTGCTCGGGCGCAGCTTCGACTACAGGCGCGGCGGACTGGCTCGATGCGGGGGCAGGGTTTTTTGAGGCTTGCAGATAGGCTAGGCGGAGATCGGAAAGGACGTTGGTGAGCATTTGCACCTCGTCAGCACTCAGATTGCCTCGGGTTTTCTCCTGTAGCATTTCGATCTGGTCGATAAACATACGGGCAAAGTCGAGATTAACCTCGGGTTGGCCTGTTTGGGGATTTGGCACATGGCCAAGAAACATGGCAGCCTGCTGGGCCTGCATCATAACGAGTTCGATGAAACGTTGTGTCATTTCACCGGACTGGGTGGCGGATTGGATTTCGGGCATATGGTATTAGTTTGCGGATTGTTTTGCAACGGGCGGGAGCACGGTGGCTTCAACTCGGGAGTCGCTACGGAAATACTTTGCCGTAACGCGACGAATGTCGTCGAGAGAGATTTTTTCGATCTGCTCCTTACGAAGTTTATGAGCATCCACTCCAAGTCCCATGAGTTCGTCAACAGCAACGGCGACTCCAAAAGCGCTGTTACTCTGATTCCGAATCGCCTCGCCGCCAAGAAGCTTAGCGCGGGCCCGGGTGAGTTCCTCTTCGGTGAGGCCGTTTGAGGCGAGGTCATCGATCTCTGCGCGCATTTCCTTGGTGACTGGCTCGATTTTTTGAGGATCGGTTCCGAGATAAAACAGAAAAGCTCCGGGTGCCAAGCCACAGAACTGAGAGGCGCCGACGAAGTAGGCGAGTCCCATTTGCTCACGGATGCGGTTGAAAAACCGCGAGCCGAGATCACTGGAGGCTTCGCTGATCAATTCCAAGGCGATGCGATCGGGGTCCTGCACCGAGGCACCTTGGAAGCCGAGCATGAGGACAGCCTGCTTCTTATCAAGATGGGCTGTAGAAGGCGGCACCCCGATTGAGGGCTTCGGCTTTTCCACATCCTTGAAAGCCAGCGAGCCACTGGGCATCGAGGCGAAATATTTTTCAAAGAGCTTCACGACTTCATCGGCCTGAACGTCGCCGAAGACCGAGATGACAGCATTTTCAGCACAGGCGAATTGTTTGTGAAACTCACGGAGTTGATCTGCAGTAATTGCGGACACAGAGTCGGGAGAGCCAAGGTTGCGAAGGGCGTAGGGATGGGATCCGAAGAGTTTTTCACGAAGCAGATTTCTAGCAACTGAAGTGACCTGTTCCTCGTCGGCCTTGATGCCAGCCACTTGAGCGCTCTTTTCCAGTTCGACTTCACGCGTGGGAAAAGTGGGATTCAAAAGAACGTCGGCCAAAATCTCCACGCCGAGCTTGAGGTCGGGCCGCATGACATCCAACGAGACGGTGAAGGAATTATTCCCGCTATCGGAACTGAGACTGCCTCCGACGCCTTCGATGTCGTCAGCGATTTTCTCGGCGCTGCGGGTTTTAGTACCCTTGAGAAGGGCGCTGGAATAGATGTGCGTGATGCCATTGGTCTCCTTGGTCTCGGCAAGAAGGCCGCCACGAAAGACAGCGCTTATGGCAACAAGTGGGATTCTTGAATCCTCGCGCACCAAGAGACGGAGCCCATTGGAAAGGGTGATCTTTTTAATATCGCCGGCTTTGATATCGGCGGCTTGAGCGACCTCTGCTTTGGATGCAGGCGGATTGAGCGACGTCACATTGAGCGCCTCGTCGCGGAGGTACTCACGGGCCACGCGCTGAACGTCGGCAGGGGTTACCTTGGCGATCTGATCGAGATAGTGACGGGTGAAATTCAGGTTGCGAGTGAGCATCCAGTTGGACCCGAGGTCCGAGGCTTTTCCACGCGCTGTGGTGAGCCCGTGAAGCTGAGCCGAAAGCAGAGAACGCCTCGCGCGATCGAGCTCTTGCTCGGTGACACCGTTCTTCTTCAGGTCTTCTAAAATAAACAAAGATTCTTTCTGAGCAGCCTCACGCTTGTCGGGATCTGTCACGGCTTGCATAAGGAAGACACCTTCGGATTGGAGTGAAAACATTCCTGCGCTTGCGCCATGAGCGATTTGTTTGCGCTCACGAACTTCACGGTTCAAACGGGAACTCGCACCAGAACCAAGAATTTCTCCGAGAATTTCCAAGGCTGGCGTATCCGAATTTGTCACGCCAGGAACACGCCAAGACATCGAAAGACGGGTAAGCTCCGTAGGAAATTCCTCATGAATCTCGCGGCGTCCCAGCTGAGGTGGCTCGGTGGCGATGTAGAGGGGTTCAAGAGCTTTACGCGGGGCGGATGCAAAGAGCTCGCCGAGCTCCTTGCGAATCGCGGCAGCATCCACATCGCCTACCACGACGAACGTGAGATTATTCGGCACGTAGCGGGATTTATAATAGTTTAATACGTCTTCCCGCGTGAGCTTATTGTACACATCAAGATAGCCGATCACAGGATGCCGAAATGGACTGGTGGTAAAAACCGTGTCGAGCATCAGCTGAGAGCTTTGCCGACCGGGATCGTCAAAACCCATGGCAAACTCGCGACGGATGACCTCTTGCTCTTTGATGTATTCCACTTCGGGCAGCGTGGCGTTTTGCATGGCATCCGCGAGGATGGCCACGGCGTCCGAGGCTCCACCTTTTGGCACATCGATCCAATAAACCGTGCGATCGAAGGACGTGTAGGCATTGATATAGCCTCCGTGGTTTTGAACCTGCTTGGCAATCTCCCCCGGTGGACGCTTTTCCGTCCCTTTGAAAAGCATGTGTTCAAGAATGTGTGAGAGGCCCGCCCCCATTTTTGCACTTTCATGGATACTCCCGGTGCCGCACCATGCTTGGACACTTGCCACAGGCGCGCTACGATCCTCCTCCACAATCAATGTGAGGCCATTTTCGTAAGTGAAGACTTGGGCATGGGACTCAGGGAGAGTCGGAGTATCTGAGGGTTTGGCTTGGGTGTGTTCGGGCATAAAGGAAAAAGCGGCGGCCAGAGTGGCAGCCCATAAACGAGGATTTTTCATAGCAGGGATTCGACCCGCAAAGAGGACTCCCCGTTCAAAGAATCTACTATGGGGCGAAAGGGAGAGACAAAAACCTCCCGAAAATCAAAGAGATCGCGGAAACTCTCAACCGTATCCTCATCGGTTTTTCCAAAAATTCCGACCTGAACGAGGTTAAAGACCATCTGCCCGACATCCGATGTCTGCGTGAGACCCCAGTAATTCAAGACCATGAGAGCCATCGGACCAAACTCAGCCAGTGCATGCAGACGGAACCCGTCGAGCAATTCTGCGGCTCCGACGTGCGACAGGACTTCCTTTTTTGACTTTTTACGCCGCTTGATTATTGCCTCCAGCGAGTCGCGAAGAAAAGCATAGGCTTCGGGGTTGTAGCGACGGTCCTCTTGGCAAACCATTTCGACAGCTTCTTGAAATCCAGTATTCGACATTATTTGGTCTTCGTGGCCTGAGCCTCTGAGACACTGCCAGCGTGGGACTCCCTCCAATGCCGCACCCCAAGGCCCAGCACCAGAATGAACACAATGCCCACAACAAGCGTCTGCTCGCGTCGCGTCAACTCAAACATAGGTGCCACGATAAACCGAAAAATAGAGGGCGCAAGACGCGTGATGTATAAAATTTTTCGGTCTGGAAAAAATGGGGACGACTGCCGCGTTGACGTCGCCGCGCGACTCGGGTTTGATTCCGCGCCTATGTCCAAAGATGTTTCTACTGCCCGAATGGAAAAAATTGTGAGCCTGTGCAAGCGACGGGGGTTCATTTTCCAATCTTCTGAAATCTACGGTGGCCTGAACGGCTTCTGGGACTACGGTCCACTTGGCGTGGAGCTGAAGAAAAATCTCAAAGATTTCTGGTGGCGGCGGAATGTGCGCGAGCGCGATGACATGGAAGGGATGGACGGCTCGATCATCATGAACCGAGCGATCTGGAAAGCCTCTGGGCATGAGGAAACGTTCAGCGATCCGATGGTGGACTGCAAAGCGTGCAATTCCCGCAACCGCGCGGATCAACTCCCGGAAAAGGATGGCAAAAAGTTCTGCCCCGCTTGCGGCAGTCGTGATCTGACAGAGGCACGGGATTTCAATCTAATGTTCAAAAGCCATGCCGGACCGCTAGAGAGCGAGGACAATCTCGTTTATTTACGCCCCGAGACGGCTCAGGCCATCTTTGTCAACTTCCGCAATGTCCTGGACACTTCGCGCCAGAAGCTCCCGTTCGGCATCGCTCAAATTGGAAAAGCTTTTCGAAACGAAATCAATCCACGCAACTATATCTTCCGCTCTCGGGAATTCGAGCAAATGGAGATCGAGTATTTCTGCCGACCAGAAGACGGCATGCGACTCACAGATTACTGGCTCGAGCAACGCCTTAAATTCTATGAGGACATCGGGATTCCGCGCTCGAAGATCCATATCAACGACATCCCCGATGGGGAACGCGCGTTCTATTCAAAAAAGACCTACGACCTGGAATACGAATTCCCATTTGGCCTAAGTGAACTCGAGGGCATCGCCTACCGTACCGACTACGATCTCGGAAAACACATCGAACACTCAGGCAAACCACTCGACTACTTCGACGAGGCAACCAAAGAACGATTCGTGCCACATGTCGTGGAACCCAGCGCGGGAGTTGACCGCACCACACTCGCCCTGCTTTGCGAGGCCTTTGACGAGGAAAAAGTCACAGATGAAAAAGGAAACTCCGAGACCCGTACCGTCCTCCGGTTCCATCCCCGCATGGCACCGATCAAGTGTGGCATTTTTCCGCTTCTGAAAAACAAGCCCGCACTAGTGGAAAAGGCCAAGGAGATCGCCGCCACGTTGCGCCCGATCATGAATGTCTTCTACGATGAAGGCGGAGCCATCGGCCGCCGATACCGCCGCCAGGACGAGGCTGGCACGCCATTCTGCGTCACGATTGACTTCGATACCATTGGCGAAAACGGGCCAGAAATGCTCGATACCGTGACGCTCCGCCACCGCGACTCGATGTCGCAGGAACGTATCGCCATAGCAGATCTGAAAAACTACCTAGTCGAAAAAATCAGCTAGTTCAATAAGGCCGGCGGGGTGCCCGCAGGCACTGCGAAGCGGATAGGCAATGTATCGCGAGGTCAGCTGCGATGCACGTTGTCCGAAAGCCGTTTTTCCAAGCCTGTATGGCGCTTGGAGGCGCTGGTATTTCGCACTGCGGTTTGGAGCGCCTTCTTCTGGCCGACGATGACAACAAGGCGGCGCCCTCGTGTCACTCCCGTGTAGAGAAGATTCTTCTGCAGGAGTAAAAAATGCTGCATTCCGATCGGCAGAACGATGACAGGAAATTCGGATCCTTGGCTTTTATGAATCGTGATGGCGTAAGCGAGCGACACCTCGTCGAGTTCATTAAAATCGTATTTCAACTCGCGACCATCAAACGCAATGCGCACCTCACGATCCATGTCGTCAATGCCGAGAATCTCGCCGATATCGCCATTGAAGACGTCCTTGTCATAGTTGTTTCGTGTTTGGATGACCTTGTCACCAATGCGAAATTCCCATCCGAATTTCTCCACACTAGGGGCCGCGCCTCGCTTGGGGTTCATGCGCTCCTGCAAAACACGATTCATTTGAATTGTGCCAAGCGAGCCTCGATTCATTGGGCAGAGGACTTGGATATCGCGACGGGGATCGAGTTTCCAAGCTTTCGGAATACGCGCCGAGACGAGTTCGAGAATGGTCGAGACGATGGCTTCGGGTTCATCTCGCTCAATAAAGAAAAAATCCGATTCCTTCTCGGACTCCGGCATTTGACCGCTGTTGATCCGATGCGCATTGACGATGATCCGACTGGATGAGGCCTGGCGAAAAATTTCGGTAAGGCGAACAACCGGCACTGCGCCACTCCTAAGGATATCCGAGAGAACCGCTCCAGGACCAACACTGGGCAATTGATCCACATCCCCGACGAAGAGCACGTGCGATCGAGCAGGTAAGGCCTGAAGGAGTTTGGACATGAGATGCACATCCATCATCGAGGTTTCGTCTGCGACGAGAAGGTCGCAATCAAGCGGGTTTGACACATTCCGCGAAAAACCCGAATTCTGAAATTCCAGTAGACGGTGGATCGTTTTTGCTTCGAGCCCTGTGGTTTCAGAAAGGCGCCTTGCTGCCCGACCCGTGGGAGCGCAAAGAAGGCACTTCACATTCTTTGCTCGAAGCAGTGTGAGGATCGAATTCACCAAGGTTGTTTTTCCCACGCCAGGGCCGCCGGTAACAACCAAGGCTCGACAGCACAGGGCCTGCCGCAAGGCCTCCGCTTGGCTCGGAGCCAAGTCGATGCACTTTTTTTCTTTAAGCCAGTGAATCGCTTTTTCGGCATCAATCACCGGGTAGGTGGCAGGCAGATGTGCCATTTTTAGAAGGCGGGCTGCGATTTCCAATTCGGCCCGACGCAGAGCGGGTAGAAAGATCAAATCCTCCCCAGTAAGCCCATCCTCGATGAGATCGCCCTCTGAGAGCAGTTCTGAAAGCGCACGGACCAAAAGAATCGGGTCCATCGTCAAAATATCGGCCGCATTTTTAAGAAGCACCTCCCTTGGCAGTGCGCAATGTCCGTTACCAGAGGCCTCGGCCAGAACGTGAGAAAGACCCGCACGCGCACGCAAGATCGAATCCCTGCTGATGCCCAGATTGAAGGCAATGTCATCGGCTGTCTTGAATCCAATCCCTAAAATATCGCGGGCAAGAACATAGGGATTACCGCGAACCTTCTCGATGGCCTCATCACCATAGGTTTTATAAATTCGCACGGCGCGGCTCGTACTGACGCCATGAGAGTGCAGAAAGACCATAATTTCCCGTACGATTTTTTGCTCTGCCCACGCAGCCCGGATCGTTCGGCGGCGCTCGGCACCGATTCCCCTCACCTGCTCGAGCCTCACTGACTCTTGGTCGATGATATCAAAAACACCTTCTCCAAATTTCTCGACGAGCTTTTTCGCATAGACGGGACCGATCCCCTTGATCAATCCGCTCGCGAGATATTTTTCAATTCCCTCGCGCGACGTTGGCGCAGACGTTTGCAGATTTTCAGCCTTGAGCTGCATTCCGTGGTCGCGGTCCTGTGTCCATGATCCCTCGGCCGTGAGCCACTCCCCGGCATTGATACTGGAGGCCCGTCCCACAACAGTGACGAGATCGCGGCTTCCATCGACCTTCACGCGCACAACGCAAAAACCAGTCTCCTCATTGTGAAAAGTAACCCGCTCGATCAATCCAGTGAGAGAGCTCATTTGGAACGGCGTTTTTGCAAAAGGAAGCCACGCCAAGCGTAAAGAAAAATGGCAATAGGCAGGATCGCCACAAATGGCCACATCATTTGCATCGGGCGGAGTGACCTCTCGACAGGAACCTCAAAAGAAATGAAAGATGTTTTGCCCATCCGAGCTATGGATACGCCTAGACTCCAGAGTCCCGGCTCAGGAATTCCAAGCACGGCCGAATACAAGAGACCATTTCCAGTATGCCCGAGGCGTGCATTGAGCGATTGCCCTGGAGTCACGCACCCCATTCCCTTCCACGCCAACTCCGGAGTTGGGCGACTGAGTTTGTTCAGCCGAAAGGCAACGACCGCATCAAGAACAGGTGCGCGCTTCCCCTCCTGCTCGATGAAGACACTGAGGTCCGCCATCCCGGCTCGGAGGGGCGATGGATTCGCAAACAAAACAATCCGGTAATCATCGGCGCTTTTTTCGGTCACAACACGTCCCCCATCCGCTCGGGCTATTGTCTGAAAAGACAGCGCTACGAGTGTGCACAGAAGCCTTGAGCAAATACCTCGTCGAAGGAACATGAACAAAAAAAGGCTCACCCATTAATTCTAGAACTCAGGCTCAGGCGTGAAAGCACCGAAATGAAAGTCGCTTTGAATATTGTGAAAAAACCATGCGGCGGCATATTGGACTTAATTCCATCCTCACATGAGAGTCGCCCGCTGGTTCATTTACGGTTTTCCACTTTTTCTTGTCTTGCTTATTGCCGCTTCCTTTTGGAACTCAGCAAGCCTGACCTCAGAAAAAAAGAACGAGATGTCCCTCGGCGTCCTTGGTGAGCCATCGACTCTCAATCCGATCCAACAAGCTGACAGTGCCTCTTCGCAGGTTGTAGGCTCCCTTTTTAACGGGCTCCTGAAGTACAGTCCGGATTTGGAAATCATTGGTGACCTTGCGGAGTCTTGGACGCTTGACCAAACGACGACTGTGGTTTTTCGGAGTGCGGAGGAGGCTAAGGCAGCCGAAGCAAAAATCCTTGCCTCCCGTACGGAGTGGACGGGTTGGATGCTCGATGCGGTGAGACTCAACGGAAATGAACTTCTCCTGCACTTTACGGAGCCTGGACTCGAAGCTTCACAAAACATCTTTTCAAGATTTTCTGCAGAATCGATTGCTCCGCTCTCCACATTGCGTGTGGAGGTAAAAGAAAACTCTGCGGATGTCTTGAGCCGTCTGAGCCGAGTTTTTGCAGCAGAATCCATCGTCCGTTCTTGGATCGAAAGTGGATCCATATTTGAACTCACTGCGGATCCGAAGCTCAGTCCCGAAATTGAAAAATGGCTTGCTTCCAACGGAGGCGGCACACTCACGGTTGGCGACCCAATTTCCTTCCTCGCTGAACCCCAAGTCGTCTTTCAACTTCGCAAATTTGTGCGCTGGCACGATGGAGCTCCATTCACTTCGAGAGATGCGGCCTTCACCTATCGCGCCATCATGGACGACGCCACGGCTTCTCCTCGCAAGCCAGATTTTGATTTGATTCTAAAAGTCGAGACTCCTCACGAACATACAGTTCGTGTCACCTATCGGAAACCCTACTCGCCTGCGCTGGAGAGTTGGATGATCTCGATGCTTCCCTCGCATTTATTGGAAGGAAAGCCCCAGAGCTGGTGGGTTGAAAATTTCAACCGCACCCCGATTGGAACCGGCGGATTCCGCTTCGCAAAGTGGAAGACAAACGAGTTTATTCGCGTGGAACGAAATCCTGATTATTTCGATGCCCCTGCTCCTTGGCTTGATGGAATCGTATATCGGTTTATGCCAGATCAGCTCACGCTGAGACTGGCTTTTGAGACTCGCCAGATTGACTTCTGGAGTGCCGAGCCTTGGACGGTGAATGCGTTTGTGAATGATCCGCGCTTTCAGGTTTTTACGAGCCCGACGAGCAGCTACACCTACATAGGCTGGAACCTCAAGCGACCTCTCTTCCAAGATCCACTCGTACGACGTGCGTTGGCTCATGCAGTTGATGTGCCCTCAATGGTACGTTTCATTCTTTATGGGCATGGTCTCCAGAGCACAGGACTCTTCACTCCGCAGATGTGGTTTTTCAATCCCAGCATCCAGCCTTTGGCCTACGACCCTGAGAAGGCGCGAACCCTTCTCACGGAGGCGGGATGGGTATTGGGACCTGATGGGATCCTTCAAAAAAATGGGGAGCGTTTTTCCTTCACTCTGATAACCAGCAATGGAAATGAAGTGCGGCGTGACATTGCCACCCTCACCCAGGATGGCCTCAAAAACCTCGGCATTGAAGTGAAAGTGGAACTCTATGAATGGGCTGTTTTTTTGAAAAACCACATTAACAAAGGTGACTTCGATGCCACGGTCCTAGGTTGGTCGCTGGGCAACGGATACGACCAATATCAGATTTGGCATTCCTCGCAGACAAATCCTGAGCAACTCAACGTCGTGGGATACAAAAGCCCACAAGCCGACCGCCTACTCGACGATATCCGCCAAGAATACAATCGCGAGAAAATCATCCGCATGGCCGGGGAACTGCAAAGCATCATCTACCAAGACCAACCCTACCTTTTTCTCTATGTCCCCGAGGGCACCAGCGTGATGTGGGACGATTCCTACCGCATCCGCCGCCCCAATGGCAAAGGTGGCTGGATTGATTCCCCCGTTGAAATGACTAAAGCAGGTTGGGCCTATTGGTCGGATTGGTTCTATCGACCGGAATTTGCGCAGCGGCTTCCAGTTACTCCACAACCTTGAAGACCGAGGTGAAGAAAAGAAAATAGGCTACAAGAAGCAGCCCGAAAATTACTGCTACGGGTAAAGCGAGGTTGATCCATCGCATTCCGGTCGTTTCCACTTCCAAGCGGCGCAAATTATTCATCTTCGAAGCGGTCGGATGAGATTCTGCCTCGAGAGCAGCATTCAGAGCAAACCTCAGATGCTCGATCAATTCATCGTAGGATTGATACCTTTGAGAGGGACTTTTTGCCATCATGCGATTTATGACATAAGCCGTTTCATTGCAGGCATTTGAAGCAAACGCCTGTAAACTTACGGGGCGGCTTTTGAGCTGTTTGAGAGCTACGAGAGAGGAGTTATCAGCTTCATACGGAGGGCGGCCGGCCATGGCATGAAATAGGGTGCCACCAAGGCTGTAAATGTCGCTTCGAAAATCCTCTGGCAACTCGTCCAACTTCTCAGGGGCTACATAGTAGGGAGTGCCCCAAATTTCGTTTGGGGAAGTGGCGACATCGCTCGCTACTACCGCCAAACCAAAATCCACCAACTTCACGGTACCTCGATCGGCAAAGAGAATATTGGCCGGCTTGATGTCGCGGTGAATGAGACCAAGCTCCATCGCAGCCTTGAGTCCCTGTGCCACCTGAACCCCAACTTCAAGAACAGTGATTTCAGGAACAGCTCCAAGTTTCTGCATGAGATCGTCCAGCGAGCCTCCGCTAATTAACTCCATGGCGATGTAAAATTGACTCCGCGCCTGACCAAAATCAAAAATCCGCACCACATTCGGATGGTTTATCTGTGCGGTAGTGCGTGCTTCCCGGGCAAGCTTTTTGACTTCACCGGACATATCACTGATTTCAATCTTGAGAACCTTCAAAGCGACTTCACGCTCGAGATTTAAATCCACTGCCCGATAAGCCGAGCCCATGCCTCCCTCGCCAAGCAGAGAAGTAATTTGAAACTGATTGAACTTTGAGCAAGCCTTGAACAAATGCCCGCAAGAAGGGCACTCGACATCTGAAAAGGTTAGCATCCCGGATACGTCCAACTCAGAGAGACAAGCCGGGCAATCTTCTGCGAAACTCTCCGGCCTAGCGGAGCTGCTGATAGAAAATTCTTGCATGAAAACGAGCCGCGCAGGAGACGAATCAATAAAGCTCCTCCAGTAGTAAGGCGCAATAACAAATTCGCGTTCAGTTGGCCATCGCTACTTGGTATCTGCTATTGGCTCCAGCATACCGATGATCTGAACACCGACTGGCTCAGTGAGAATGTGGGAGAGGTGTCTTCTTGGACAGATGGAAATGCCACGAGCAACACCACGAAGCGCTTCTACAGGATTTCTTACTGAGGCAGACTCGGCACAATTTTTTTATTAAACGCTGTTACTCAAAACATCGTGAAATCAGAGTTGCCCCGCCTCGCACTAGGGCTTTAGTTTAACACACCTATGGGAAGACAATGGCTCCACGCCAAGCGAGAAGTCGCAAATCTGAAAAAAGGCCAAGTCGTTGGCAAACTGGTGAAGGAAATGATGGTCGCCGCGAAGCTCGGCGGGCCGGACATCGAGGGCAACGCCCGTCTCTATGCCGCTGTGGAGAAGGCTCGCAGGGCCTCTGTGACACGCGACGCCATCGAACGAGCGATCAAAAAAGGGGCTGGAATCGGCGATGAAAAGCTCACGCTTGAGCATCTCGTCTTTGAAGGCTACGCCCCGCACAAGGTGCCAGTGATCGTGGAAGCGCTCACAGACAATGTGAACCGCACGGCTCCCGAAATGCGCGTCCTTTTCAAAAAAGGACAACTCGGCACGGCGGGCAGCAACAAATTTCTCTTCGACAATGTCGGCATCGTGGAAGCCCACCATGCGAATTTATCGATCGATCCCGAGGAGACCGCCATCGAAGCCGGCGCAAATGATTTTGTCGCGATCGAAGAGGGTGAGAATGACGACATTCCCGCCGGCACCAAGGGTGTAAAATTCCTGACCGAGCGCGCATCTACGGGCACTGTCTCGAAATGGCTCGCACAGCACGAATGGTCAGTTGTCACCAGCGAACTCGGCTATATCGCCAAGCAATTTCCAACACTCTCCGATGAACAACGCACCGAGGTGGGAGAGTTTTTGCAGGCCCTCGATGACAACGACGACGTTCACCGTGTTTGGGCGGCCCTGAAGTAGTCCGCGATGGAATCCACTGCCACGCGCTTGGTCGAGCGCCTGAGAGCGGCCGGGCACGAGGCGTTCTTCGCCGGGGGCTGCGTGCGGGACATGCTCTTGGGCAAAGAAGCGCACGACATCGACATCGCCACCAGCGCCAGGCCCGAGCAGGTGCAGCAGATCTTCCACCGCACTGTGGCGGTGGGAGCCGCATTCGGAGTGATCGTTGTGCTTGATAACGACTTCGAGTTTCAGGTGGCCACGTTCCGCTCCGACGGCGCTTACAAGGACGGCCGACATCCCGAGTCGGTTTCCTTTACGACAGCCGAGGGCGATGCCAAGCGGCGCGATTTTACGGTCAACGGCCTTTTCTACGATCCCATAGAAAAACGGATCATCGATCATGTCGGCGGCGAGGCGGATTTGAGGGCAGGCATCCTTCGCAGCATCGGAAATCCCGAGGAGCGGTTTTCTGAGGACAAGCTGCGCCTCATCCGCTGTGTTCGTTTTGGGGCATCCCTCGGCTTCCAAATTGAAGAAGAAACATGGAAAGCCGTTTGCCGCATGGCGCCGCAAATCACGGTCGTCAGCGCCGAGCGCCTTCGCGACGAGTTGGTGAAAATTTTTACCAATCCCTCGCGCGTCACTGGCTTTGATTTGCTTGATGCAACCGGCCTGCTTGAGATTTTGCTACCCGACGTGACACGGATGAAAGGCTGCGAGCAACCGCCGGACTTCCACCCCGAGGGGGATGTGTTCGTCCACACACGTCTCATGTTGTCGCTCTTGCCACCCGAGGTCTCAATTCCCCTGGTCTTCTCCGTACTTTTCCATGACACCGGCAAACCCGGCACATTCCGGCGCGATGAGACCGGGCGCATCCGCTTCAACGGGCACGAGAGCGTGAGCGCGGAGATCACCACATGCCTCTTTGAGCGTCTCCGATTTTCCAATGCCGAGACTGAAGCAACGGTCGTCGGCGTGAAAAACCACATGTCATTCAAGGATGTGAAAAACATGCGTGTGGCGACACTCAAGCGATTTCTGGCGCGTCCCACCATCGAGGATGAAATGGAGCTCCACCGCGTGGACTGCCTCGGCTCGCACGGCCTGCTCGACAACCACGATTTCCTCCGCGCCAAGCAAGTGGAATTTTCCAACGCCCCGCTCATCCCTCCACCAATCATCACCGGTCGGGACCTGATTGCCAACGGATACAAACCCAGCCCGCTCTTCAAAAAAATCCTCGATGCCGTCGAGTGCATGCAACTCGAAGGGGCAGTGACTACTCCCGAGGAGGCTCTGGCTTGGGTGAAGGCGCAGAGCGAATTCCAAGCTTCATAAAGCGCACAACAAACCATCCGGTCAAAAAAGCCAGAGTGATGGAGACCAGAACATCCGAGGGATGGTGCGCTCCGAGGGCAATGCTCGACCAAGCCACAGCCGTCGCGCCGACGAGAGCCAACAATCCCCACGCGGGGCTTGCAAAAACAACCACCGCCGCAAATCCAAAGGCAGTCGCTGTGTGACCGGAGGGGAAGGAGTTGTAGGCCGGCACGCCAACAAGAATGCGGCCATTGTGGTATGGCCCATAAAAGCCGTATTCGATCTTGGGACTCTCGCGCGGACGTGTGCGGCCCGTCGTGAGACGCGAAGCATTTACAATCATCCCGGTGAGAGTCGAAGCAACCATGGCCGCCAGAATAATGCGGCTCCAACGCCTATTCCCACGCGCTCTGGCGATAAGAAAACCAACGGCTGCCGCGACCATGATTGGTGGCCAGTCGCCCCAGACACGGATCTTCCCGTGGATTTTTGCCTCGGTGGTTTTTTGCCACTTGGCTCCCTGGGCCTCGACGAGTTGCTGCCGGATCGGGAAATCCCATTTGAAGGCCAAGGCAGATAAAAGCCCTCCCACCAGAAGGATGATCAAGGGAGTTCGATAGACTCGGAGGAAATTCATCACATTTCAGCGGCTACCTCTGCTGCGAAGTACGTGAGAATCATATCTGCACCGGCCCGCTTGATGGCCATGAGCGACTCGTCGCGCGTGCGCTTGTAGTCGAGCCAACCGAGCATCGCCGCTGCATGGATTTGAGAAAATTCGCCGCTCACCTGATAGGCCGCCAGGGGCGCATCGCAGGCATCCCGAACAGAGCGAATGATGTCTAGGTAGGCACCCGCGGGCTTGACCATCACGATGTCGGCCCCCTCGTCTAAATCCAGACGCACCTCGCGCAGAGCTTCCCTCGAGTTTGCCGGATCCATCTGGTAGGTGGACTTGCTGATCGCATCCTTGCCGATTTTGCTACCCACGGCGTCGCGAAAAGGGCCGTAGTAGGCCGAGGCATACTTCGCGGCGTAGGACATAATGCCAGTGTGTGAAAAACCGGCTGCATCCAACGCGCGCCTGACCGCGCCGATGCGACCATCCATCATGTCCGAAGGAGCCACGATATCCGCTCCGGCCTGAGCCTCCAGAACAGCCAGGTGGCACAAGGCTTCGACGGTTCTGTCATTATCCACGCTGGAGCCAGCCGCTGAGAGGAGGCCATCATGGCCGTGGTCGGTGTAGGGATCGAGTGCCACATCGGTTATGACAATCAAATCGGGAAACCGCTTTTTTATATCCGTGACGGCTCGGTAAAGCAGGTTCGAAGATTCAAAGGCATGGGCGCCGACTTCATTTTTCAGCGAGGGGGGGATGCAGGGAAAAATCGCCACGGCGGGAATGCGTATTGCCAAAGCCCGCTCACAAGCCTTCATCAAGGACGTTTCCCCTAACCTCGATACCCCTGGCATTGAAGCAATCGCCATATCTTCCCTGTCCTCATGAATGAAGATTGGCCAAATTAAGTCCTCCGGACGCAGAAGCGTTTCGCGTACAAGCCGGCGGATATTTTCCGAACGCCGATTTCGGCGCGGACGGTGGAGGAAATCGAATGCCATGAGCAGAGCGTGCAATTCCAGCGATTGATCGTCAAGACGCCTCCGCAGAAGTTAAAATCCCTTCCCTCTCTGGCTCGTAGGGTTCATCCTTGCGGCATGGACGCGCAATTTCCAAAAGCCACCATCGAGTCCCTTTGGGCACCATGGCGGGTTGAGTATTTTCAGGCCGAGCACCGCAGCGGGGTTGATTTCCTTTCCGAGGCGGCTGCGACGAGTGATGACGCTGCACACCTCGTGGTAGCCCGGCGACCAACTTCTTTTCTTTTGATGAACAAATACCCCTACTCCGCTGGGCATCTCATGGCCGTTCCGTGTCGCAAAGTGTGCAAGATGGCGGAGGTCACCGAAGACGAGATTCTCGACCTCTGGCGCTTGAGTGTTCATGCACAGAGGTTGCTTGAGATCGCGGTGAAAGCCCAGGGCTTCAATGTCGGCTGGAATCTCGGCAAGGCCTCCGGAGCCGGCGTGGAGGATCACCTACACATCCACATCGTTCCGCGCTGGGTGGGCGACTCGAATTTCATCGCCGTCGTCGGCGGAACCCGGATCATTCCGCAAGGATTGGCGCCACTCTACGAGCGATTGGTTGCCATCGACAAAGAGCTAAATATTTCATGAAACCCAACACACTAGGTCCTGTCACAGCAGGCATTCCCAAAAAACTCCGCCGCAACCGAGAGCCTGCCATCTCGAAAGCCGCAGTCCGCCGCAAGCCGGCACCCTCGCAGGAGTTTTCCTTCAGTCTCAAACCGGCCGATATCGCTCGGCACCTCAACCGCTTTGTCATTGGTCAAAACGAGGCCAAGAAAGTCCTCGGCGTCGCGCTCTGCGACCATTTTCAACATGTGCGGCTCACGTTAGAAGGAAAAGAAGCCCCCTTTTACCAGAAGCAAAACGTCCTCTTACTCGGACCCACAGGAGTCGGGAAAACGCACCTGATCCGATCGGCCGCCGATCTTATCGGCGTTCCCTTTGTGAAAGCGGATGCCACAAAATTCAGCGAAACCGGCTATGTCGGCGGAGATGTGGACGACCTCGTCCGCGACCTCATCCGCCGCGCTGGCGGGGACGTGAAGCGCGCCTCGCATGGCATCATCTACCTTGATGAAGTGGACAAGCTTGCAGGATCATCCGAAGGCGGTGGCCGCGACGTCTCTGGCCGAGGCGTCCAAACGAACCTCCTCAAACTCATGGAGGATGGCGACGTCCCCGTGCTGTCGCCAAATGATGTAACCGGCCAACTCCAATCCGCCATGAGTGCAGCTCGGGGCAATACGCCGGGAATGCCCGATACGATCTCGACTCGCCACATCCTCTTCATCGCCAGCGGAGCCTTCGTCGGCATCGATCAAGTCATTCGCGACCGGCTTGCCTCACCACAACTTTCTCTGGAGAAAACTCATGCTCAGGTCAACACGTCGGACTTTATTCGCTTCGGTCTGGAGCCCGAGTTTGTAGGCCGCCTGCCCGTGCGGGTCGCCTGTCACGCTCTCGACGAAAACGACCTTTTCCAAGTCCTCAGTCGCAGCGAGAGCAGCCTGATCCATCAATACGAACGCTCCTTCGCAGCCTATGGCATCGCTCTCCACTTCCAACCCGATGCCCTGCGTCGCCTCGCCAGTTTAGCGCGTGACGAAAAAACCGGCGCCCGAGGTCTCATGACAGCCCTTGAGCGCACGTTCCGCGACTTCAAGTTCCGACTACCCTCTACAAAAATCCGGTCACTTACGATCACTCCAGAGACAGTTGAAAATCCCACCGCCGCGCTGGCGAAGCTCTTGAAAAAATGACGCGGCCGCTAGTCGTCTTCGATGGGGCCTGCGGATTCTGTCGGCTGTGGATCGAGCGCTGGCGGGAAATGACAGGCGACTCCGTGGACTACCGCCCCTCCTCGGAGGTGGCAGCAGATTTTCCAGAAATCTCACAAGAAGAATTCGACCGTGCGGTGCAGCTGATCCGCCCGGACAGGACGAGGGCATCTGGTGCGGCTGCCGTATTAGAATTGAGCGCACCTCACAGTGTTGCCGCGCGAACAGGGCTATTTCTAAGCAGGCGGGTTCCGATTTTTGCATGGGCACTTGAATTCGCCTACGGATTCGTAGCGGCGAACCGTGTTGTTTTTTCGAAGCTCACGAAAATCCTCTGGGGGTCCTCCGCTCAGCGACCGACCTTCGCCGTCGCCAACGCCGTCTTCCTCCGAGCGCTGGCGCTGATTTTCCTGATCGCCCTGGGCTCGTATTGGCATCAGGCAGCAGGCTTGAACGCCATCTTGCCCGTCGCCCCGTATTTTGAAGCCGTCGGCGAGCAACTCGGCACGCAGGCCTACTGGGCCCTGCCATCACTCGCTTGGCTATCACCCGGCCTCGCCATTTTAAACACCCTCATCGGAATCGGCGTTGCCGCCTCTCTTCTCGCCCTGCTCGGCACCCTGCAGCCACTGTGCTTCTTGACGCTCTGGGCCGTCATGCTCTCGCTCTGCGTAGCTGGCCAAGATTTCTACGGGTTCCAGTGGGACGCCCTCCTGATCGAGGTTGGCTTCCTCGCTGTCTTTCTATCGCCATGGCGGGTGCGCCCAAATTTCTCCCCGTGCGAGCCGCCCCGCCTGGCGCGGTTCCTGGTCATCGCGCTTTTGTTCCGCCTCATGTTCAGTTCCGGCGTGGTGAAGCTCACCAGTGGCGATCCGGCGTGGCGCAGCCTCACAGCATTCGAGTTCCATTTTTTTACCCAGCCCCTGCCGAACCCCGTGGCTTGGTTCGCACATCAACTTCCGGCGGAATTCCTCATCGCGAGTTGTGCGCTCATGTTTTTCATCGAACTCGTCCTACCCTTCGCCTTCTTCCTGCCGAGGATTCCTCGCCTCGTCGCCGCGTGGTCAACTCTGGCGATGCAGGCTGGCATTGCGCTCACAGGCAATTTCGCCTTCTTCAACTTGCTCACCGCCGCCTTGTGCCTCTTCCTCCTTGATGACCGCTGCTGGCCTCTACTTCTTCAAAAAAATTCCGCGCCGGTGGGATTTGTGACGCGATGGATCCGAATCCCCGTTCTCGCCTCGATCCTTCTGCTCTCGCTCATTCCCCTCGCCTCGGCGTTCCGAACGATTCCGGCTTTTCTTACGCCCCTCGCCCATACCCACTCGCTCCTTGCACCATTTCGGACAATCAATGGCTATGGGCTTTTCGCCGTCATGACCACCACCCGCAACGAAATCCTCGTGCAGGGCAGCAATGACGGGCACGACTGGAAAACCTATGAATTCCGCTACAAACCAGGCGCTCCCGATCACACTCTACCTGCCGTAGCCCCATACCAACCCCGACTCGACTGGCAAATGTGGTTCGCCGCACTCGGCCGCGTGGAGACGACTCCATGGTTTCAATCGTTCCTAGCCCGCCTGCTCGAAGGCTCCCCTGACGTTCTGGCACTGCTCGAAAAAAATCCCTTCCCCGACCAACCTCCCCAATTCATCCGCGCCGTTCTCGACAACTATACCTTCACAACCCCCGAAGAACGCACACGAAGCGGCACTGTCTGGAATCGCGAACCCCTCGCGATCTACTGCCAGCCAGCATCGCTGCGTTGATCCCGAACCTCGCGATAGACGTCGTTACACAAGCCGGACGCGCGTGGAGACACCACTCGTAAAACAATTGGTAGGGCCGCGGCGCCGTCGGGGGCCCAGGACTTAGGCGCGGATACGCCGTTTCGTTTGATCCAAAGGCGGCTACGCCGCGCAAGTCGGACGGCGGCGGCGCGCCATCCCTACCATGGGGGAACGAGCGCGCTGCCGCGCGGGCGGTGCGGCA
>VFJO01000195.1 GCA_009886045.1 Verrucomicrobiota bacterium
AAACTACAACACCGCCAGCACCACAGCCAGCGTGACGGTCGGCAAAGCCACTCCCACGCTGGTCTTTAACAGCAGCAACTCGACCACGGTGAACGCCACAGTGACCCTCAACGCCACTTCCGCCTCGACCGGATCCGTGACCTACACTTCGTCCAACAATGCCGTTGTATCGATCGCCAGCGGTGTGGCCACCGGCGTCGCCATTGGAACAGCCACGATCACTGCCAGCCAAGCGGCGGATAGTAATTACAATGCAGCCACGGCGAATCAGACGATGACAGTGGCGGCTACGCCGGTGAGTTTAGCTGTTTGGAATCAAACTTGGAGTGGGACCGCTGCAAGCCCATTGAGTGCAAATACTACAGCGACAGGCGTGACGGGAAATGTGACCCGGGTTGGCCTCACTGGAGGATCTAACAGTAACCGATACAGTGCCTCTGCATGGAACGGTTCCAGCACAAGCACTAACTACCTGTCAGTAACACTTAATGCAACAAGCGGCTATACGGTAAATCTTAACAGTAGCACACTCAATGCAACTTGGGGTAGTTCGAACACAGGCCCAGCCAACTATGCCGTTTATTCCAGTGTAAATAGCTTCTCGGCACCTGTGGGAACTTTTGCGAGCAGTAACACTACAACTGTAAGCGGGACGATTACGCTGCCCTCCAGCGGGTATAGTAATCTTTCCTCTATCGAGTTCCGAGTCGTTGGTAATGCAACCTCGGCAAATGGAGGTTCGACGGTTTCGGCCGGGAGTGGTGGATTTAGCTATCTGCAATTCACAGGCATCATCGCCCAAGACCCCCCCACTGTCACACCCGCGACCATCAACGGCACGGTCGGCACTGCATTATCCGCAAACATCACGGCGGAAAATAGTCCAACGGGTTATGCAATCAGCAGCGGCACATTACCTGCCGGGCTCACGCTCAATTCTACGACAGGACAAATTTCTGGAACTCCGACAACGGCTGGCAATGGCACCATTGTGGCTGTGACGGCTACGAACGGCGGTGGCACGAGTGCAGCAGCGAATCTCACCTTCAACATCGCCGCTATCGCGCCGACGATTGGTTCGCCAACGGTCTCCAGCATAGCCACGACCTCGGCGACGCTCGGGGCCACGGTGACTGCAAACGGCGGAGCTACCCTCTCGGCGCGCGGAACGACTTGGGGCACGAGTGCCAGTCCTACGGGAAATTCGCTTGCGGAAGGCAATACCACAGTCTCCGCCTTCACCCACAGCCGCACGGACCTCACGGCGAACACGCTTTACTACTATCGCGGCTATGCCACGAACAGCGCTGGCACGGCCTACACGGCGGATGGCAACTTCACCACCCTGCCGCTGCCCCCTACGGTGGGCACTGGCAGCGCGGTGAGCGCCTCCGGGTTTACCGCGAATTGGTCGCACCCCACGATGGGCGCTGCGAACTATACCTACACGCTGGATTTCAGCACTGATAACACTTTTGCGACAGGCGTCACCACGGTGGCGAGTATCTCCTCGGCCAGCACGAGCCGGGTGCTCACGGCCCTCAATGCCAGCACGACCTACTACTACCGCGTCAAGGCGGTGAATGCCCAAGGAAGCTCGGATTGGTCGGCCACGAGTGCCAGTGTCTCGACATCTGCAGCGCTCGGAGCCATCTCGACCAGCGGCACGCTCTTGGCCTTCACAGCAACCTACCCCGCCGCCTCGTCCGAGCAGGGTTTCTCCGTGAGCGGATCCAACCTCTCAGGCTCCCTCACTGTCACGGCTCCAGCAGGTTTTGAAGTATCACTCACTTCCGGCAGCGGCTTCGGATCGACCGCCACGATCTCCGCCAGCGGCACGCTCGCCAGCACGACAGTCTATGTGCGCCTCCCAGCCAGCGCCACAGCGGGCAGCTACTCGGGCAATGTCGCCGTCTCCGGCGGCGACGCCGCCACGCAGAATATCGCCGCCAGCGGCACAGTGAGCCAAGCGAGCCAGACGATCACCTTCGGCGCCATGGCGACCAAGAATGCCACCGACGCGGCCTTCGCACTCACTGCCACAGCCAGCAGCAACTTGACAGTTTCCTATTCCAGCTCAAATGCTTCTGTCGCCACTGTTGCAGGGAATACCGTAACTCTCGTCGGTGCTGGCAGCACGACGATCACAGCGAACCAAGCAGGTAATACCAACTACGCCGCAGCGACCTCGGTAACCCAGACGCTCACGGTGAATAGAGGGGATCAAGCCATAACCTTCGGCGCCCTGACAGCAAAAACTTATGGCGATGCGGCCTTTGCTCTCACAGCCACGGCCAGCAGCAACCTGAGCGTGACCTACGCAAGTTCCAACATCAGCGTGGCAACCGTCGCTGGCTCCACAGTCACAATCGTCGGCGCTGGTAACACCACCATCACCGCCAGCCAAGCGGGCAATGGCAACTACAACGCCGCCACCAGCGTGGATCAGACCCTTACAGTCAACAAAGCCAACCAAACCATCACTTTCCCGGTGCAATCCAGCCTCGGCATGGGCTCCACACGCGCCCTCGACGCCACCACCACATCCAACCTCACGATTAGCTACACCAGTTCGAACACCAGCGTCGCAACCATCAATGGCGGCAATGTCACTGGCGCAGCAGTCGGCAACACCACCCTCACGGCGAGCCAGGCTGGTGATGCGAACTGGAATGCGGCGACCAGTCAAACACAAAACCTCCAAGTGACGGTGCTGCCAATTTACCAGCATTCGTTTGGAACGACGGCGATATCTTCGCATCCTTACACAGTTGCCCCAGACACACTGAACTCAAATCTTTCGAGCTCCTCTTGGTCCACAAGTGGTTCCAGCTTCACAAGCTTCGGGGGCTCGAGCGGCCAAGCGATCGCCTTATCCAGCACCAGCGGCACTCCAACGATTACTCTGACTTTTAATGTAGCCAGCGGATATGCATTGGAGATAAACTCCTTAAGTTTCTGGCGTCAAAGAAGCACCTCGGGGTCAACATCAGCAGCCATCACGATTAACGGAGGCACTGCGGTTTACACGGATACAGTTCCTTCATCTGGAGCAAATACGGGCTCACAAGCTGTAACGGGAAAAACCCAACTAACCGGAACTGTAACGGTCTTAATCAGTCTCTCCGGTGGATCAGGTGGAACATTCCGCCTAGATGACTTCACGCTCAGCGGAGTCGTAACCCAACTCCCTCAAGTCACCACCGCCACTTATAATGGCACGGTGGGAACTGCTTTCAGCCAAGCGCTCGCCACAACTGGAGGCACCCCGACCGGGTTTGCCACCACCAGTGGCACACTGCCAACGGGACTAAGCCTCAATGCAACAACAGGCTCGATAAGCGGAACACCAAGCGCAGCGGGTAATGGAACAACGGTCTCCATCCTCGCCTCAAATACGGGCGGTAACGGCACGGCAGCAACGATTACCTTCAACATCGCGAAAGCCAATTCCACCATTTCGGCTACAGGTAGCACCAGCTTCAGCTACACCGGCTCCGCTCAAGGTCCTACTACCTCGAGCGTCAGCGGTTCGAGTGGTGCTGTGACTTACAGCTACAGCGGAACAGGCGGAACCAGCTACGGTCCCTCGGCAACCCGACCCACAGCCGCTGGAAACTACACGGCGACCGCCACAGTAGCGGCGGATGCCAACTATAATACAGCATCCTCCTCTGCCTATGCCTTCACCATTGCCCAAGCTACACAAAGCATCACCTTCGCCGCCCTCTCCTCGAAAACCTACGGTGATTCGACATTCAGCCTCACGGCGACGGCGAGCAGCGGATTAAGTGTTTCCTACGCCAGTTCGAACACCTCGGTTGCCACAGTGGCGGGCTCCACCCTCACAGTCGTGGGTGTTGGTTCGACCACGATCACGGCCAGCCAGGCGGGTGATAGCAACTACACGGCGGCAACGAATGTGACGCAGACGCTCACGGTTGGCACGAAGTCGCTTACGGGCACATTTACAGCGAATGACAAAACCTACGACGGCTCGACCTCGGCCACGGTCGCCACGCGGGCCGTGACAGGCAAGGTCGGCTCGGACGATGTGACCCACACCGGCGGCACGGCGACATTTGACACTGCCACGGTGGGCAATGGTAAAACCGTGACGCTCGCGGGTGCCACGCTCACTGGTGCAGCCGCCTCAAACTACTCGCTTGGCTCGGTCTCGACCACCACGGCAAACATTACCCAAGCCACGCCGACGATCAGCGTCGCGCCGACCGCCTCGAATATAACGATCGGCCAGACGCTGGCGAATTCCACGCTCAGCGGCGGCACGGCCAGTGTGGCAGGCGCCTTTGCCTTCACCACGCCAGCCACCGCACCGGCGCTGGGCATCTCGAGCCAAGGCGTCACCTTCACGCCGACGGATTCCACAAACTACACCGCGCAAACGACCAGTGCGAATGTGGGAGTGCTCTGCCTGGCCCCTGTGCTCAACCGTGCCACGCTGCCTGTGGACGGCGGCTTCACGGTGAACTGGAACGCCGCGACCGGCGCTGGCAACTACACGGTCCTCCACTCGGCCAGCAAAAACATGACGGGCGCGACCAGCGTTAATACCGACTCCACCGGCTTGGCGATCACCGGCTTGAGCAACGGCCTGCGCTATGTGCAGGTGCGGGCGAACAACGCCGCCGGAGCGAGCGCGAACTCGACTCAGCAGGTCAACCAACTGCAATCCATCGCCGCCGGAGCCACAAGCTACCTGAGCGCGCCAGGTAATGTCGGAACCAACACGGTGGCAGGTATTTTTGGAGCCGCCAACGAAGCGGGTCTCGCCTCGGGAGCCACTGACAGCGCCTCGACTACCATCCTCCTGCTCGACCAGAATGGCGCCACGGCGAACACGATCTTCTACAACAGCAGTCAGAACGAATGGCGTGAAGGAGCCACTGCGATGGACAGCACCGCCATCGCACAAGGCAAAGCGTTCATGTTGAAGAACAACACCGGCTCGACGGATTACTTCCTCCTCGTCGGATCCCCACGCGCTGTGGACGCGCCGCAGCCAACCGTCTCGCTCAACCCCGCCGGCAAATTCACGCTCTGCACGACTGGACGCACCGCCCCGACCAGCCTCACCGACATGAACCTGAACCCCGGCTCCGGTGCCGGCGCATTTAAGACCGCCGCCAAAGCGAAAGACGCCGACAAACTCATCGTGGTGGATCAAACCACCGGCGCCGCCACAAATTACTACCACAACGGCACCAACTGGATGGACGGCCTCCGCTCCGTCCCAACCGCCGAAATCCCAGCCGGCCAAGGCTTCTTCATCAAAAAAGCCAGCGACTCCACATTCAGCTCCTGGACACTCCCCGCCGAATAAACCCGATTATTTAGACAGGATAACAGGATTAGCAGGATTAACAGGAGATTTTTAACGCATAACACAGACAATCAGCAAAATAACCACAACCGAAAAGGCGGGGCCTTTGAGATAGAGCAACCGAAGGTTGGCCCGAAGGGCGAGCCGAGCGGGCGCGAGCGAGTCAAAGCACACAGAGAACACAGAGGAATAAACCAAAAAACACAATTGTTTAGACAGGATGACAGGATTTTCAGAATCGAAGCGAAGCGGAGAAAGACTGCCGCAGGCAGCCCGAAGGGCGAGCAAAGCGAGTCAATTAACAGGAACTTTGAGACAGAATTAACAAAATTAACAAAAATTTTAGCTATTACAGAAATATCTTACTCAAAAAACAAAGAACCCGAGATGCCTGCACTCAAACAAATAATGAATCTACTCCTCTCCAATTCTATCAATTCTATAAATTCTGTCCAAACCTCTTCTGCTCATCCTGTAATCTCCTGAAAATCCTGTCATCCTGTCTAAAAAACTCTGTAAATTCTGTCAAAAAAACCTTCCTGCCAATCCTATCCAAACTATGAAACCTATCACACCAAGTTCCCCCCGGATCTTGGTAGCACTCGCAGCAGCGGCGGCCCTTGTGGCGTCGGCTTATGCGGCGAACGAGACCGTGACGATCGACATCACGGCCGGCGGTGGCATTACGCCATTCATCTCCAATGCAGCTGGGATCGCGCAGGATGGCTATACCGTGCGAGTTGGAGCCTTCCTTTCGGCGAACCAGAGCACGATCGAGGCTTTGAGTTACAATAAATTGTGGGTCGGCAACCAGTTCACCCTTTTCGGCAGCAGCACCACCGAGACACTGCTCTCGCAGGCCGGTTCGTTTGATCCGAGCCCGAACCTTACAAACTCGAGCGATGCGCTCAAGGGGCAGCAGGCCTGGTTGGTGTATTCCGACGCCGCCACGCTCGCCAGCTCCACCGCCTACGGTTTGGCGACCAGCAGCAGCGCGGATTGGACGATCCCCAACGCCTCGCCTTGGGTGACCACGATTGACACAAGCGACCTTACGACCATTGGCTACGGCACACTCACCGGCACGACCGGCTCAGACAGCCTCCGCACGGCCGCTGCGCCGACGAGCGCACTTTATTGGGATGCCAACGGCGCTGCCGGACGCGGCGGCGCAGGCACTTGGAGCAATTCAAGCTCCCAACTCGGCTGGACCACAAACTCCAGCGGCCTAGCAGCTAGCGGCACCTACGCGTGGGGCAGCACCAGCGGCACCGACTACTACGCCGGCGCCGGCCTCACTGCCAACTTCGGCGGCACAGCAGGCACAGTCACAGTCAGCGGCACGGTGCATGCCCTCAGCGGCCTCACCTTCGAAACGACTGGCTACACGCTCACCAGCGGCACGATCAACCTCGCCGGAGCCTCTGCAGCAAACAACACTATCTCAGTCTCCACCGGCACCGTTACCATCAACTCCGTCCTCGCAGGCACCACCGGCTTCACCAAGGCTGGAAGCGGCACGCTGACTCTCGGAGGCGCGAATACCTTCACCGGCACGACCACTGTCAACTCCGGCACACTGCAAGCCAACGCCGCTGGCGCGCTGGGCAACAGCACAGTCATCAACGTGAACGGCGGATCCTTCCTCGTGGGTGCCAGCGATTCCGTGAACGACTCTGCCGCGATCAACCTCAACGGCGGCACACTCGCCCTCGGCAGCGGCGTCGGAGAAGTCGTCGGCGCACTCACCCTCTCCGCCAATTCCACGCTGGATATGAACACCGCCGGCAATGCCTGGATCACCTTCGCCTCACTCACCAGCGTGCTCGACAATTCCCGCCGCCTCGAAGTCTGGAACTACACGCCCGGCTCGGATCACATCTACTTTCTCGACTCCACCAACATCGCCAGCAGTCTCGATTATATTTCCTTCTACTCTGGCGCAGGCACCGGCACCTTCTACAACGCGCTCAACACCTCGTCCTTCAGCGCCCCAGAAGTTTACGCCACCATCGTTCCAGAACCCGGAGTCTATCTCACCGCCGCCATCCTCCTGATCGGCATGGGCATTTTTCTGCTTCGCCGTCAAATTTCCCTCCCCGACACCTCACCCGCCAACCAACAAAACCCAAGCCCAGACACGATTCCAACGCCTATGGTAAATAAATGATCTTTTTCTTTTTTCCTTATTGACTCCACCACTACCACCAACTACAGCATGATAACGCAAAAGACAATTTCCGAAACCAAACTCTCTCTCAACCTTTCTGCATCACCGACATCCTCCAGAATCTTTCCAAATCAGCCTTCCAATCCTAACCAAAAAACATCAAACATCATGAGACTTAAATCAACATCTCTCACCCTCGCAGCCGCAGCAGTCCTCGCGGCTTTGCCATTGGCCAATGCCCAAAACGTAACCGCCACCACCGACCCTGTGGGGTTTGTGACGGTGAATATCACTGCGGGAACAGGAACAACAAAACGCAATACTTTCTATTCTCCTCCTCTTCTTGAGGCTTCATCACTAACCGGTCAGGCTTTAGGAGTTATCACAGCAGTATCATCAAATTCGATTACAAATGCCAATGCTGGATGGTCTGCAGGTGAACTCTCTAATCCCGCGACTCCTTTCCTTATTATGGTAACCAGCGGGGCAGCAGACGGAAGAATTTTCTTAATTTCATCATCCAACTCGACTGGTGGTGCGATTGCGGGTGTTGCGAACACCGCAACCACAGTGACTATCAGCTCAATCGACACCACGCAAGTTGACCTCACAAACCTCGGAATTGCCGCTGGGACTGACACCTATAAGATTTTTTCTTGCGATACATTGAGTTCTCTTCTTGGCACGCCGGCTTCTACTGGAGTTCTAGGGGGAACAAGTGCGTCCAATGCTGATGTGGTGACAATGTTTGTTAATGGTTCGGCTACGAATTATTTCTACAAAACCGACTCCGTTCCACCTCGCTGGACCCGCCAATCCCCAGCCATAGATGCATCAAATGTTCCAATCCTTCCTTACTTTGGTTTTTCTTACGCCAGACTTCCTGCTTCTCCTGCACTTTCATTCACCATAACTGGCGGAGTTCCTACCGAGCCACGACAAACCAGTGTCAAAAATTCTGGCAACACAATGGTGTCTCAGTTCTGGCCGGTCGATTCAACCTTGGCTTCTTCTGGCCTAAGCAGTGTGGTTACATCTGGTGCTAATGCCACTGTCGCAGACATTCTAACACTGACTTCGAATGGCTCTGCCACTAACTACTACTTCAATGGTACTGAATGGCGTCGTCAATCTCCAAACATTTCTGCCAACTCGACTGTCATTCCTGTTGGATCTTCGGTAAGAATTTCTCGTAAGGGATCGGCCACTGGTTACACTACCCTGAGCCAATCCGTGCCATACAATCTCCAATAACCTAAACCACCAAATAAACAAAAAAACATATAATATGAAAAAAACAGCGGCAATCCTGTCCTTAATCTTAGCATCTGCGACATTCGCTGAGGCCCAAATTACTCTGTCATCGTTGGGCTCTATTGGACTCACAATCGACAGCTTATCTTCTAGTCCCGTTTACTCCCAGTCTGGAAGCTCTCTACAGTTTAACTCCGCATTAAACAGCGGCGATGCTGTGCAAGGAGCGCTTACTAGCCCGGGAAATTGGAGCTCATACAATGCTGGAAACGGCACTCAAGGTTCCTCAACTGACTTCTCTCTTTACATGGCCTTCACTGGAGGAGCAAATCCAAACATGGGATTCAACGTCCAAATTTGGAATGCCGATTTTTCTAGCAACCTCTATCTTGCTGGTAGCACGGCGTCGGCATCATCAGCAGCTTCATACGTTCCACTTACTTATGATAGTGGTAGCATCAGCGTTCTTGCCAATCCAAGCACTCTGATTATCAGTTGGAATGACTCAGGCACTCCGACCGTCACAATGACTTCTCTTTCAGCCGTCCCCGAGCCCTCCACCTACGCCTTGTTGGCCATCGCTGGTTTGGGTCTCTTCTTCGCAGCTCGTCGCCGCAAGGTGCAGGCATAATTTGTCTCGAAGTTGAAATTAACACGTCAAAGGGGCACTTCGGTGCCCCTTTCTCGTGCCGGTGTAGGCGAGAGAGCATTGTATCCGCCCCCGTTCTACGCGGCTATGGTTTGGCGGGGCAGGATTTGCAAGTTTTACAGTAATACCAATAAAAACCAAAAATGAAAAAAATATTAGTAGCAATAACTTTAGCTTCAACGCTAACCCTCACCGCGCAAGCAACTCTTATTGGTGTGGATCTGATCTCGTTAGGCTCTTCTGGAATTGGACCATTAGATCGCGATAGTTCTGCCGCCTTTGTCCAGTCGTCAAATGAAATTACGTTCAACAGCACTGCAAGCCTTGGGGTTACCTTTTTCAATGAGAGTGCATTTGGCCCTGTAAACTGGACATCCTCAAATGGGCTTTACATTCGATCAACTATCACTGCTAACCCAAATGTAGGTTTTACAGTTCTCTTGTGGAGCAGCAATTTAGTTATGTTTCAATTCAATGGTGCGACCAATGTATTCACAACTGGAACAAACCAAGGTGACAGCGCCACATACAGCTATTTGCATCTCACCCTACAGGCTCCCCCAATCTTTCGAGTATCGAATACATTTCGTTTGCATTTGATGCCCTTACTCCAACGCCAGCGGTGATGACCCTTCACGCGGTGTCAACAACCGCCGTCCCCGAACCCTCCACCTACGCCCTGGCTGCCGTTGGCGCCCTGGGTTTCTTGTTGTCTTTCCGCCGTCGCAAGGTGCAGGCATAATTTGTTTAAATTGCAGAGGGGTTCACGCGGAGGCGCGGAGGGGGCGGCGAAGCCGCTGTGGCGAGTGGCGAGTAACTGGTGGCGGGTGACGGCGCCGTCCGAAGCCTCAGGCGCGAATGCGCCGTCTTAACTTGTAGCGGTGTCTCTATGAGCGCCGGAGTCGTTAACCATCGGCGGCCATAGACGCGCCGCTACAGATGAGACAGGGGCGGCGGAGCCGCGAGAGTGGAACCCCGACGGCCTTCGGCTCGTAGCCTACGCCTCGGAGAGCGCGGCGTCCCTACCTTGGGGACGACGGCAGACACCATCGCGCTATCAATATTAAAATGAGAGACACAGAGGAAAAAATCAACAACCCAATTCTGTTAATTTTGTTAATTGATTCGCTACACTCACCCTTCGGGCTGCCTGCAGCAGTCGTTCTCCGCTTCGCTTCGGTTCTGTCTTAATCTTCTGCTTTTCCTGTCCCTCCTGCAAATCATGCAAATCCTGTCTAAAAATTTGAACTAGGGGTGGCGAAAAATGTCTCGCTCAACTCCCAAATTCGGTTATAATTAAAAAGTGCCTGAAGTTTTCCGACATCATGGTTACAGATTTTTCTTTTTTAGCCGTGAAGCTGAGGAACCTACCCATGTGCACATTGAGTCAGCCGAGAAATATGCGAAATTCTGGCTCGATCCGATCTTGTTGGCCGAATCGCATGGATATCTGAGTAAGCAACTGAAAGAAATCCGCGAGTTAATCCAAGAACACGAAGAAGAAATTAGGAGAAAATGGGATGAGCATGTTACTAACCACCGTCAAAGTGAAAACTGATGCAAGAGCAACCGGGGTCGAAATCGACGCCGATTCGCTCCATGTCTCGCTGGCAGATGGGCGAATTGTTTCCGCGCCGCTGGAATGGTTCCCCAAATTGAGGGATGCACAGCCGGCGCAGATACAAAATTGGCGTTTGATTGGTCCGGGTATCGGAATTCATTGGGAGAGCCTTGACGAAGACATCTCGGTCCGAAGTCTTTTGGCAATCCAATAGGCCGCTTTCCCTCGCTTGAGTTAAACGGCAGAGGGGCTCACGCGCATAAACTAGGGGTCAGTGTTCATTTTCTTTCATTTTATCAGAGAATTATTTGGTAGAATGAATTGTGATGCTTGTAGGGATGGGTTGAGTCTGTGGAAGTGGGACGGCACGGAGGCCGTCCCTCCAAGGGGCAGCAAGATTTCGTTGAGGGCGTCGATTATTTAACGATGGAAATCAATTCTTTGAATGTGTGACTTGTTGTGCTGAGTGAGAGAGGAGGACGGCGCGTGCGGTTCCTGAATCTCGAGCGGTCGGCAGCGCGGTGCAGCCGGCGTTGGTGTTTTGATTTGCAGCGCGCTTTGTAAGGAAAGGCGCAAGAGTTTGCAGCTGTTTGGGCTGAATGGAATCGCGCTAAACTGGTGATCGTTTATGTGGTTTCTGCTGGGGGAAGGCTGATGGAAATTTTGGCTTGCTCAGTGAAGGGGGATTGTTTCAGGAGGTTGGGGTATCCTCAGGGATTTCAATGGCATCGCAGAGATCGCGCCAGCCTGGGAAGTTCCACTGGTTGGGAAATCCTCGGCACTGGAGTGGTTTGGTTGGTTGGATGCGGCAGTCGCGTCCATCGAGGAAGACGCAGGCGCCGTCGGGTTGGTCGGTGAGGGCGAGGCCGTCGCGGCAAGGGCGCAGGCGAGTGAACTGCTGGATGAAGTCGATTTCTGAAATGCCGAGAAATTGGGAGATGTCGGAGATGTCGGAATCGGTGAGTTTGACGAAGCCAGGCCAGCGGCAGCAGTTTGTGCAGCGCTGGCAGGCGTAGCGTGGGGCGGGGGAGTTATTCTCCGAGTCGCTTTGCTGGGAGGAGGTAGTTGACGGCATAATCACGCACAGCGTCTTCGAGGGGCGTGGTGGGCTTGGAGTAGCCGGTGGCACGGAGTTTCGATATGTCGGCGCAGGTGTGGTACTGATACTGGTGGCGGATGCTTTCGGGCATATCGAAAAACTCGATGTTTGGGGTTTTTCCAAGTGCTGTGAAGAGTGCGTTGGCGAGGTCGGTCCATGTGCGGGCTACGCCGGAGCCGATATTGTAAAGACCGCCAGCGTCTTCATTTTCGGCGAGGTGGAGTGTCATCTCGACGGCATCCTTCACGTAGATGAAATCCCGCATCTGGCCGCCATCGGGGTATTCGGGCTTGTAGCTTTTGAACAGGCGAATGCGGCCTGATTGCTGAATTTCCTCAAAGGCTTTGCAGACCAGGCTGCGCATGTCGCCCTTGTGGTATTCGTTTGGGCCAAAAACGTTGAAATACTTGATTCCGATGATGTCGGGGAGAATTTCTTCGCGGGAGGCGTAGAGGTCGAAGAGGTGCTTGGAGTAGCCGTAGAGATTGAGCGGGCGGAAGGGCGAGATGTCCTCGGTTTTGTCATCCATGCCAGCGGTGCCGTCGCCGTAGGTGGCCGCTGAGGAGGCGTAAACAAAGCGTGCGCCGGAGAAAAGGGCCCATCGGCAAAGGGCTTTGGTGTAGGCGTAGTTGTTTTTCAGAACAAAATCGGAGTCTGTGACGGTTGTGGCAGAGCAGGCGCCGAGATGGAACACGGCCGAGAAGCGTCCAAATTGGTCCGCATCCTCTTCGATGCTAGTCAAGAATTCATCTGCGGGCACGTAGTCCTCGAAAGTGAGTGGGAGCAGGTTGCGCCATTTTTCATCCTCGCCGAGGCGGTCGGTGACCACGATCTGTGTGATGCCTCGCTGGTTGAGGGCGTGTACGAGGGCGCTGCCGATGAATCCCCCTGCACCGGTGACGAGAACGCGGGCCTTCTCGTGGAGGAGGACGTCGGGTGGATTTAGTCTCTTTTCACCACTGAGGCGTGATCGGAGCGGGCGGAGTGGGGTTTTCATGGTTGCGGATCGGTTGAGTCGGAGAGCGCGGTGGGTCCGGTTAGTTTAGCTTCAGGCCCATGGTCTCGAGGGATTCGTCGAAGAGGGCGGTCTTTGGTCCAAAGATGTACTTGGCACCGGCGATGTACTCGCGCGCCCTT